>JBCDCU010000101.1:0-10670 GCA_039181265.1 Pseudomonadota bacterium | reverse complement strand
CGGCACGGCTTCGTTCAAAGCCGTTTCCCACCGGTCCAGCCGTGTTTGATCGTCTCCGATCGATCGTAGAAAAGCAGTGAGGCCCGCAGGCCCGCCAATCTCGCCTAACACGATGTTTGCCGCTGAATTATCGCTGACAGATAACATCATGCGACACGCTTCGTCGAAGGAGACTTCGGTCTTGCCAGCGCGTACCTGATCTTCGATCGCGGGCGAATAGGTGACGATCTCCAGGTCTTCGAGGGAAACGGTATCTGCCAACCGGCTCATTCCCGCTTCAACCCGGCTCAGAAACGCGCCGCAGGCAAGAAGCTTGAAGGTGCTGTTTAGCGGAAAACGATCATTGTCTGCGTAAGAAAGCGTCTCTTTAGACTGGGTATCATGCATATAGAAACCGACACGGGCGCCAAGATCGCGTTCGATCCCGCGCACGGCTTCCAATATGGGTTCAGCGCCAGCATTGTGCATCGAAGCCATGACGCTGAAGAGAATAATACCGGCGGAGAGCGCAGCCTTTGAAAAACAACTCATGACCAGCACCTTCGGTATTTGCGGCGGGTGATATCAGTCAACACAATCAAGTATATCGCCTTGCGTTATGGCAGCTTGTCCGGTGCGCCCACTCTAGTGTCAGAATGAACGGCTTGAGGTCAATCTGCCCTTTGAAGCGAGAGGACCATATCGACTTCTAACATCGGGAAATAGCGGCAAAGCCAGGGGCTACGGAGCGTTCGGATAGAGCGTTATGAGAAGCGATGTCTGGAGCGCCGCCATCCGGGCGAGGGTGGTAGCACCAATCCCCGCACGGAAATCGCGTGGGCCATCGGCATCATCGGTGACGCCAACATCATAAGCGACATTGAATTCCCGAAGTTTGCATTGGGCGAACGCGTGTTTTTCGCGCTCGGGCAGGGCCTCAAGAACGGCGAGCATCGCTTTGATTGTCGCCTCGGCGTTCGCGTGGATCTCATCATCGTCATAGCCGACGATTTCGAAAGACGTATGCCAGTCCCCCTGATCGTCTTGATAGGTGCTGAGTTGGACCATGCCGGCGGATGTCAGGTGACTTGCCAGCGGAGCAAGTGGGAAGGCCGCAACCAGATCCAGGTCGGTATTTCTATAGGTCGTATCCACGCTCAGCTCTCATATCAATCAATCAAAAATGCGCGCCGTCTCGATAGCCATTTTGTAAGGCAATATCCAGTGCCGGTCTCGCCGCTTTCGAGGGGCTTCGTTAATGCTTCAAGAAGCGAGCAATTGCTTGAGGGACCTGACCGGTAGCTAGGCCCGACGCTGATTGAGGAGGACGATCCCAAGCCCAATCAAGGCTGTTGCATAGGCCAAACCGCCGGGCACGTTTTCGCCGAGAAGGAGGATCGCAACCGGCACCGCAACAATTGCACCAACCGAGCCGAGAAGACTTAAGAAGACCGGGCCTCCCGTCTTTTGCAGCAAGAACGTGACGAGGAAATAGCTTGCAAAGATGATCGCCTGGAGCGCGATCAGCATGGCGTGCGCCGCGGTGAATTCGGAAGGCCACAACGAAAAGTGCGGAAGAAAGCTCACAGCGAAGAGCATGAGTGTCGCCGCAACGAGCATTCCAGGCGCGAGTTCTTCAGCGGATGCTCCGGGCGGCCAGCGAAGCGTCCGGTAAATGTTGCCAATCGCGAGAAGCACCGGTCCAGCCAAGGTCAGGGCAATCCAGGATACCGAAGCATAATCTTCTTCGATCTTGTTCACTGCGAGAAGTCCGGCGCCGAGGAGTGCTGACAAAACGCCCAGAAAGCGGATCAATGAAAAGCCTTCCAGCCGGAACATAAGCGCCCCGCCATAGGTGAGGAGGGGCGGCAGGGTGATCGCAAGCGCCACAAAACCGGCGCCGACAATCGGGACGGCGGAGTAGAAAATCAGGTTCGAGCCCGCCACTGTTACCAAAGCTGCGATGCCATAATACTCAATCGCCCGGCCAGTGATCCTGGGAAGGCGCCCCCTTACGGCACCCGCCGCAATGAGGATGCAAGTCGCGCCGAGCAATGACCATGTCAGAAAGGGAAACGGTGCGAGAGCCCAATCGCTCGCGACCTTTGCAAGCGTTGTCGAAAGCCCAAGAAGACTACCGGCAATGACAAGATAGAGGAGGGCATAGACCTGAACGCCTTCTTGCCTCAGATCGGTCGAAGACCCGACATTGTCTCTTTCCCCGCCAGATTGCGTCACCATTCGACGCGTTTCCGGTCGAAGAAGAACCCGCCATTCGGCCCGTCATCCGGCAAGGTTCCGAGCCAGAAGGCCGTATCCGCCGCCATCTCCGGCGTTCGGGAGGCGCTTTCACCGCCCATGCGTGTGCGGACCCAGCCCGGGTTCATGGCATTTGTTTTGATCGTTTCGGGCAGGTCATGGGAAAGGCGGAGCGTCAGGGCGTTTAAGGCCGCTTTGGTGATGCCATAGGCTCCCGGACCCGCAAGTCCGGCCTTGAATGCACCCCAGTCGGAAGAGACGTTTACGATACGGCCATAGCCGCGCTCGATCATTCCCGGCGCGAGCGCCCTTGTGAGCGTGAGCGGGCCAAGTACATTGACGGCAAAACTGAGATCGATTTCCTGGTCCGTGAGGCTCAAAAGATCGCCGTCCGGCAGAACGCCCGCATTGTTGATCAGGATATCGACCGGCTGATCGAGGCTTACGACGGCACGTTCAATGCTCGCGCGGTCGGCGACATCCATTTCCAGTGACACCACATCGTAGCCAAGCTCATTGAGCCGCCGGGCCTCGGCGTCGGCTGCTTTGCCATCGCGGCCGGAGAGGATAACCGGGTAACCCTCTCTTGCGAACCCTTCGACGATACCAAGGCCAATGCCGCGATTGCCGCCGGTGACAAGAACTCTGCGTTTGCTGGACATTTTTGAGATCCTTTTTGTTTCCAATCATTTGGGCGAAACGTGCAAAAGGCCCGATCAAGAGGACCGGGTGTTTCAGAACTGGCCTTTTCGGTCACGTCTCTTGAAAAGGAAAATGGCAGCGATGCTGGCGGCGGACCAATCGCCAGGTTTCATGCCGCGATAACCATTCGTAATCAGGGTTTCCCGGCGATAACTCATGTTTATCAGATCATGCCGGATCTCAATTGGCGGTCCTGATCCATCGCGCGCAATTTCAGAGGAACAGGTGCAACGCAACACGGAAAGGATCGCACAATGCCCCGCCTTAATACCCAGATGAAGACCGCCCTCGTGACATGGATCGCCATCTGGCCATCAATCACAGCCTTGCTCTATATCCTGCAGGGACCGCTTTCAAGCCTGCCGGTTGCCGTGCAAACGCTCATTTTGACCGCGATCCTCGTGCCATGGATGAGTTTCATCGCGATGCCGTTTTTGATGAAACGGACGGCTTCCTGGGTTCGGGGTTAGCCTTTGGGCAGAAGATCCACGAACGACCGCAGCATTGGCGTCATTGCGCCTTGCCGCCATGCGGAACCGAAACTGATTTCGGCGTCAAAACCCGATAGTGGACGCAACATGAGATCGTCGCCGAGATCGCCCGTAACGGCATAGTCGGCGACGATAAAAAGACCGACGCCTTTCTTCACAAGATCCGGTCCCATCATTGGATCCTGCGTATGATAGCTGATGCGCGGGGCGATACCTGTTGCCGAGATCCGGTGTTTGAGACTGTCGTAGAGATCGGGATTGATGCGGCGGGCAAAGAACACCAGGGACTCGTTAGCAAGCTCTCCGACCGGGATCTCATTGCGTCCAGCGAGGCGATGGTCTGATGGAACGATGAGCGACCAGCGCCCTTTCAACATCGGGCGCACCACAAGCGACGGCTCCTCAACCGGAAGCACCAGAAAGCCCAGATCGATCCGTCCCTCCATCAGGGCCCCGATGGTTTCGGCAGGCGTCATATCCTCAATTTCAACAGGAATATCCGGATGACTGGCAGCAAAAGCGGTGAGGGCGTCCGGCAGGAAGCGCTTTGCGATATATTCAAGGCTGCCCACCCGGATCGTGCTCCCGCCTTGCGCATCCGGCGATTTCAGTTTGGCTTCAAGCCGTTCCGCGCCGTCGATCAGGCGCCTTATATCGTTGATGATGGCTTCAGCCTCGGCGGTCAGCCGCACCTGACGGTCGAGCCGGTCGAACAGGCGCACCCCGAGCCGGCCTTCAATATCCTGGATCTGCTTGGTAAGCGCCGGTTGGGTGATGTTCAGACGTGATGCGGCCCGGCGAAAATGGAGTTCCTCCGACAGGATCAGCACTGACCGCCAAAGCCGCAATTCGATCATGGTCGATTACTCCTGGTTATCACGCCGTTCCATAACGCGATTAGAGATCGGAGGAAAGCGCAGGCATATCCCTTTCAGGCACAAACGAGAAAGGAAACATCATGACCATCGAAGCCATCACCAACCGGACAATCACCTGGATCGAGGGCTGGCGCACCAGCCTGGACGCACCGTTTAACCTGGATGCATTCCGTCACATCTATGCCCAGGACGACCGTTTTTCGTCTTTTGACTTCGGACGCCCCCATGACGGGTTCACCGATTGGGCGACAGCTGAAGCCTATTACCGGAAGTTCATGACGGTCCCCGCGAACTGGAGGCTT
This sequence comes from Pseudomonadota bacterium, assembly GCA_039181265.1. Classification (GTDB taxonomy): domain Bacteria; phylum Pseudomonadota; class Alphaproteobacteria; order Rhizobiales; family JACESI01; genus JBCDCU01. Next base: position 6,059 of record JBCDCU010000101.1, on the reverse strand, counting down.
GAGCCGACCGCAGCGATTGAGGTCACCATTCGCGGCAATGTTGCATGGTCCACCGTACCGCTTCACGCGACCGGAAGCATGCCGGATGGCACGGAATTCGATTTTCCCGAATGCCGTGTCACCCTGATCTTTGAAAAGGACGGTGACGACTGGCTGATCGTTCACGAACATGGTTCGTCCGCGCTGCCATTTCCGGATGAAGAGACGACAAAGGCCATGCTCGCCGCTTAAGTTTTTTCGCTCGCCTCTTAGATGCAAAACAAGGCCCCGTTCTGCGGGGTCTTGTTGCGTTGGGGGGAGGAGACCGTAGTCACACGGGTCCGAAGCATCGTTGCACACCGGGCGGCTCAGACCTAAGGTCGCTTGTATCTTTTCAGGCGTGCCAAATGGAACTCAGCCTTATTATCATTGCCGCTTTCGCTGTGTGCTTCGCCATGGTGGCGAAGCGGATCGCCAATACGATTTTCACCGCGCCGATGATTTTCATCGCCTTCGGTTTTGCCCTCTCGCAGTCAGCGCTTTTTCCAAAACACGAAGCAGAACGGATCCTGCATCTGGTCGCTGAGGTGGCGCTGATCCTGCTTCTGTTTCTCGATGCTGCGCAGATCAACTCGACAGCCTTGTATAAGCGGCATGTCTGGCCGGTCAGAATGCTCGTGATCGGCCTTCCTCTCTCAATTCTGATCGGCACATTAGTGGCTTGGATGTTCCTTCCTGCCTGGCCGCTTGTCATGCTCGCGCTCATTGCTTCGATCCTCGCGCCGACGGATGCGGCTTTGGGACAGGCGGTCGTGACGAATGCGATGGTGCCGGAGCGTTCACGCCGTGCGCTCACCGTTGAAAGCGGACTGAATGATGGATTGGCGCTTCCCGCTGTTCTTCTCTTTGCAAGTTTGACGGCAGAAGTGTCTGAGCATGAGAACACAAACTGGCTTCTGTTCGGAGTGAAACAGATCCTGCTCGGCCCGCTTGCGGGTGCGATCATCGGGGTGATTGGCGGCTATATTCTGATCTGGGCGAAAGACCGCGATTTAACGGCTGACACCTATGAGGGCGTCGGCGCGATAGCGCTTGCCGGGCTCACCTATCTTGCAGCGGGTGAAATCGGTGGAAACGGCTTCATCGCAGCCTTCATTGCCGGTCTTTGTTTCGGCCATGTGGTGGACGGGCGCTGCAAGTTCATTTTCGAATTAACAGAAAGCGAAGGTTTGCTTCTCACCTGGGGCGCGTTCTTTCTGCTTGGTCTTGCGCTTGTGCCGGATGCGCTGAGCCATCTTTCATGGCCCATGGTGGCGGTGATCCTGACAAGCCTCTTTGTCGTTCGCCCACTTGCCATCTGGGTGTCGCTCATCGGCACGGATGCGTCCCCGGCGACCCGGTTGTTCTTCGGCTGGTTCGGCCCGCGCGGATTGGCGACCGCGCTTTTTGCACTTTTGATTGTCTCGGACATCGACCACGACCTTGCAGACCCCATACTGGCACTTGCGATCAATGCCGTCTGGATCAGCGCGCTCCTCCATGGCATGAGCGCACTTCCCGGAGCGCGATGGTATTCAAAACAAAATTCCACCACGAGCGGAGAGGACGAGTGAAAAGCGCTTGCGATATCGAAAAGGCAAGCAGTCTCATAAGGCCTGCTGAGAAAGATCGGATTTCATCATTCGGCCGGTTCCGCCGAATCTTGTCTTGTTGCTAACGGCGCACGGTTTCGCGCACTCAAAACGCATCCAATACCAAGCCCGATGCATAGGAGATCGATGAGAAGCACAGCCTCAACGCCGTCACCGATCGCTTCGCCCCATGACATGCCGCCCGTCGCCATCCGAACGAGGGGCAGGAGAGCGAGCGAGATGCCAACAAGACGCTTCATGTGCTTCGAGAGGGTTTCGGCGGACTGCCGCCAGGCGAACACGCCCCAAAGAATGGAGAGCGCTGCCATGCCGAGAAAAGACCAGACAGTCGCCTGGACATGCATGCCAACGGTACCGGCAGCAAAAAAACCGTAGGCCGAAGCAACAAGCGACAAGGGGAGGCCCCAAACCGTGACCGTCATCGCATGAGACCCTGCGCGCCACGCGGGATCATCCGCTCGGCGTCTCAGCCAGAGATAAAGACCCGTTACAATCGTGTAGGTCATGGCGGCCCCGAGAAGGACCCATATTACTTTTGAGGCGAGACCTGCAAAGTTTCCGAAATGTAGTGGAGCCATCAAGCCAATGAGCGTATTGCCCGACGACGGCTCCGAGCCCACCAGAGTGACCCGTTCGATAAGAGTGCCATTGACACCATTAAAGGCAAGCTGGGTCTCGGTAAGCTGTTTCTCGCCGAGCACATGGGATGTGGTGATTTCGGCGTTTGCCAATCCCCAATTATGGACAGTCGCAAACTGGACAGGTGTGCCTGCTTCGGTCTCTGCCAGACGAAAGACAGCGCCAAGATCGGTTATCTCTGCGGTTTCTTCAATTCGTGGCGGGGTCGGGCGTAGGACCGCTGCAAGGGCCGCTTCCTGATCTCCTTTAAAGGCCGAGATTGCAACGACCGGAAGGGCGAAAGTGGTCGCAAAGCTGAAGAACGTCCCGGTGATTGCAAGCAGGACCGCGAACGGAAGCGACCAGACACCGGCAAGATTGTGGCGATCCCTGAAGGAGACAAGCCTGTCTCCCGGACGGCCCGTGAAGAACATCTCCTTGATAATATGCCGATGGACCATGACGCCCGTGACCGCAGCGATGATCATCGCTATGCCCGCAATTCCAGTGAGATAGAGACCCAGCGAGCCCGGAACATGCAGGCGCACATGCATGTCGTACCAGAAGCTCACCAGATAATCTTGCGGCTCGGTGTAGGTAATCGCGCCGTCAACGCCAGCTTGTTGTCTGATGAGTTCGCCGGTTTTGGAATTCACGTCGAAAACCGTGTGAAAATGCTCAGGCCGACCGTCGATTTCTTTATAACCTGCAAAATCGAGCCGGACGGTTTCCGAACCTGTCGGGATAATCTGCAATTCTTCCCGAAGACCCTTCCGAACCTGGGCGGCATAATCTGAGATAATTGTTCCGATATTGTCCTGCCCGAACGGGAGGAAAGTCTCTTTTTCGCCACTCGACCAATATCCAAGTTCGTCTTCAAGAACGATGATGGTGCCGGTCAACATCACCACATAAAGCAAAATGGCGAGGATGGTGGCCGACCATCCATGAAGGGCAATAAGTCGTTTCTTCGCAGAACTTCCAATCATGGCGACGTCCGTTCCCTTACATTAGAGCAAAGACAACAATGGCGATGGATAGGCCGATGAGACCGATATAGATCGCCAGGCAACGCAATAATCTCTCCGTCATGACCGGCCAGACAATGAGCGCCGACCAGGTGATCGGGATGAAAATGGTCGGGTAGACGAGATGGTTGATGCCCCCGCTGCCAACGGGAAGAAGGTGCGGCAGGGCAGCCAAACTTAAGACGGTCAGAATGAAGGCGAGTGGGCCCGCAAGAACCCAGCGGATAGCAATTGGATGCCGTTCAACGAAGCCCATGCTGTGTTTTGCCTCCGAACCTTCCTCAGACGCCGCATCTTAGATAGGGGCGCTACCGATCGACAGAGCCTGCTCAGGTTACAAACCCTAAGCCGTGTTTAGAACGTAATCTTGCCGCGCACACCAAAGCGGCGGGTCGGGCCGATGACAAGTTCCTGATCGAGCCCCAAAGGCCCGGCAACGGCAATGGGAGATGCTCCGGTAACCGTCGTCGCGTCGAGGACATTCTCGACAAATCCCTCAACCGAGAAATTATCGCCGCGCAGACCCGCGCGAAGGTTCAACAGGCTGAAAGAATCCGCCGTTGCGTCTGCCGGAGTGAGAAGGATCGTAGCGCTGCCACGAAAACTGTATTCGGCGCGGACGAACACCGATGCACCGGGAAAAATCTCCGCCGGATGCTGATAGTCGCCAACGATCGAGGTCGTGAACCTTGGTGCATTTGGCAAGGCTGTGCCGGAAAGATCGTCCGGCGTCCCATCGAGATCGAAGTCCGGCGCAGCGGTGAAATCTGTAAAAGATGCGAAATTCAGACCGGTCTGGGTTTCTATGTTCAATCCGTCGATTGGGCGGACCGCTACGCCGATTTCCGCTCCAACGCTCCTTGCCGATGCCGCATTGGTGACCGTTTCAACCGGAAGACCGCCGACGATATCAAGAGCGACCACTTGCAGATCGTCGTAATCGATGAAAAATCCCGTTCCGCTGACAGACACTTTGTCATCGAATAAGCGCGCGCGGAAACCGCCTTCAATGTTGCGGGCTCGTTCTTCTTCAAAGGTTGTAAAGCCGAAAATGGATGCGCCGAAGCCGCCTGGGCGAAACCCGGTTGAAAAGGCGACATAAGTCGAAAAATCATCGGTCCAGTCATATTTCACCGAGGCGTTGGGTGTAACCGACGTGAAGGTTTCGGACCCGGTTTGGAGGGGGGATGGCGGAACGAGGAAGGCCGTGGTCCCCGTTGAAATCGTTTCACCGTCGACGGTTACCTCATCCAGACTGAACCGGGCACCGGCTGCGAGTTCAAGACGCTCTATTGGGTTCCAGCGTACATCGCCGAAAACGCCGAAAGTGAAAACGTCCTGGAGTGACGTGGTAACCGCAGTACTCCCGTCATCGGGAACGCCTGGTGCAATGAGGAACGCAAACAGGTCAGCGCCGGGATCCGTAACCGAAACAATGCTGTTTTCGTTAAAACTAATGCTGGTTCCGAGATTAAACGATGCGGCACCAAGGCTTTCCGGCAGCGAGAAGCTCTCACTTTCAAACCTGAATTCCTGAGCTATTGATCTTTCATCGACGTCAGTGGGGCCGGACAAAAAATCAAGTGGTGTGAAGTCAGAGTCCTCGTTGACCTTGAATTCTGAGCGCAAAAACGATGTTGTGGATTTGATCGATCCAATATCAGCGTCATAGACGCCCTCAAATGAAAAAAGAAGCCGCTCGATTGAATCTTCGTCGATAAATGTCGCAAGCGTTGTTGGGTCGCCCGCCGCGATACTTTCCAATGTTGCGGAGCGATCCGCGTCTAGGCGGGTAAAGTCGTATGAAACGCTAGTGTCGAGGGTCAGTCGGTCAGTCGGTTGTGACCGGAGGCTGAAGCGAAAGCCCGCCTCATTGTTTGTGTTCGAATCCGGGCCGAAGATACTGTCAAAATTGATAAATCCGTCGGATGCACCACCAAACGCGACAAGACGGGCGTTGAGAAGATTGTTTTCAAAGACCGGTGTGTTGATGATTGCGGTACCGCGACCGTCCGGAAACGAGCCGACTTCGCCTTCAAACGATGCCTCGAATTCATTGGTCGGCTTCTTCGTGACAAAATTGATCGCTCCGCCAATCGTACCCCGACCGAAAGCGGTCCCTTGAGGCCCGAATGCAACCTCAACGCGTTCCAAATCGACCGTGCTCCCATTCAGCGCAGATGTCGTGCCGGTTGGATTGAGAAGAACGCCGTTTTGAAAAACCCCGTTTGTCGGGCCAGTTGCTAGTGATCCAATTGTGTTGCTGATGCCTCTGATGCTCAGATTGATTTCTCCGGGCGAATTGCCGTTGAGGCTCACATTCGGGACGCGCAAAACGGTTTCTGCCGTGTTTCCTGTATTGGATCGCTCGAATTCTTCGCCGGTGACAACAGCAACGCTGCCCGGCACGTCTCTGATGTCCTCAGCCGTCCGCCGCGTTGTGATTAGAACCTCGTCCAACAGGACATCGGCATCGTCTTCGGAAGCTTCAAGACGTGTGATGATCAGGGAACCGGTGCTTCCTGTACGAACATCGAGATTGCTTCCGCTGATCAAGGTCTGCGCCGCTTCTTCCGGCGTGAATGCTCCGGAAAGGGCAGGGGCTGTTCGATCCGACACGAGGGATCCCGGTGCGACGATGTCGACGCCCGTCTGAGAAGCAAGGGATACCAGTGAGTTTGCAAGCGATTGGGCCGGCAGGTCGATCACCACACGCTCTGCCGATTGCGACCATGCCGGGGCAATCAAAAGCGTCAGACTTCCGCCGATCACGGTGATGGAT
>JBCDCU010000100.1:0-10675 GCA_039181265.1 Pseudomonadota bacterium | reverse complement strand
CCATAAATCGTGTCGTACAAGTCGACATAAATCAGCGCCTGACCGGTTGTGAGAATTGCCTCAATATCCTCAACCTCGCCAATCTCGCGGATCTTGCGTTCAATCGGGATTGCGATCAGTTCTTCCACCCGGGTCGGGGCCATGCCGTCGAATGTGGCAGCGACGACGGCTGTTCGGATGGTGATTTCCGGGTTTTCACGTTTCGGGATCTGGATGTAAGACTGGATCCCAAGAGCCAGGATGACCAGCATGGCAAGGACTGTGAAGCGGTTCTTCTCCAGCCCGAAGCGGGTTAGAAAATCCATGTCAACTTTCCTCCGGATCAGGCAGCAGCCGGACTTCCATCCCTTCTCGCAGGAAGGTGACGCCCTTTACTGCAACGCGCTCGCCAACGCTGAGCCCTTCCACAATCAGGAATTGATTTTCGCGGATCCCCGCCATGGTGACCTGACGCCGCTTCACCGTGCTGGTCGGTTCGTCGAAAACGTAAACTTCGAGATCGACAACCGCATTTGGCCCCGCCCCTTCCGGCACTTCGACGCCGGGAATGGCGGCTGAGATCGGGATCAGATGGCCCCGCTCTTCGGTGAGGGAGAACTCGAAGGACACCTCAACCGCCATACCGGCTTTGATGATGGGAGCAATCTCTTTGAGCTTGACGACCACTGGAAATGACGAAACCTGACCTGCACGCTCACCCAGTTCGCTGACAACAGCTTCAAGCGCTATCGATGGGTCATCCGCAAGGCGCACGGTCGCGGGCGTGCCGACTATCAGCCGACCGATCACATCAAAGCTTACTGAAAAGGCGACTTCGTAATCTGTCTGCTGATAGACGGATAGAACCGTGTCACCTGTCGAAACGGTCGCGAAGCTCTCCACCTCGATGGAATCGACAACACCATTAAACGGTGCATAGAGTTTGGCATCGGCGAGGTCCTCTTCGGCAGCGGCAAGGTCTTTTTGCGCCTGTGTGAGTTGCGCCCGGTTCTGCCTCACTTCTGTGCGGTCATTGTCCCGCTGAACCTTGGTCCCGACCTGACGGTCGAGCAGGATCTGCGAACGTTCGAGGTCTTCTTCGGACTGGTTGAGCGTTGCTTCCGCCTCTTCCACGGCGGCCTGGCGGTTTTCGATCTGGGTTTGAAACTGCTCGACATCGAGCGCCGCGAGCAATTGCCCTTTCTTGATCCGCTCACCGACGTCAAGGTTGATGCGCCCCAAACGTCCACCGACTTCGAACGATAAAGCGTTAACTTCACCGGGTTCGAGAACACCTGGATAGCGCCTTATGGTGGCGACCTCAAACTCCTCCACTGCCTTCGTCACAAGACCTCGGACTGGTGGCTCCACTACTGGTGCTTCCGTCTGCGGAAGGCACGCCGACAAACCGAAACCGGAGGAAATGAGAAGGAATACTGCCAACCTCATGGGACATCGCTGACTTTTTGTTGAACGGCAAAACGTTGATCGGCAGATCCACGAGTGTCTAAGACGTAAGGGTGGATCGCACCACAGTGACGTTATCGGCCGCTCGCAGAGGCTGACAGGACCGTGATGGAACAAAACCGGACAGTTTTTGCCAATGTGCCTGGCCGACGGCACCATATGTCGGTGACCGCGACCACTGTCGCATTCGCGCTATCAAAGGGGCTGACTATCGAGGAGATCGAGACCGCGACTGGGCTTGACCGCCGTGATCTCGGCGACCCGAATGCGCGCCTTGACGACCGCATCCCTAACTACATTTGGGTGGCCCTCTTAAAGAAGGTGGGTACTGGTGCAAACCTCCCGCTGGAAGCTGCGCGCGGCGCGCCCTTTATAGCTCTTTGCGGACTCGCCGAAGGTCTGAGATTTGCCCCCAATCTTCGGGAAGCCTTGCGGTTTGTAGCGAAAAACAAGAGCCACATTGGTGACCGTCTTCACTTGGGCTTTTACGAGATGGAGGAAGAAGCCTGGATTGAGGCCTACCACCCGAACGATGAAATCGATGAAGGGCGGGTATCGGAAGTTGGCGCTGCTTTGACTGTACGCATGGTGCGAGAAATTCTTTGCATTTCAGAGCCTCCCCTGCGTGTTGAAATCGCCTACGGCCCGCTCGGACGGGTGGAAAACTACGAAGCCTTTTTCAAATGCCCAGTTGCTTTCAATCGCTCAAGAACGGCGATCTTTTATCGAACGTCGACGCTCGCGCACCAGATCCAGAGCGCCGAGCCTACTCTTTTTGAATATGTCGAGCGCCATTTTGCTCTGATGGTAGAACGGCTCCATGGCGAACAGCATAGTCCGCAGTATATCCGCCTACGTGAAGCCGTCGCCGATGCAGCCGCATCAGGAGACTTTCGAACGGAAGCCGTTTACGACCGGGCAAACTGCAGTCAGCGTACTGCGCAGAGAATTGCCGCAGAACACGGGACAACAGTCAGCGCGATGATCGTCGGAGTCAGGCGTTCATTGGCGGAAGCGCTCCTCAGGGAAGACACCGCACCGATCGAAGCAATCGCTCCGCTAGTCGGCTTTTCCGACGACCGTGCTTTCCGGCGCGCTTTCAAGCGTTGGACCGGGCTCAATCCATCGGCCTTTAGAAAACAATCATACCAGTCGAACAATCACCACCTGCGATAACGGGAAATTGGCGGCGGACGATGGATGTGCGGCGGGCGATGAATATGATGATGCCTGCCATAGATAACTCTTGCGCGATGGTGCCGACGGAAAGCCGTCCCGGCGCGCCTGCTGTGGATCCTGTGCCCACGCGGACGGATCGGGCGCGGTCCCCCTCGCGGACGCGCTTGGGCGACAACAACGCCTCTATCGAAACGGGTATCGACCTGACCGCTTCCTGTCTCCTCGAGGCCTAACCCGTCTCTTCCGTTGCCCCTTCCTAATGCACTGGTCGTGCAGATAACTGCGCATAATCCAACGAGGAACCCTCTGCGTGTCAACGTGCCACTCGCATCATTGGTCATGGCGGACACCATGAGCGGTTCGCATCACATCCAACACAAGATCGGTCGGGTTATCCAGGCATGTGTCGATGAATACGGCTTCGACGTCGATAATCTCAGCGATGGTAACTTCGCCAAGATCCGCACTACCCATCACAAATCCATGCAAGAACGATATCGTTCTGTCCCGGTCTTCACCGGACTGCCCCATGACGTCCTTGCACACCACCTCCTTGAAGATAATGCGTTCGTCCGCATCAGGATTGTCGGTCTGTGCATAAGAAAGCGAAGGCCCGCAAAGGAGTGAACCGATCACAATCAAGCTGCGCAGAACGGTCCAATAGTGCGATCTAGAAAGTGGTCGATGTCTGCCTGGCAAAGCAATTTCTTCAGCATGTTCCATTTCGGTTACCCTTTTTCGATGACAAGCGAAACGGACCGGAAGGACGGAGAGGACCGGTCCGCAGAATGAGTGACGTTTTTCAGTTGCCCACCTCCAGAACACCGCCACCCGCACCTTCGCCAATTGCAGAGGGAATGGCCTTAAAGTTTCTGAAAATTCCTCCGGCAAGTGACGTGACGGCCGGTTCAGTGTTCGTCGCGGTCAAAAGCGTATTTCCATCTTTGATGCCCCGACCGATCAGTTGAACGATGGCTGGTGAGTCCGCAAACTTGCTGTGATTGGCGGTGCTCTTGTCGTCGATTTCACTGATGTCCAGAACTTTCAATCCGAGGGCAGCGAGGCGCTCAGGATCAGCTGACCCGACCCGCTCCAATCCTCCGGCAATCCGTCTTGAAAGCGATAGGGCTTTATCGTCGTCGGAAATCAGAACATGCAGAAAGCGTTTCGTCGTCGGAAGCCCTTTGACATATTCAACGAAGAGATCGAAATCCACATCAGGGGCCGCGAGAATGACGCCCCGCAACTTCCCCTTTGGCTGGAAGTCGGGACGGCGCTCCAACTGAGCCATCGCCTCCAAGGTCACGATGTTTCCCATGGAGTGGGCGACGATGCTGAAATAGTCGACGTCAGCATCAGCGAGCAACAATCCGAGATCCTGCAGAAAAAACCGGGCCTGCAGCGCGCTATTCAGATCATAGAGATAATCAATCGCCTTGCCGCGCGATGCCCATGAGAAAAGGATCGGCACACCGTCGAAGCCGGTGTCGTGAACAAATTGCGTGATGCGAAGAAGAGCCGAACTGAAATTAGTGTTGTAGCCATGGACGAAAACCAGAACGTTCTTTTCCGGTTTTCCAAGCGCTATCAGATGATTTTCGAGATCTTGTTTGAAGTCGGCCTGTGCTTCGATGAGGCGCGGTTCTGCGACGACAAAATGTTTCTCTGGATCCGGAACACCTTCCGGCGGGCGTTCTATCTGACCGATCGTGTGGTTTTCCGGAACTGCCACATCGACATAACCGAGCGTCAAGGCTTCAGCCCGCTCACCTGAAAAGAATTCGGCGGTTTCCGAAGACCGCGCCCGCGTCGTGGCAAAAAAGACCCTATGCTTTGTAGCACCGGACTGGATGGCAGATGGAAGGACATCTTCACCAAGGCCGATCACATTTTTTGGCAAAGTCGCGCAAGCCGCAAGCGTAATTGTGAGAAGGCCTAACGCGCTTAAAAGTGCCAACCGTTTCACATCGGATCCCGTCTCTTGTTGGCATTATGGAAAACGCAGGGGTTATCCTGGTAACTCCAACAGGAGACGGGTGAAACGGATCCGGGGCAAGGATCAAAGGCGCATAAAACCGGACATTTTCCGCCAATCTACTTGCTCGTGCTGATTGACCGTCTGAACAAGAGCAGGCTTGCGGTGAAGAACGCGGTTCCGAGGCACGCCACCGTCAGGAATTCAGGCCAGACGATATCAAACCCGGCACCGCGGAAGACGACGGCTTGCGAGAAGGCGATGTAATGTCTCGATGGCAGGAACCAGGTGATCGGCTGGATCATATCCGGCTGGCTTTCAATCGGCGTCATCCCACCCGATAACATGATCATCGGCATAATGGTCATTAGAACCAGAAGCGAGAACTGCGCCATCGTCCGCGCAATGGTCGCGAGGAAAATCCCGATCGCCGCCGCCGCAAAAAGATAGATCACCGTGCCGGATAAAAGCAGCGCTTTCGAACCCGCAACCGGCACTTCCAAAATCCCTTCAACCACAACACTCAGCGATAGAAAGAAGGCGATCAGGATGATGAGGCCGTTCGCCCAGACTTTCGCGAGCACGATTTCGAACGCGGTCAAAGGCATCACGAGCAAATGCTCAATCGTCCCGTGTTCCCGTTCCCGTATGAGCGCTGCGCCCGTCAGAATGATCGTGATCATGGACACCTGATCGAACAGGCTGACAATGGCATGGAACCATTTCTGCGAGCCATTCGGGTTGAAGGCGCGGTTGATCTCCAGGTTTACGGGAAGTTCAAGATCCGTCACATCCGAGGCCGAGCGCGCCACCTCATCAAGAACGATGTTTTGAATATAGCCCGCGCCGAGGCTTGCCTGTTCGACCGCCGTTGCGTCGATGTTGATCTGAAGGCTGGGTTGTCGTCCGCGCAAAATGTCCGCTTCGAATTCCGGCGGGATTGCCACAATGAACATGAAACGGGCCTGCTCCAGCGCTTCCTGCATTTCGGAAGCCGGGATCTCCTGCGGCCGTTTGAAATAGGGCGGATAAAAGCTCGTCATGATCCGCCGCGAAAGAGCCGAACGGTCCTCATCGACAAAGGCGATGGAGGCGTTGTTGACGGTCTCTCCGACGGCACTCGTCTCGGTATAGATCGCCATACTAAACGACCAGACGATGAGTGCCACCAGAACGGCGTCGGTGAGAATACTTCTGAGCTCTTTTGTGCCAAGCCAGTAGATATTGCCGATCATCCGGAACATGGCGTCACTTCTCCTGTTTGTTCACAAAACAGGCCGCGAAAATCACGAAGGCAGGCCAAAAGAGAAAGAGTGCGAGGATATCGAGGCTGAGTTCGGGAAGTCCAAGACCCTTGGTGAAGGCTCCAACGCTCAGATGCATGTAATAGGTTGTCGGCCAAAGCGAGCCCATGATCCGCCCTGCACCTTCGAGGGTCGAAACGGGCTGGATAAAGCCGGAAAACTGCATGGTCGGCATCATCGCAAGAATGGTCGTCGCAAAGACCGCAGCCACCTGCGAGCGCGTCATGGTCGAGACCAGAATGCCGAACCCTGTGGAGGCGGCCACATAGCCGACAGCACCGATGAAAAGCCCGATGAAACTCCCCTTCAGAGGCACTTGCAGAAGCACGATCACCACAAGCGTCAGGATCAGAAAGTTGACGACGCCGATCCCGATATAGGGAAGCTGTTTCCCGAGGAGATACTCAAAGCGTCCGGTCGGCGTCACATAGAAATTGGTGATCGTGCCGATCTCTTTTTCCCGCGCGAGGCTTACCGCCATCAGAATTGAGGGAAAGAGCAGAAGAAGGATTGCCGGCGATCCGGGGCCGATTGCGTAAATACTCTCAAAACTCGGATTAAAGGCATAGCGCGGCTCGATCTCAACGGACTCCACGCCTTCCGGGTCGATCCCGTTGGTGCGCGCGAGATTATCGAGATAGCTCACATGTCCGCCCACCACATAACCTTCGATGGTGCCAGCCCGCATCGTATTGGCGCCATCGATTGTGGCGGATACCGTCGTCGGCTGGCCTTTGAGGAGCGAACGTCCGAAATCCGGCGGAATCTCTACGACCATCGTCACGTCATTCGCGCGCATTCGGTCTTCAAGGCTCTCGAGGCTTTCAACCTCCGGCGCTTCAACAAAATAGCGCGAACCGGAAATCTGGGCGATGTAGTTGCGGCTTTGCGGCGTCTGATCGAGATCATAGGCCGCGAAAGTGAGGTCCTCCACATCATAGGAAATGCCGTAGGCGATCACGATCAGAAGGAGCGTGCTTCCAACAAAGGAGAATGCAAGGCGCACAGGGTCCCGCAAAACCTCCTTCATCTCCCGATAGCTGTAGGCGAGAAGACGGGTAAGACTGAACCGCATGGCATGTTTACGCGCCCGCTTCTTCTGCTCCGGCTCTTCCACCCCCATACCCGCGGGCAATGCCTCTGGTTCGCTCACATCGGCAATGGGTTCGTCTTTGCTTGCCTCGGCAATATAGGTGATGAAGGACTCCTCCAGACTGGTCGCCCCATTGGCTTTTGCGAGATTATCCGGCGTGTCATAGACCAGTACTTCGCCCGCATGCATGAGTGAGATCCGGTCGCAGCGCATAGCTTCCGTCATGAAGTGCGTCGAGAGAAAGATCGTTACCTTCTCGTTTCTGGAGAGTTCCACCAGAATGTTCCAGAACTCATCGCGCGCGACCGGGTCAACGCCCGATGTCGGTTCATCGAGGATCAGCATTTCCGGCTCGTGAATGATCGCAACGGCAAGCGACAACCGCTGGCGGATACCGAGAGGCAAATCCGAGGCCGTGGCATTCAAATGATCTTCAAGCCCGAACCGGTCGACGAGGGCGTCGATGCGGTCATTGATCTTCGCGGGATCGAGGTGAAAGAGCCGAGCGTGGAGCGCGAGGTTCTGGCGTACCGACAATTCGCCATAAAGCGAGAAGGATTGCGACATGAAGCCAACCCGTTTGCGGGTCTCAAGATCATTGGCGTCGACCGGCTTTCCGAATAAGAACGCCTCGCCTTCAGAAGCCGGAAGAAGCCCGGTCAGCATCTTCATTGTCGTGGTTTTGCCGCAGCCGTTCGATCCGAGGAAGCCGAAAATCTCTCCGCGCTCGATTTCAAAGCTCACATCGCTAACGGCTGTGAAATCGCCGAACCGGCGTGTCAGACCCTTTGCGACGATGGCTGGCTCTTCTCCATCCGCCTGCCGTGGCGGGATAACGGGGGCCTTTCGGTGATTGCGACCGTCCCCGCCGGGCAAGAGTTTGACAAAGGCATCTTCCAACGAGGTCGTGCCGGTTTTTGCCATAAGCTCTTCCGGTGCGCCGGTATCGAGCACGCGGCCGCCATCCATCGCGATCAGCCAGTCGAATGTCTCGGCCTCATCCATATAGGCGGTCGAGACGAGCACGCTCATATGCGGTCTCATCTCGCGGATCGATTCAATCAGCGCCCAGAATTGCTGTCTTGAAAGCGGATCCACACCGGTGGTCGGCTCATCGAGAACAAGAAAATCGGGATCGTGGATGAGCGAGCAGCAAAGCCCAAGCTTTTGTTTCATCCCGCCGGAGAGTTTCCCCGCAGGCCTGCTCAAAAACGGAAAAAGCCCGGTTGTCTTCGTGAGCCTCTCGATCCGGGCGCGGCGTTCGGCTGTCTTCTTGGAAAAGAGCTTGCCGAAAAAATCGAGGTTTTCCTCAATGCTCAGATCCATATAGAGGTTCTTGCCAAGCCCTTGCGGCATATAGGCAATCCGTGGCCCAAGCGCGTAGCGTTCACCTGCCTTGCGCATATCGGCCTGAAGAACCGAAAGCGTGCCCTCCTGGAGCTTGCGGGCGCCGGCGATGAGCCCAAGCAAGGTCGATTTGCCGACCCCGTCCGGGCCGACGACACCGACCATCTTGCCACTCGGGATTTCCAAAGAAATGTCGTCAAGCGCCGTTACCGCGCGATACTTATGCGAGACGGCTTCGATACGGACGACGGGTTCAACTCGGTCCAGCATCCCGCTTTTCCTAATTTAGGAGAGAGGATGTCTGCGGTTCACCGCCTTCAGGCAGGCGTTGCAAGAAGTCCGGCCAGACGAAATCAGGTTCCGTGCTGTACTGGATGTAAGCGACACCCCTCACCCCGGTTTTCACCCGGTCGATATGGCGCTGAACGAGCTCCTGCGGGACGGTCACCTTCACCCGGAACATTAGCTTTTCGCGCTCGACAAGCGTTTCGACCTGCTTCGGTGTGAATTGGGAGACCGGAGAGACAAAAGTCACTTTGGCTGGGATCGCCACATCGAGTACGTCGAGCTTGATGCGCGCTTCCGATCCCATCGTGACCTGATGCGCTTCTGAAGCAGGCAAAAAGACCTCCATATAGATGTCCGAAAGATCAACAAGCGTGAGAACACGCCCGCCGCTGCTCAGGATTTCACCCGGCTCCGCCAACCTATAGAGTACCCGCCCATTGACGGGCGCTACCAACGTTGCCTCGCTGATAATGGTGTCGATACGCTCTTCTTCGGCAATGGCCGCTTCAACAGCGCGTTGGGCGCGGATCAAAGAAGCGGACGCCGCATGGAGTGCCGCTTCCGCGGTTTTCATCACTGTGATGGCCCGGTCTGCCTGCGCCTGGGTCCGAAATCCCTGCTCCTGCAGCCTTATGGTCCGTCCAAGCTCATGCTCGGCAAGTTCGAATTCCGCTTTTCGTTGTTTGATCTGATTTTCAGCCAAAACGACATTGCTTTCTGCCTGCGCCACATTGGCTTGGGCGAAGCGGAGCTGTGCCATCAGTTCTTTGGTGTCCATCTTCGCGAGACTGTCGCCCGCAGACACCATGTCGCCTTCGCGGACACTGATATCCGCAAGACGCCCTGCGAACTTGGTCGAGATGTTCACCTGGACGGCCTCGATCCGGCCATTTCCCATGGCAAGGCCGTTCGGAAGCTGAAAGGCGTTCTGCTGTTCCCAGTAAAAATATCCGGCGGCGCCGAAAGCGGCAAAAAGGATAACGAAAGCAACGGTCTTGCGCAGGGTCATGGCTACACTCTGTATCGACGGAAAAAACGGAAGACGGCTCAATTGCGTAGAAACCCTACAAGGCGCGTAGGTGTTCTGACTGATCGAGATCAAGGCCGAATGCGATTTTCGCAGCGCAGCAACAGAAGTGAGCGTTAGTAAGGAGGGTTATTTTTGGTGTTACCGGAAACACCTAAGCCCGACGTCCGCCCCATTTCACAAACGGCGCCAGTATCAAGCCCCAACCAAGGATCCCTTTACCGTGGGCGGAGAGATTGTGCGGGCCCTGGAAGAATAAAAGCTGTAAGGCTTCAAGCGGGCTTTCCGGCGGCCAGATCACCCATTGGAGCGGCAGGCTCTCAAAAATAATGAGATAATAATACATGTAATAGACCTGCGGCGAGAGCCAGACGAACGACCAGAAGATGACAAGTGCGCCGGGGAGTTTGATCCAGATCGGCTTGCCGAGAAGCAGGTAACGCGCCGCAAGAATCGTCAGAACAAAGAGGGTGAGGCTGATCAGAATCAGACCCATCTGACCGAGCCCGGAGAGATCGAAAAAGGAATCCTGATTGTACATAAAGGTCCTCAACCAGCGGCGGGTTCGGAACGGCGTCGCCCGAACCCGCGCTTTTATCAAGCGCTCCCTCTTCGCCTGATAAGTGCGTCAGTCAACAAAAAACCGCCGAGAACGGCGGTTTCCTGTAGTATGCAATGTCCCCGGAAATTACTTCAAAGGAGCGACTGCGAGGATGACGGAGAACTTCTCGCAGTAGATATAAAGTTCGCTGAATTTGTCGGTGTCGATGGAAGACGGCACTTCAAACGTTGCAGAGCCTTTTTTAACAGTCAGCTTCTCGTGGATTTTTGAGCCCTTGGCGTATTTTTCGCCGTTACCGAAACCGATTTTGATGTCCGGCGGGTTCTTTGACGGGTCGAAAACATAGTTGTCGGCGAGAACGACTTTGGTTTTGCCGTCAGCCTTTTTGACCTGAACACCACCTGAGACCTTGTAACCCTGGCGGCCTGAGAGAGTACCTTTGCGTGCGCCTGAT
>JBCDCU010000099.1:0-10756 GCA_039181265.1 Pseudomonadota bacterium | reverse complement strand
TGCGATTCCGCGGTGCAGATAAGTTCGGCCTGGTTCCTCTTCCTGTTTTCCGCGAATGATCAGTTGGTTTTCTTCGATCGTAACATCCAGGTCATCCTCACGGAAACCCGCCACGGCCAAAGTTATCCTGATCAAAGCCACTTCCCCATTTTCTATAATCTGTTCAACATTATAGGGGGGATAGCCGTCATTGCCGCTCTTCGAAATCTGCTCGAGAAGCCGATCGATTTCATCAAATCCTAAGAGAAGTGGATTTGAGAAGAGTGGCCCGCGCGGAGGGTTTGCTCGGGTCATAGCGTGTCCTTGTAAAAAGCGACATAACTGGTTCGTGTCCCAAAGGCCTCATAATGAGCACCTTTGTTTCAGATAGTTGGGGATATAAGAGGCATTTTCAAGTCACAGGCAACCAAATGCGCGTGTGCCGTACATTTGCCGCAGCCTTTCGGATGACGCGGTCCGCTAAAGACCGCCCTGATCGACAATAAAGGCAATCGTTTCATCAAACCCTTCTGAACGTTTGGCATCAGTAAACAGAAACGGTCTTTCGCCGCGTTGGGTCGCAGCATCGCGTTCCATGACCGCAAGATCGGCGCCGACATAAGGTGCAAGATCCTTTTTGTTGATGAGAAGCAGATCAGATCTGGTGATGCCTGGTCCTCCCTTGCGCGGGATCTCTTCGCCCTGACAGACAGAGATAACATAGAGCGTCAGATCGGCGAGATCCGGAGAAAACGTTGCTGCCAGATTGTCGCCACCCGATTCAATGAAGACGACATCAAGGTCCGGATGGCGCTTATTCAATGCGTCAATCGCTTGAAGATTGATGCTTGCGTCCTCACGGATCGCGGTATGCGGACACCCTCCGGTCTCAACACCCATGATACGGTCTTCAGACAAGGCCTGCATGCGAACCAGCGCCAGCGCATCTTCGCGCGTATAAATATCGTTTGTGACGACGCCGACGGAGTAAGACTCGCGCATCGCACGACACAAGCCAGCAGTAATTGTCGTCTTACCGGAACCAACCGGACCACCAATACCGATCCTAAGCGGTCCGTTCCCGCCATTCTGACTGTGTGTGGTCATGATCTGAATAACCTCACTGCCTGGTGTTCATGTCTCGATGCCATGATGTCGCTCTGAAACGAGAGCCCTCCGAGGTCATCCAACCCAGAAGAAGCATAGATGTTAGAAAGGCGCACGATTTCGTCTTCCAAAGCGACGATAACCCGTTGTGCGCCCGTTTGCCCGATAAGCGAGAGGCGGATCGCCGCCTGTGTCTGGTTCGAAACGAAGCTCTGCAAAAAACTTGCAATCGCGGCTTCGAGCGGGATTGCAAGATCAGCGGCAGCTATTCCGACAGCCACTGGAAACGGTGAAGCTTCCGGCAAATCCAGAGTCTCTGAAAATGGCCAAGGTTGAATGGCCTCACAGAAAGCCTGACCGAGGGACAACGTCTCCAAATACCGTTCCAGAGGTTGAGCCAAAGCGCGTGCAAGATCACAAATCGCCTCCTGCCCCTCTGCACTATCCTCGTTTCGATAAGCCGCGGCGAGCACGATAGCGTCGTTGCGCGCGCTTCCGGACGTCATGAAGCCTGAGATCCACTCACATAGATCGTCTTCGCCACCGACAAGGCCATTGTGCACAGCGCTCTCCAGCCCCTGACTATAGGCGAAGCCGCCGAGCGGAAAACTCGCTGACATGAAGGTCTGAAGACGGATTAAATCACGTGTGCTTGCTGTCATTGCCATGGCCTGAATGGGCTTGGTGATCGTGACCGGAAGCATGATCGTGATGGTGATCGCCGTAGGCACCGGCTTCCGGATCGAAGGGGGCTTCGATCTCGACGACTGAAGCACCGAGATGTTCCAGCATGTCGCGAATGACATGATCGCGGCGGATGCGGACACTGTCTGCGCTGATTTCCGTTGCGAGGTGCCGGTTTCCAAGATGCCAAATCAGTCGCGCGAAATGCACGCTGTCGCGCCCGCGCACTTCAAAGAGCGGCTCCGGTACGGCTCTCACTTCGACGATCCGGCCATCTTCCAGATGAAGGCCATCGCCGTGCTTCAAGAGCCGCGCTTTTGGAAGATCGAGGAGGAATGGAATGCCGTTATCAGACACCATTTTGATGCGCCGTCTATAGCGCGCGGTCTCGTCCAGAGTGATTGTGCCTGCCGCACTAAAAGGGGGCGCGACAATCGATAGAACCCGCAAAGCGGCTCCTTTATGAGCGTCCATACCTACCCCTAGAAAAGGAAATAGCGCTGCGCCATCGGCAGCACATCCGCAGGCTCGCACGTCAGCAATTCGCCATCCGCGCGCACTTCATAGGTTTCCGGATCAACCTCGACATCGGGTGTCGCGTCATTGAGGATCATTGATGCCTTCGATATCCCGCCGCGCGTGTTCTTGACGGGAAGCAGTTCCTTTTCGATGCCGAGGAACTCCCCTAGCCCCTCCTCGATCGATGCTTGCGAAACGAAGGTTGCGGAGGATGCCGTCACCGCCTTTCCGAACGCCCCAAACATCGGCCGGTAATGGACCGGTTGCGGTGTTGGGATCGAGGCGTTCGGATCGCCCATCGGCGCCGCGGCAATGGTGCCGCCAATCAGCACCATATCGGGCTTTACACCGAAAAAGGCCGGATTCCAGAGGCAGAGATCCGCCCGCTTACCCGGTTCCACAGAACCGATATGATTATCCATTCCTTGGGCGATCGCGGGGTTGATCGTGTATTTTGCGATGTAACGGCGGACCCTGAGATTGTCATTGTCACCGGTTTCTTCCGGGAGTCGGCCGCGCTGCCGCTTCATTTTATCGGCGGTCTGCCAGGTTCTGATCAGAACTTCCCCGACCCGGCCCATGGCCTGGCTGTCCGACGCAATGATGGAAAATGCACCCATATCGTGGAGGATGTCCTCAGCCGCAATCGTTTCCTTTCTGATCCGGCTTTCCGCGAAAGCAACATCCTCCGGAATGTTGCTATCAAGGTGATGGCAGACCATGAGCATGTCGAGATGCTCCGCGATCGTATTGATTGTGTAAGGCCGTGTCGGGTTTGTCGACGAGGGCAGGACATTTGAAAGCCCGCAAACCTTGATGATGTCCGGCGCGTGACCCCCGCCCGCACCTTCTGTGTGGAAGGCGTGGATTGTGCGCCCTTTGAAGGCATCGATCGTGTTTTCAACAAAGCCCGATTCGTTCAGCGTATCCGTATGGATCATCACCTGAACGTCGTAGTCGTCCGCAACCGACAGGCAATTGTCGATCGCGCCGGGGGTCGTTCCCCAATCCTCGTGAAGTTTGAGGGCGCAGGCCCCGCCGACAATCATTTCCTTCAACGCACCTGGTAGCGATGCGTTACCTTTCCCGGAAAACGCAAGGTTCATGGGAAACGCCTCAGCCGCCTGGATCATCCGCCCAATGTGCCAGGGCCCGGGTGTGCAGGTCGTCGCCAGCGTGCCGTGGGCGGGCCCTGTGCCACCGCCAAGCATTGTGGTGACGCCGGACATGAGCGCTTCGTCGATCTGTTGCGGGCAGATGAAATGAATATGGCTATCGAAAGCGCCAGCGGTCACGATTTTTCCCTCGCCGGCGATGGCTTCCGTTCCCGGACCGATCACAATTGTTACGCCCGGTTGGGTATCTGGATTACCAGCCTTGCCGATCGCCGCGATAGATCCATCCTTTAAGCCGATATCGGCCTTGTATATCCCGCTGTGATCAACGATCAGCGCGTTGGTAATGACGGTGTCGACCGCGCCTTCAGCACGACTTGCCTGGCTTTGCCCCATACCATCGCGAATGACCTTGCCACCCCCGAACTTCACTTCTTCGCCGTAGGTCGTAAGGTCTTTCTCGACCTCAATGAAAAGCTCGGTATCAGCCAAACGGACCTTGTCGCCTGTTGTGGGCCCAAACATGTCGGCATAGGCACTACGGGATATCGTTGCGGGCATGGAAAAGGTCCTTCTATTGCATCTGGGGCTTGTCTCTGCGGGCGGTTCCTACAATCACCCTTCTTCGGCGAGTTCTTTCAACTGACGTGTTCGCTCGCGGGTGAGTTGCGCGAGGCAGGCATTGACGATCAACGGCAGGATCGACCCACCGCCGAAACGAAGACCTTGCGCGCGACAGTGTTCATCGCGATAGGTAATCCAGGCGCGCTGGGCACTGAGGAGGGCAGCCTGAACGCCTTTCCACTCTTTCGGGGTGTTTTCTTCGATCACTGCGAGGTGGTCACGTGCCCGATTAAAGGCAACGCTGAGCTCAACATCGGCAGTGTGCGCCTCGATTGCGGCGCACTCGTTCATTTGAACCTGCGTACTTGGGTTCTGGCACTCACCGTCCTCATCATTTGCATGACCTGGCCCACTCAAAGACAATGATGCGAAAAGCGTTGCCGCCATTACCAATAATCGAACATTCATCAAGCAATCCCTACAGCCCGCCGCGGCTGTCTCCCTTAAAAAATTTGTCGTTCTGGCCGACGACGCGCTGATCGTCGACTGACTCCAATTCCGGATAAAAGACCCCCATGGATGCTGCTTTTTCGAGCCGCGGCGGTCGATCCACATAACCGCCCGGTTCATTAACTTCGCGCCTAACAAGCCGGTCTGCAATCGCCTTTGCAGCGACAATCCGTCCTTCGTCATTATAGATTGTTCCGCGCACCTGAATGGTCACGGCCATGGCACGGCATAAGGCGTCATAAAGCGAGGGATCCGGTTTGTCCGCGGTCGTCCAGAATGCGTCAAGCGGACCGCGAAATGTGAGACCCTCAACGTCGTAGATCGTCGGCATGATTGTCATGGCAGGCGTTCCGACCGAGAGTGCCTCCATGCCGGCCGAGCTGTTCACTGTGACGAAACCGGAGGCCTGCTCGCAAAGCGCTTTGATGGGAATATCCTCAACCATGAGGATACGCCCGGCGAGGCCGTAATCCCGCTCGGCCTTGCTAATTGCCGCGCGCAGCATCTTCTGGCGAAAATCAAGCGGATGCGGTTTCAGGACAAGAACGGTTTCTTCAGGGGCATTCGCTGAGAACGATTTCGCGACAAAATCGATCGCTTGCGCCATAGAATTGAACGGTGAATGATCCCGCAATTGAAAGTCACCATTCAATTGCAGCGCAAAGACGAAATAGGGGGCATTCTTGCTCTTAAGCAGCTCCAAGGCGCTTGCTCCACGGCGGCGCGCAGACGATTTGGTGAGCTGTGTCTTCAAAAAACCCGGATAGACTTTGAGCGGTCCGTCGGGCCGGTGCGTCTCGTAATGCGGGTAGCGCCACCAATGAAGAAGATTGAAGGCGGTATATCGCAGCTCCTGAAGGATGCGTTTCATGGGGCGGTCGGGGTAAAGGACACGCGCATCGATCGGCCCGGCGTTTCGCGCGATGTCCCGGATCGTCGTCGCGTCGGTCGGAAAATGGGACCCCGTAGAAACCGCACCGCGTTCAAGCGTCATCCAGTCCGGACGCAAATAACCAAGTTCGGTCACAACCGGGTCGACACCGTTGCGTCGCGCCCAGGAAATCGCCGCCCGGTGGTAGGGCCGCCGGTCAGAATGCATCAAGACATGCGAAAAGCTCCGGCCAGGAAAAGCGCTATCCAGGAACCTTTCGAAATCAGCAAGCTGCCCGGAGTAATCCAGACCCTGCTCCCCATGCCAGTCCGCACGGTCGTTACCGCAAATTTGGATCTTGGCGCATTTGGCGCCGGCTTCACGCAGCGCCTTTGCAATATCCGCGTAAAAGCTCGAAAGCGGCCCCTGAAGGATCAGTACGTCCGTCGGTCGGGAAGCCGATCCGGCGAGAACCTCATCAGGGTCTGTATCGCTCTCTAAATCGTTCATATCGAACATTTCAGCCGTGGCTTTCGATCGATGCGCCTAACGGAATCACACTCACTTTTTGCGTCTCTAAACCGGCCCCATGACCTTGCTATTAAAGCCGAAAACACTGCGTT
The DNA here is from genome assembly GCA_039181265.1 of Pseudomonadota bacterium. GTDB lineage: Bacteria > Pseudomonadota > Alphaproteobacteria > Rhizobiales > JACESI01 > JBCDCU01. The sequence continues at coordinate 4,784 of JBCDCU010000099.1, read as the reverse complement.
TCCCGGACAGGGGAACCAGTGTAACATCGCGTGCCTGACCAGGTTCAAAGCGAACGGCCGTACCGGCCGCTATATCAAGGCGCATTCCGCGCGCCTTTTCGCGATCAAATTCAAGCGCTTCATTTGTCTCATAAAAATGGTAGTGACTTCCAACCTGAACGGGCCGATCGCCGGAATTGGCCACCTTAAGTGTGACAGTTTCGGCACCTTCATTGAGGGTGATTTCGCCCGGCGCGGTTATGACCTCTCCTGGAATCATCGATGTTTTCCTTTTCTCCGTTTGGGCTCTCACACCAGTCCTTGGTCGTGATCAGCGGATGGGTTCATGCACCGTCACGAGTTTCACACCATCAGGGAAAGTCGCCTCTACCTGAATGTCATGGATCATCTCGGCAACGCCTTCCATGACCTGGTCACGAGCCACAACAAAAGCGCCCGCCTCCATAAGATCGGCAACGCTGCGTCCGTCGCGCGCGCCTTCGACCACAAAATCGGTTATCAGGGCGACAGCCTCAGGATGGTTGAGTTTGACGCCACGATTGAGCCGTTTTCGCGCGACTTCCGCCGCCATCGCAATCAACAGCTTATCTTTTTCACGGGGTGTCAGATTCATAGTCTTGCCTCGTCTGTTGGCCTACGCCCGCTTCCGGACCTGCCATCATTAAAATTTCCGCCTTTGTTTCCACGTCAAGGCTGCTCTTTTTGCGTCGCCAAAGTCAAACCTCCACGGAGCCATGGAGCCGATTTCGAACCTTGGCTTCTGCGGACAAAGGCACATTCCTTTGTTTTGGGCTGGCGGGCGTGCGAACCACGCCGCATGTCAGTTGAGGTTCAGAATGCATAGTGGGAAGACGATGGGCAATGGGCGCAATCACCTAGCCGCGCCTATCCCTTAGTCGATTGCAAAACCTCATTTAATTTCCTAAAGCCGCCAGACTTTCGGAAGATCGCCTCCGATCCCGAGCAGCCGTCTGCTCGCCTCAATGAATGGGATCAGATCCCGGCGCATCTCATAGGCGTTTTTCGCGAGACATCGAGCGACAATCTTGTTGTCCATCGCGCTCATACCAAGACTTTCCACACCGACATTTTGCCGCAAACGGGAGACGACAGCTTCCAGTTGGTCACGATCTTCAGGGCCACAATAAACCAGGGACGCGAATGCGGAACGACCATCCAATAGAGAATTGGCATCTGTGTTTCCCAAGCGTGAATCTTCAAGGCGGGTCGCGTCAGCATGGATCAACCGATTATTCCTGAAAATTCGCCAGTTGTCGGTGAAATGACAAGATGAGACGGTCTCGCCCATCGCTTCACGGCCAAGCATTACCGCCTCAAGGACAAAAATACGCGATTGCGCCGCAAGGCGTGCGGTCAGCGTCCGGTCAAGGCTGCTTCGGTCAAAGAGGATTGTCTCCTGCGGCAAATAGCTGAACGTCGCGTCTTCGCCCACCTCGATATGCGTTTCGAGCTTCGCCGCAGTGGAACGAAGCGGTCCGGCAGCATCCGTCGCAGCTTTGTAAATCTTCTCGCAAGCCTGGGTCGTAGCAGTTACGTTCGTCCCGGCGCCTGCCGCAAGATCCCAAGTGAACCGGTCTCCTCCGGTCAATCCCCCGGCGGTGTTGATCAGAACGGCTTCAAGATGATCTGCATGGGTTTTTGGAAGGCGAATGCGAGCAGCGCCTTCCTGGTATAGCCGATCGACGACGCTCTTTTGTCGACCGCCCACGCTGCGGCTTCCTGCTTTGGCCGAAACCCGGCCGGCGCCAAAGGTCCTCTGGAGTTTAACCTCGCGGCGCGCTGCAATGGCGACATCGACATTCAAAAGGTGAAATCCGGCAATGTTCTCAGAGCCGATGACAAGGCATTACCCCATCCTTCTGAGATCTCCGAGTAATAGGGATCACTCTATTCGATGCGTTTTTCATACAAGACCTCGAAGCTGTTGCTTTCATAAAGCTGCAGGTCAAAAGGCAGGCCGACGGAAAGATTGGCCTTCACGGTCGAATTGAACGACACCAACATGAGCTTGACCGCATCTTCGAAACTCATTGCGCTGTCGTAAGCGCGCACTAGGATCGGTCGACCATATTTCATCTCGCCAATCTGGAAAAATGGTGTGTCCTTTGACGCTTCGATGAAATTGCCTTCAGGATAAATGAGAAAGAGGCGCGGTTCTCCGCCCTTGATCTGTCCGCCTACGATCAGTGTGGCGTCGAACGTCGACTCGCTTTTCGCCTTGCCGCCTGCGAGATTGCCCTGGATAACATCGCGCAGCGTGTTCCCGACGAACCGCGCCACCTGAAACATGGAGGGTGCTTCAAGAAGGTTCGGACATCTGTCTTCCGGTGCCTTCGAGCGCTCATCGAGGAGGCTGAGCACCGCCTGGGTCGTCGCAAGGTTACCGGCTGTCATGACGGTTATCAGCCGTTCATTCGGAATTTGCCAAGTCTGCATTTTGCGGAATGTGGATACATTGTCGATACCTGCATTCGTGCGCGTATCTGACATAAAAATCAAACCGCGATCGACGTGCATCGCAACGCAATAAGTCATGGCAACCCCCAGGCTTACTCTATCCCACCAAGAATCAGGTCACCCAACACCTGATACCGCCTGGCGCGAGGTTACTGTTCTACCTGGACACTGACAACCATAGTTTCGTCACTTGAACCAAAACGCATTCCTGAAACAGGTGCTGCGTCCGTATAGTCAAGACCGGTCGCAACGCGGATATAGCGCTCATCTGGCGAAATACTGTTTGAAACGTCGAACCCGATCCAGCCAATCGCATCGACATGGATCTCCGCCCAAGCATGGCTTGCGTCCTGGTCCACTCTGTCTTCGAGCATGAGATAACCGCTCACATACCGAGCGGGGTAGCCAAGAAGCCGGGCTGCACTCAGCATAATGTGGGTGTGGTCCTGGCAGACTCCATGGCCGGCATTAAAAGCATCTTCCGCTGTCGTTCCCGGATGAGTTTTCCCGATTTCATAGCTCACCCGGGCTTCGATCGCCGCCATGAGTGCGTGGAGGAACGCGATGTCGCCGTCCTCCGATTTCGGCAGCTCACGGACAAATTTCCGCAGAGCACTGCCTGGAGACGTCAAAGGGGTTGTCCGCATGTAGTACCAGAGCGGTGCGAGCCCGATATGCTTACCCACGACCCCATCGGCAAGTGTCAGATCAACCTCACCCTCGCACAAGACGGTAATCTGTTGGGTATCCGGTTCGGCGCTGATGAGTTCAACATGGTTGCGATGCTGATCGGTGTACGAGAGCTCTTTCCGTCCCCCTTCAACCCGCGTCGACCAGGAGAGCACGTTTTGTCCGTTGGAATTCTTCGGCATCAACCGTAATTGCTGAAGCGCATAACCGACCGGTTCATCATAGCGGTAGACGGTTTTATGGGTCACGTTCAGCCGCATGGCGCAGTCCTCCGATTTCGGTCACCGAGTGCAGGAAGACTTCATTGTCTTCCACTGATGAGCTTACCGCTCTGGGCGCGAAAGAAAAGAGCCGTAAATTTGGTCTTTCGGACGGCGCAAAACGGGGCTCGATTATCATCTTATTAAGGCTGACTGACTAGCTTCCTGAGCGTAGAGGTCGGATCGGAACCGTTGTCGTGGGAAACGCACATCTTTCTGGGAATCAATGGCTCGTTCTCGCTGGCTTTATCGCCTTTACGGTCATAGCAAGCGCAGCTCTTGCCCTCCTTCCGAAGCCGGACGGTTACCTTCTTGTTATCGCCTCCCCGTTCGAAACCAACTCCGCCTTTCATGTCATTGCAAATAGCCCAGCGGCCTTTGTCGGCGAAGGATTGACCCCATCGCTTGCGCTCGCCGCGAATTCTTTTGGCTATCAGGATGGCCTCATCAATGCACTCTACGAAAGTGGTGCATGGCTTGTTCTTGATGGCTCACTCTACATCGCCTGTTTCGGCGGGCTTAGCGTTTGAATGTTCAGGAGCACTGAAAATGAATACTATGACCGCCTCAGACAAGGCGTCTTCTTTGCAAGGTATCGATGATCTCCGGCAACGTCTCGGCAAAGTCATCATCGCTTTTTTATGGCTAAACGTCGTGGCGATCGCGATTACAGCCGCTTTGACCGGGAAAAACCTTCTGATTTTCATTGGGTTAAGTGCCATTTTGGTAGCTGTGCCGACCCTCTCATACGCAAAAGAAAACATTGCCCCGATAACCCGATATTTATCAACGGCTGCGCTTGCGGGTCTCGTGGCAGTTCTTGTCGCCGCCGCCGGAGGCACGACATATCAAATTGATATGCACATGTATTTCTTCGCAGCTCTCGCAATTGCTGCGACCTGGTGCGACTGGCGCGCAATTCTCATCTATTCAGGCATTGTTGCTGTTCATCACCTGACGTTGAATTTCGCCTATCCTTACGCGGTTTTCCCTGATGGTGCAGATTTCGGACGGGTCGTCCTTCATGCCGTAATCGTTGTCATTCAAACCGGCTTTCTGATCAGCCTTGCGGTGTGGCTCAACAGCGCAGTCCGGAAATCGGAAGAAGCGCGCGCTGCGGCGGACGCTGCGCAAAACGATGCCCGTCAATCGACGGATAACCTCGAAGCCCTGCTCAGCAGCCGAAACAGCGCTGAAGCAAGATCAACCAACCTCATCGAAAGCTTCCGTGCCGAGGTAAGCCGTCAACTGGACGCTGTTCGATCGGCAGCGACAACACTGTCCGACGTGGCTGGGAGCCTCTCAGGTGCATCCTCCATGGCAGAAAACAAGATCGGGGACGTTTCTCGCTCGGCC
>JBCDCU010000098.1:0-10811 GCA_039181265.1 Pseudomonadota bacterium | reverse complement strand
CGGCGGTCCATGCCGGCGTTTGCCAGTTCTGCGATGGCAGATGACAAACGGGGGCCATTCGCAACCCCACCTGTCTTCTTCCTAAGCATACTATCCTCCTAGATGACCCCCTCTCAGGGCCGATTTAAAATTGGTCCGCGCTGAACGCGTCGAACCCGGAAACGTGTGTCGCGTTTAAAAGCGTGAGAGCTCGTAAACCTTCTTCACGTGATCGCTTTCGCGATAACCGGACGTTGACGCTTCCAGATCCTCGGCAGCTTTTACTGACGTACCCGTTACGGCGGCTGCACCACCGACGAGCGTGCCAACGCTTGCCATTTTCAGGAAGGTCCGGCGATCCGGCGCCTTTTCCTTTTCGTGTGCCATAAGCACTCTCCTCATGATGCCGTTTGCTGCCCGCACAACCTGTTACCTGACGCGTCTTGCGTCTGTGCGACCTAACGATGGGAACGGCATTTCACCCCATCGAAGCCCTGTCCGGGCGACCCAGCGCCCGGTAAAACTTAATCAGCAGCCGAAGTGCCGCCCTGATCCCCCGCAGTCGATTGCTGCTCGCCGGCCATCTCGAAAGCGGCCTTCTCAATTTCCATGAACAGGACGCCTATCTCGCCTACCGGCTTGTAAAACTTCGAACTTTCCGCCGCGCTCAGATCGCGGAAGAAATAGGAAGCCCAGTTTCCTACGTGATTGTCGAAAAACGCTTTTTGTTCCTGGTGGCTGAGAGGCGTTCCGAAATCGCCTTCGATCAATCCTGCCATCATCTCCATCAATGACCCGATATTGTCTTCCGGCTCTTTGACATCGTCAGCACGCTCGATGCCGAGATCACGCATAGCGTTGCGCAATTTCGCGAGCGGTTTTTCGTTTAGGAAACCCGTCAGATAATAAGATCCGTAAGGAACAAGTTCGCCGCGACCAACGCCGATGAAAAGATCGAGAAATTCCCGGCGTACGGACTCTTCCCCGAACTTGTCGGCTTGTCCTGCGAGTTTCTGGAAAGCACGCCCGAGGTCGCTATCATCGCCCTGCAAACCGCGGATAACAGCAAGGACTTCCCCTGTCGGCTCGCGCGCAAGCAGACTGCCCATGAGGCGATAAAGCTGTGCTCTGAGTAAATCTTCGTCTGCAACTGACGTTGATGCCGGCGATGCCGTCGACATTGGCATTGATGAATTTCCTCCCGAAGGCCTTATACGACCATACATTGTTTTCTAAGGCAAGCTCTTGGTGAAAGCACGTAGTCATAGCAATTGTCGCTGCAGATTCAAACCTTTGCGATCTTTTGTCACGGACTTGGGGCGAGCTTTCGGCATGTAAGGGAGAGTACAGACAATTTGCCGCAATTATTTCGTGCCCTGCATACCCCCAAAGCTTCCAAAAAAGACGTTGCACTGCTACGCCGAACGCATCGCTCAAATAGGGAAGACTTCCATGTATGACGCCCGCTCCAACGCCCCTTTCACTACAGGGACGAATTCCAGCGTTATCGATTTGCGCAGCGACACGGTCACGAGGCCAAGCGGCGCAATGCGAGAGGCAATGGCATCTGCCGAGGTCGGCGACGACGTCTATGGTGATGATCCAACAGTCAATCGTCTTGAAGACACCGCCGCTCAAATGTTGGGAAAAGAAGCCGGGCTGTTTGTTCCGTCGGGAACCCAGAGCAATCTCATCGCGCTCTTGACCCATTGCGGACGTGGCGAAGAGTACATCAGCGGCCAGACTTACCACATTGCCTATTATGAAGCCGGAGGAGCTGCTGTCCTTGGCGGGATCTCCCCATGGCATCTTCCGGTCGGACCACGCCATGAAGTAACCGCCGAAGCGGTGGAGCACGCGATCAAAGCTGATGATGTTCATCACCCAGTCACTCGTCTCGTTTCTCTTGAAAACACGGCCTACGGCCACGTTCAGGATCAAGACGTGATCGAAAGGATAACCGCAGTGGCTCGTGAAAAAGGGCTTTGTCTTCATCTCGATGGAGCCCGCCTGATGAATGCGTCGGTTAAAAGCGGGAACAAAGCCGCGGATCTTGCCGCCCCGTTTGATACCGTTTCGCTCTGCCTTTCCAAAGGGCTTGGTGCACCGGTTGGATCCGTCTTGTGCGGATCGAATGCTTTCATCGAACGTGCGCGGCGCAATCGCAAAATGGTTGGTGGCGGGATGCGGCAGGCCGGCGTTCTGGCCGCGGCCGGCCTTTATGCACTTGAAAACAACATCGAAAGATTGGCCGAGGATCATCGCCGGGCATCGGATCTTGCCGCGATATTCGGAGCCTACGAAGAAATGGGAACGGATGAGGACAGGCTCGAAACAAACATGCTTTTTCTCACCCCTCTACCGGAGATGATTGCTGGTCTGAAAAGCCATTTTCAGCAGTCAGGAATCATATTGAGTGGCAAAGCGCCGACCATGCGTCTTGTTACGCATCTCGACATTGACGATCTGGCGCTCGAAAAGATTGCATCCGTCCTTGCCGCCTACTTTGATCAAGCACAAAGGTGAGCAAGGCGGGGTATGATAAAATGACTGTCTCTGGTCGCTTTCAGCCGCGCTTCGTGATTGGCTAAAGCCATCAGATTAGAGCCGAATCGAGGGGATACCGTGGTGGATCCGTTTGACAGAAATCGGTTGAATCCATTCAGGAATCCAGATCTGGAAGCCGAGCGTTCCTTTTTTGGGAATGTAAACTGTTCTCGCCGTGAGATGATCGCGATCGCGAGCATATTCGGTGCAAGCGCAGCCGCTGCCTGGGCTGCTGCCGGTCTCGTGCGCCCCGTATTCGCAGAAGAAGGCGAAACGCCGAAAGAGGGTGGCATTCTGCGCGTTTCGATGAATGTCCGCGAGCTGCCGGACCCGAGGACCTACGACTGGCCGGAAATGGGAAACCTTGCCCGCCAGTTTCTCGATACGCTTATTCGCTACAATCGGGACTTCACGTTTTCCGGCCGGCTTCTTGAAGGCTGGGAAGTGAATGATGATGCGACCCGCTACATTCTTAAGTGTCGTAAAGATGCGTTTTGGAACAATGGCGATCCCTTTACAGTCGACGATGTCATATTCAATTTCGAGCGCTGGTGCGATCGGACAGTGGCCGGGAACTCGATGGCGTCAAGGCTGTCTGCGCTGGTCGATGAGGAAACCGGGAAAATTGCCGATAATGCGCTTGAAAGGATCGACGATCACACCCTCGCGCTCAATCTCGTAAGACCGGACATCACGCTTATCCCAAGTCTCAGCGATTATCCGGCACTTGTAGTCCACCGTGACTTCGAACGGCTCCACAACAGTGACCATGTTTCCCATCCGATTGGAACCGGCGCATTCGAACTGGCCTCTCACGTTGTTGACGGCAAAGCTGTCTTCAAGCGGCGTGAAGAAGGCTGGTGGGGCGGGCGGGCCTTGCTTGATGGAATCGAATTCATCGATCCGGGAACAAATCCGGCAAATGAGGTATTTCTGTTCGACGAAGGCCTGATCGACATGAACTATCAGACCGCCGGTGACTTCGTGACGGTTTTGAACGGTCTCGGTCTGGAAAAGTCGTCGATAGAGACGGCCGCGACACTCGTTTGCCGCACAAACATCCGGGTGGAGCCCTACAATGATCCAAGGCTTCGGAGGGCCTTACAGCGTGCTGTCGACAACAATGTCCTGCTGCAACTCGGTATTGCGGGTCTTGGTCAGGTCGCGGAAAACCATCACGTTGCGCCGATCCACCCGGAATACGCCAAAATCCCGGAAGCGGGGCGCGATCTGCAATTGTCGCATGCATTGATGAATGCCGCCCACATGGAAGACTTCGAACATGAGCTGATCTCAATTGACGGCGGCTGGCAAAAAAACACAGCTGACATTATCGCAGGAAAACTGCGAGAAGCGGGCGTCAAGGTTTCGCGGAAGGCCCTTCCCGGTAGCGAATTCTGGGCAAACTGGCGGTCTTTTCCGTTCTCAGTCACGGAGTGGAACATGCGGCCGCTCGGTGTTCAGGTACTCGCCCTCGCTTACCGTTCCAATGAGACATGGAATGAAACCGGATTTTCTGATGCGGAATTTGACGAAAAACTGACGCTTGCGCTCGGCATTACCGACGCAGACGAGCGACGTGAGTTGATGGTCGACATTCAGACAATCCTTCGCGATTCAGCCGTCATCATCCAGCCGTTCTGGCGCTTTTTATTCTGCCATTACAAGAGCACCGTGAAGAACCGCGCGATGCATCCGTCTTTCGAAATTCACCTTGAAGATGTTTGGCTTGGCGACGCCTGATTTGTCTTGTCGATTATCTTGGTTTTTTGACTTGCGACCTGTAGCGCGGGTGTGACAGCGTGCAATCGCGCATCGCCTGAATGTTTCAATATTGCAAGACGATAGTGCGATCTTTGACGAGCAGACGACGAGGGCGCCATGACACGGCTTGCAGAAGACAAACTCCCTTTCACGCGAGCCGAATATCAAATGCGCCTTGACAAGGTTCGCCAGGCGATGGCCGAACGCGGCATTGATTTCCTGATTGCCTGCGACCCGTCAAACATGGCGTGGCTTTCAGGGTATGACGGCTGGTCGTTTTATGTGCCTCAGGCAATCCTAGTGGAAGAGACCGGGGAACCCGTTTTCTGGGGGCGCCTGATGGATGCGGCAGGTGCCCGCCACACAGTCTACATGGATAGCGACAACATCACGGCCTATACCGATGACTATGTGATGTCAGAGGAGCGCCACGCATATGATCACTTGTCGGCACTCATCGAAGAGCGCGGCCATGCGAAAAAACGCATCGGCGTCGAAATGGACAATTACTATTTCTCAGCCCGCGCTTTTGCCATTTTGCAGGCCCGCCTTCCGAACGTTGAATTTGTTGATGCGACGAACCTTGTGAACTGGCAGCGCCTGATTAAGTCGGACGCCGAGATCGCATTTATGAAGCGGGCCGGCACGATCGTTGAGAATATGCACAACCGGATCCGCGAAACGGTCCGTCCGGGTATCCGCAAGTGCGATCTCATCGCAGAAATCTATGATGCATCGCTGCGGGGGACCGATGAATTTGGCGGTGATTATCCGGCAATCGTCCCGATGGTACCGTCCGGTCCGGAAGCAAGTGCTGCACATTTGACCTGGAACGACAAGCTGATGGCGACGGGAGAGGGAACGTTCTTCGAGATCGCCGGATGTTACCGCCGCTATCACTGTCCGCTTTGCCGGACGGTTTATCTTGGAAAGCCACCGCAAAAATTCATGGATGTCGAGGCCGCTGTCTTGGACGGTATCGCCGCGGGTCTTGAGGCGGCAAAACCCGGAAATGTCGCTCAGGACCTGGTCATTGCCTTTTCCGAAGCGCTTGCGAAGCACGGGCTCAAGAAAGACGGACGGTCCGGTTATCCAATCGGATTATCCTATCCGCCGGATTGGGGCGAGCGCACGGTATCGATCCGGACCGGTGATCTGACAGAGCTCAAGCCGAACATGACGTTCCATTTCATGACCGCCTTCTGGATGGAGGATTCAGGCTATGAGGTAACGGAAAGCATCCGCATTACCGAGAATGGCGCGGAGCTTCTGGCAAATGTGCCTCGCCCGATGCTTGTGATCGATTAGGGTCTGTTCGGTGATGCAGGACCGGCTTGCCCGCACGATTGAAATTCTTGAACGGCTTGTCGCCTTCCCAACACTCTCAGGTGAGAGCAATCTTGATTTCATCGATTACGTAATGGCCGTTCTGAATGAAGACGGGATTGAAGCAGAGCTTTCGCACGATGAAACCGGAAAGCGCGCTAACCTCTTTGCAACGATCGGTCCTCAGATAGACGGGGGCATCGTTCTTAACGGCCATAGTGATGTCGTACCGGTGGAAGGTCAGGACTGGTCATCTGATCCGTTCCGACTGAGACGAGGCGACGGTCGACTTTACGGGCGCGGTGCGGTCGATATGAAGGGTTTTCTTGCTCTGTGCCTTGCCAGCCTTCCGGAACTGAAGGCAATGCCGCTCAAAAAACCAATCCATTTTTCGATCTGCTACGACGAAGAAAACGGCGGGTTTGGAGCTCCAGTCCTCGTTCGACAGATATTGGAGAGCTCGATTTGCCCTGAAATCGCGATCGTGGGTGAGCCGACTTCGATGCGCCTCATTGCGGCCCATAAGGGAAGCATCGAACTGGAGACGGCGATCAAAGGAAAAGCGGGGCATGCATCCGATCCGCGGCTTGGGGCAAGCGCAATTCATGCGGCCGCACGCTTCATCGCAAGGCTTGATGATCTCAATGCGGTTCTGCGCGAGCGCACACCGGAAGAAAGTCCGTTCGATCCGCCCTATTCGACGATCAATGTTGGCGTCTTGAACGGTGGCAGTGCGCGAAACATCATTGCAGCGGAGACAACATTCGAATGGGAGGTGAGGCTTGCCGCCCCTGAGGATGGCCCGTTCGTACTCAGTGAGATGGAGAGGTTCGTCTCTGAAACGCTGCTGCCTGATCTTCAGACCAGTGCGCCAGAAGTGTCAATAAAAACGGAGGAATTGGTGACGGTTCCGCCGCTGGCATATGTTCCGGGATCGCCCGCCATAAATCTTGTGCGCGATCTGACCGGCCTTAATCGCGACGATGCGGCGTCTTTTGGGACTGATGCCGGGCATTTCACAAAAGGCGGAATGTCGACCGTGGTGTTCGGTCCGGGTGATATTAATGAGGCGCATAAGCCTGATGAATTCATTAGAGAGGATGCGTTGCTTGAGGGTCTGGCGTTTGTCGAGCGCCTCGGTGAAAAGTTGAGTGTCTAAACGCGGTTACGCGACACACCCTTCGGGCGCATCGAACCCCTTGCAATTTTGTCGTCCATGCAGTGTGATGCGCCCACATTGTTCAAGGGAGGATTTTCATGACCACGGTGAGTATGACGGTGAACGGCGAGGCGAGATCTGCCGATGTCGAAGACCGCACTTTGCTTTCCACCTATATCCGGGAAGCGTTGCAACTGACCGGCACGCATGTCGGCTGCGATACATCGCAGTGCGGGGCGTGCGTTGTCCATGTCGATGGCAAGGCGGTGAAGGCGTGTACGATGTTGGCGGTGCAGGCTGAGGGTGCTGCGGTCACCACGATTGAAGGCCTTGCCGAAGGGGCAAATCTTCATCCCATGCAGGCGGCCTTTCGCGAGAATCACGGCCTCCAGTGCGGCTTTTGCACGCCTGGCATGATTATGACAGCCGTCGATATGGTTAATCGCCATGGCCGTGCGATCGGGGAGGAGACGATCCGCGAGGAGCTTGAGGGGAATATCTGCCGGTGCACGGGTTACCACAATATCGTGAAATCGATCGCGGCCGGTGCCGAGCAAATGGGAGGTCAGCGCGAGGCTGCCGAATAGGTCCGCGCGTGAGGCGAACGGCCGCTAAGACGGCCGGGGGGATCGTGGTGCAGGGTCCCGGGAAAATTTAATCAGCACGTTCGGGAGGACATACGAATATGGCTGTTGAAGGTATTGGCGCACGGTCGGTGCGCAAGGAAGATAAGCGTTTCATTACCGGTCGTGGGCGTTACACGGACGACATCAATCTGCCGGGTCAACTCTACGCGAATTTCGTTCGCTCACCGCATGCCCATGCGCGCGTCAATGGGATCGATAAGGCGCCCGCGATGGCGGTTGATGGCGTGGTCGCAGTGCTTGATGGCAAGGAGCTTCAGGCTGACGGGATCGGCAACATCATTTGCGGCTGGATGATCCATTCAAAGGATGGGTCTCCGATGAATATGGGCCAGTGGGTGCCGATGGCACCGGAGACTGCCCGGTTTGTCGGTGAGGCGGTCGCTGTCGTCATTGCCCGGACGAAAGAAGCCGCCCGCGATGGTGCCGAGGCTGTTGTGGTCGACTGGGAAGTCCTTGAGGCTGCCGCCTCAATCGGAGCCGCTCTTGCAGATGGCGCCCCACAGCTTCACCCCGAAGCGCCCGGCAACATCATCTATGACTGGGAGATCGGGGATAGTGCTGCAACCGATGCGGCCATCGCGTCTGCCGCCCATGTGACAAAAATGGATCTTGAGCAGAACCGGCTCGTCCCGAACCCGATGGAAACCCGGTGCGCGGTTGCCTCTTACGACCCGATGGAAGAGCACTATACGCTCTATTCCACAAGCCAAAATCCGCATGTGGCACGTCTGGTGCTTTCAGCGTTCTATCAGGTCGCACCGGAGCACAAACTGCGCGTGATCGCTCCGGATGTTGGCGGTGGTTTCGGCTCGAAAATCTACATTTATCCGGAAGAAATCGTCTGTCTTTGGGCTTCCATGAAGATTGGCGGGAAACCCGTTAAGTGGACGTCTGAGCGCACGGAAGCGTTCCTGACAGATGCCCATGCAAGGGACCATGTGACGACTGCTGAAATGGCGTTTGACGCGGACAATAAGATCACTGCGGTGCGCGTGTCGACGGATGCCAATCTTGGCGCTTACATGTCGCTCTTCTCGTCGTCCGTTCCGACCTACCTCTACGCAACGTTGCTCTCAGGGCAGTATCAAATCCCAAACATCTATGCGGAAGTGAAAGCGGTTTACTCAAACACCGTGCCGGTGGATGCCTATCGTGGTGCCGGTCGGCCGGAGGCAACTTTCGTTATGGAGCGGCTTGTCGAAACGGCGGCCCGTGAACTCGGTGTTGATCCTGCGGAACTACGGCGCAAGAACTTCATTCAAGAGTTCCCGTATCAGACACCGGTGATCATGTGTTACGACGCTGGTGACTTTGAAAGCGTCCTTGATAAGGGCCTTGAGGCTGCGGATTACAAGAACTTCCCGGCTCGCAAGGCCGAATCCGCAGCGCGTGGCAAACTGCGCGGTATTGGCTTCTCCTGTTACATCGAAGCGTGCGGCATTGCACCATCGGCGGCTGTGGGTTCTCTCGGAGCCGGTGTTGGTCTTTGGGAATCAGCGGAAATTCGCGTGAACCCTGTCGGCACGATCGAAGTTCTGACCGGTTCGCACAGCCACGGACAGGGCCACGAGACTGTGTTCAGCCAGGTTGTCGCCGATCGTTTCGGTTTGCCGAATGACAGTATCCAGATCGTCCACGGCGATACGGACAAAGTCCAGTTCGGTATGGGAACCTATGGATCGCGTTCGGCGGCTGTTGGTCTTTCGGCCATTGCCAAAGCGCTTGATAAAGTCGAAGCCAAGGCGAAGAAAATCGCAAGCCACCTTCTTGAAGCTGACGAAGGCGATATCGTCATTGAAGATGGCGAGGTGAAAGTCTCCGGTACCGACAAGAAACTTGGCTGGCACGAAGTCTGCCTCGGAGCTTATACAGCGCACAATCTGCCGGAAGGTATGGAGCCCGGCCTGAAAGAAGGGGCGTTCTACGATCCGACGAACTTCACCTTCCCGTCTGGCACCTATATCTGCGAGGTCGAAGTCGACCCTGACACCGGCGTGGTGGATATCATCCAATTCGTCGCGTCTGACGATTTCGGGCAGATCATCAACCCGATGATTGTCGAAGGTCAGGTCCATGGCGGTGTGGCGCAAGGCGTCGGTCAGGCACTGATGGAGGCCTGCATTTATGATGAGGCCGGTCAGATCAAGACTGCGTCTTACATGGATTATTGCATGCCACGCGCGGATGATTTGCCGCTCTTCAAGATCTCGCATTCGACAACACCGTCGCCGTCAAACCCACTTGGCGTGAAGGGCTGTGGTGAGGCAGGGGCGATCGGATCGCCGCCTGCGGTCATCAACGCCATCACCGATGCGATCGGCAACAACAACCTGACTATGCCCGCGACACCGGAAAAAGTCTGGGCGGCGCTTCAGGACGTTTCCATGAAGCAGGCTGCGGAATAGGAGCAAAGACGATGTATGAAACGAAATATCACAAACCTTCATCGCTCGACGCTGCCGCAGGTGCGCTTGCCTCCGCTGATGATGCGAAATTCCTAGGCGGTGGCCAGACCCTCATTCCGACGATGAAGCAGCGCCTGGCAGCCCCCAGCGACCTGATCGACGTCACCGGTCTGGCGGAGTTGAAAGGAATTTCCTTCGATGGGACGACGCTCACCATCGGTGCGGCGACGACCCATGCCGAGGTTGCAGCATCTGCTGATGTGAAGACGGCGATTCCGTCGCTTGCAAGCCTTGCAGGCGGTATCGGCGACCCGCAGGTCCGGCATATGGGAACGCTCGGCGGCTCGGTTGCAAACAATGATCCCGCTGCTGATTATCCAAGTGCTGTTCTTGGACTTTCCGCGACGGTCAACACCAACAAGCGGTCGGTCCCGGCTGATGAGTTTTTCGACGGTATGTTTGCAACGTCGCTCGAGGAGGATGAGATCATCGTCTCGATCTCTTTCCCGAAGCCGAAGCGTTCAGCCTATGCCAAGTTTGACAATCCGGCATCGCGATATGCGCTCGTTGGCGTCTTTGTCGCCGAACTCGCTGATGGCAGCGTACGTGTCTCGGTGACAGGTGCCGGTTCCGACGGCGTCTACCGGGAAGGGGCGATGGAAAGCGCGCTTTCAGCAAACTTCGCAGCGGATGCCTTATCCGGTGCGAGCGCAGATCCGGATGCGATGATGTCCGATATTCATGGCTCCGCCGCCTATCGTGCGCATCTCGTTAAAGTCATGGCTGGCCGAGCGGTTGCCGCTGCGGGCTAAAGGGCGAAAACACAAATGGCGCCGCTGATGGGTTTTCCCGTCGGCGGCGCCTTTTTATGAAGGAATGAAAAGGGGCATCCGTAATGAAAATCAACGAAGAGACTGTCGCTATCGTAACAGGGGGCGCATCGGGTCTCGGAGAAGCAACGGCACGGGCACTCGCAAGCGCGGG
>JBCDCU010000097.1:0-10818 GCA_039181265.1 Pseudomonadota bacterium | reverse complement strand
GTCTGAGGTGGCTCAAGCCAGGTCGTCCCCCTATCCCGCACCGCGCGCCGTACTCGAGCTTTTGAAGCCGATTACGTGGTTTGCGCCCATGTGGGCGTTCATGTGTGGTGTCGTTTCAAGCGGCGTACCGATCCTGGAAAATTGGCATATTCTCTTCGGCGGTGTCATCCTCGCAGGGCCACTGGTTTGCGCTATGAGCCAGGCAATCAATGACTGGCATGACCGTCATGTTGACGCAATCAATGAGCCGGACAGGCCGATTCCATCCGGTCGCATCCCGGGTCGGTGGGGGCTTTACATCGCCATTTTGTGGAGCGGCCTCTCGATTGTCTGGGCAAGCTTTTTAGGGCCTTGGGTCGCCGGTGCGACAGTTCTTGGTCTCTTACTTGCCTGGGCTTACAGCGCGCCGCCATTGCGCCTCAAAGAAAACGGTTGGCTTGGGAATGCAGCGTGCGGGCTGTGTTATGAGGGGCTTGCATGGTTCACAGGCGCCGCGGTTCTTCTGGGAGCGCTACCGAATGGCGAAATCATTGCGATGGCGCTGCTTTATAGTGCAGGCGCGCACGGCATCATGACCCTCAACGATTTCAAGTCGCTGGAGGGCGACCGTCAAATGGGTGTGGGCACCTTGCCCGTCAGACTTGGTATTCATCCGGCTGCCCGTCTTGCCTGTCTGGTAATGACGTTGCCGCAATTCATCGTCATTGCGCTCTTGTGGATGTGGGGTGCTCCAATCCACGCCGCTCTTGTTGGCTTCGTGCTGCTTGTTCAAATCGGGCTCATGGTCCGGCTTCTCTTAAACCGGTCTGATCTTGAGGCGCATCCCTGGCGCAACGCCGCGCTCTATAACGCGACCGGCACGACGGCTTACGTGATTGGAATGTTGATTTCCGCCTTCGCGCTGCGCTCGATCTGAGCAAGGGCGATCCTGGTTAGGTGACTTTATAGAATGAAGATGGGGATGGGATGACAACGGCAACTGCAAAAACTGACGCGATGGAGCAGTCGTTTTCCTGGTTTTCGATTATTCGTCTCGGGCTCGTTCAGACATCGCTCGGCGCGATAGTCGTTCTCATGACGACAACGCTCAACCGTATCATGGTTGTTGAACTTCAGCTCCTCGCGCTTGTTCCAGGTGCCCTCGTAGCCTTCCACTATGCCGTGCAGCTTTCCCGACCGCGCTGGGGATATGGCGCAGATGTCGGCGGACGGCGCACACCCTTCATTGTCGGCGGCATGGCGGTCCTCGCCGCAGGCGGGATCCTTGCCGCAGTCGCGACCTGGTTGATGGCAACAAGTTTTGCTGGAGGGCTGCTTCTCGCGATTTTCGCGTTTTTTCTAGTCGGTGTCGGGGTCGGTGCGGCGGGCACGAATCTTCTAGCCCTTCTCGCGACAAAGGTAAGCGAGCGGCGGCGGCCTGCTGCTGCCTCTATCGTCTGGATTATGATGATTGCGGGCTTTGCGGTAACGGCTGCGACGGTTGGACAGATCCTTGATCCGTTCAGCTTCGAGCGTTTGATTACGATAACAGCAGCCGTCTGCCTTTTGGCTGTCGCGGTGACGGCTATCGCGATCTTTGGACTGGAGAAACCACGCGCCATCAGTCTTCCAGGTGGAATGAGAACTGATCGTGGCGAGGGGACTTCTCAGGGTATTGCGAGCACGGCGGCTTTTGTCACGGCCTTTCGGGAAGTCTGGGCGGAAGACAAAGCGCGGCAATTTACGATTTTCGTTTTCGTATCGATGCTCGCCTATAGCGCGCAGGATCTCATCCTGGAGCCGTTCGCGGGTATCGTTTTTGGAATGACGCCCGGGCAATCGACAAGTCTCGGTGGCGCTCAGCATGCCGGTGTTCTTCTCGGTATGATCACGGTGGCGCTTGCCGGATCAGGCTATGGGCGCGGGCGCTTCGGATCGATGCGGTTCTGGGCGGTCGGTGGTTGTCTTGCCTCTGCACTTGCATTCGTAGGGCTCACGATCGGGAGTTATCTTCCCGACGTCTGGCCGCTTGAAGCCAACGTCATGGCACTTGGTATAGCGAACGGCGCTTTTGCGGTAGCGGCGATCGGCTCGATGATGGGGCTTGCCAATTCAGGGCGTGCCAAACGTGAGGGTACCCGAATGGGCCTTTGGGGTGCCGCTCAAGCTATTGGTTTCGGGATCGGTGTTTTTGCCGGAACGGCAGCCGTTGATCTGATGCGGGTGGTCTTCGAAGCGCCGAATGATGCTTATGCCGCCGTTTTCTTTGCGGAAGCCCTGCTTTTCGTCGTTTCCGCCGCAATCGCCTGGCGGGTAAGTCCCACGGCGGCCGCCGATAAGCGAATTGAAATTACGCCATCCAAGACCATGCATTCGTCCGTCCTTTCCGGCCACAAGGAGGCCTTCAGACCATGACTGATCTTAACGCCACGCAGACGAATATCCGCTCGAATGGCTTTGTCCCGGCGGTCTCGAAGGATACCTACGATGTTGTCGTGATCGGTGGGGGGCCTTCCGGTGCAACGGCGGCCCAGGATCTGGCTATCCGCGGATATTCGGTACTCCTCATCGATAAGCCAGGACGTATCAAGCCCTGCGGCGGTGCCATCCCGCCGCGTCTCATCCGCGACTTTGATATCCCACCACGCCTACTTTGCGCGCGGATATCGTCAGCACGGATGATCGCTCCATCGGACAAAACGGTCGATATGCCGATTGACGGCGGTTATGTGGGCATGGTGGACCGCGAAGTCTTTGATGAATTCCTCCGCGAAAGGGCAGCTGAATGCGGTGCCGAGCGATTCAATGGATCATTCGACGATCTTGAACGGGATGCTGACGGACAGGCTGTCATTGCATTTTCCGCGCCGGAGGAGGAAAAAGCGAGCCGCCGCGTGCACGCCCGTATGGTGATCGGTGCGGATGGCGCAAAATCAAAGGTGAAAAAGCTTGGACTTCCTAATGTGAAGCCCGCCCCATGCGTTTTTGCCTACCACGAAATCGTCTCCACTGAACCCGGCGATACTGATGCTTCCCCGCTTGCCGACATGGTCGATTATGATGGCGGGCGATGCGATGTCTATTACCAGGGCAAGCTCTCGCCGGATTTCTACGCCTGGGTCTTTCCGCACGGCAAGACAGCGAGCATCGGCGTCGGCTCAGCCAACAAAGGGTTTTCGTTGAGAAGCGCTGTACGGACCTTGAGAGCCGATACTGGCCTCAATCAGATGAAGACAGTGCGGACCGAAGGGGCTCCGATCCCGATGAAACCGATCAAGCGATGGGATAACGGAAAAGACCTCATCGTTTGTGGGGATGCCGCGGGCGTCGTGGCACCGGCTTCCGGCGAGGGAATTTATTACGCCATGGTATGCGGGCGTTATGCGGCCGATGCGGTGCAGGAATGCCTGATGACCGCCAATCCGGCGGCGCTCAAGACAGCGCGCCGCAAGTTCATGAAAGACCATGGCCGGGTCTTTTTCGTCCTCGGGCTTTTGCAGTATTTCTGGTATTGCAGCGACAAGCGTCGGGAGAAATTCGTCAAGATGTGCGAGGACGAGGATGTCCAGCGCCTCACCTGGACGGCCTACATGAACAAAGAACTCGTGCGCCGCGATCCGCTCGCCCATATCAAAGTCTTCATGAAAGATATGGCGCAGCTACTGGGGCTTGCTCGAGCCTGATCAGATCTCTGCTTCCCGTTTGATCAAACCTGCTGCGGCCTGACAATCCGTTAGGTCGCCGCCAACGCCTATCCCCTCACGAAATTAATTTAGCCATCGAGCAGTTCAACGGATGGATCGGTCTCTTCAGACTGGTTGCGAGCCTCGTTTTGCAACGCATCAAGCAGGCTTTCATCGATCAGACTTTCAGGCAGCACTACGCCTGGAACCGGTGCATCCTGGTCATCGACTTCAAACGGTTCTTCGCTGACCGCTGTGGTTTCCGTCACGGATCTGCTTTCCGTCAGGGTGATGGTCTGCTCACTCGTCTCAATGGTGAGTGAGAATTCCTGAGTGAATGTCAAAGCCTGGAAGAAGGATAGGGGACGGTTGTCTGCTTCTTCGGAGATTGCCGGAACAGGCTCTTCGGACGCCGTCGGCGTTTCGGCGACAACAGGCTCTTCAATGATGACCGGTTCTTCCGTGATCTCCGGGGCTTCCGCTACAACCGGTTCCTCGTCGATGACGGGGGTGGCTACGACGGGCTCATCAGCCACTGCAGGTTCTTCCGCGATCACGGGTTCTTCAGCCACGACCGGTTCTTCGAGAACTTCCGGCGGTGCGGTAACAGGTGCTTCTTCACTCAGACTAGCGATGGAGAAACTGCTTTCAAAAGAACTGAATGAGAAACTGAAAGCAACTTCTCGCTGAGGGCTTGATGCTTCAAACTCAAATGCGACCTCGCGGGATTGCGTTGTGAAACTTGCAAGCGTGTCGTCATCGATGTCTTCGGCTTCTTCGGCATCGTCCGCGTCACCACCCGATAGGAAGGTTTCGGCAAAAGACAGTAGATCATCGTCAAAGTCTTCAAAGAAATCGCCCGCGGTTCCAAAGCCACTGGTCACTGATTGGGTCGACGATTCAAATGAAAGGCTCAGGCTGATATCGCGAAAAGCCGAGGATTGTTCAAATTCAAACGAAAACGCTCTTGTTTCGCTTGAGATTGTCGTGGCGGATGCTTCTGGCGCGTCTTCGCTTTCGCCCTGAACGTCCAATAGTGCGCCCAAATCGATACCGCCAGATGCGAAGTTCGATGCAAAAAACCCTTGGGCATTTCTTGGAAGCTCGGCACCGGCAGCTTGCAATTCTGAAATGGCGGTACGCGCCAATTGTCCCGGTGCTTCCCGGTTCGAGCCTGTCCGCTCGGATTCGCGCGTCTGTTGTCCGCTTTCTTCTCGTGTCGCTTCAAAGCGTTCTGAGCGTAAGAATTGCAGTGAAGAAAACGAAGAAGAAAATGAAGAAATGCCAAGTTCAGACATTGTTAACTCCTGTAACCACTCGTAGTTAATGTAACGTATCTTGGTTAACCGAGCGTTTCGGAAGTATTGCTTTTTCGTAAACAAATATTTCATGTGGATGGTCGCTGGCTGATCCTGAGTGGAATGGCTCTTCTAGAAACCTCCAAAATCAGGCATGCTGCCGGAATGTGACGTCACGCCAAATCGGGGGAAGCGATAATGACGAAACAGATCAAGTATGGCTCGCGCATTCTATCTGTCGGTTTTGTTGCTGGCGCGCTGGCAATGAGTGCTGCTCCAGTCGAAGCGGAACGCCTCGACGAGGGATGGCGGCTTCAAATCGGTGCGGGTTCCGGCAAAGCTCAACGCGGCGTTTCCGCGGAAGTCCGGCGTCTCCTGGCAGCACGCGGCTTTACCGAAATCGAAGTCTTCCGTGTTGGCCTGAAGGGTGCAAAAGCACGCGCCTGCCTCAAAGAGACGCGCTATGAGGTCACGATCTTGAACAATGGCAGGATCGCACAAAGCGCGCCGACCGGTCCCTGCCGGCAAAGCGTAGGGGCCGCCTATGTGCGGGAGAAACTTACGCGACAAGGTTTCAGCAGAGTTCTCGTCGAGCCCCGTAATTCCGGTTTCATTGCTCTTGTTTGCCGCAATAAGCAGCGTATGCGCCTTGCTGTCAGCCAGTTTGGCGACGTGACACGCGCGCGCCAGATCGGACGGTGTGCGACGATCCTGGAGCCGAACGATATCGAGCAGGCCCTGAAGGACCAAGGGTACAACCGCATTCGTTTCACCGACAGGCAGCTTCCCTGGTATAAAGCTGAAGCCTGTAAGAACAATCAGCGGGTAGAGTTGCTTCTCACCCGCTTTGCCGAGGTTCGTCGCACAATTCCAATTGGAAAATGTGCGCCACCTCTGAAGGCCGCCGATCTACAGCGTTTTCTCGCGTCGAAAGGTTATTCCCGCGTTGCTGTTATCGATCCAGAGCTGCCGCGATATGGTGCCGAAGCCTGCAAGGATGGTCGCCGGGTCGAACTTCAGTTGACCCGTTTTGGACGTTTTATCGGTGAGCGTGATCTTGGGATTTGCGTGGAGCGGCTGTCGCGGGGTGATGTTGCAGAGCTCGTTAAATCGGAAGGCTATCGCCGCGTCCGAGTTAAGAAGGTCTCTAACACATATGAGATTGATGCCTGCCGTGAGAAAAAACGTGTTCTCCTCAAGGTCAGTCTGTCCGGTGATTTTCTTGGCGAAACCGTGCGTGGTCCTTGCACTGGGCCGTCCATCACGAACATACACAACAATTTCGTTCAGGACGGCGTCAAGAAGCTCCGGATTTTCGCCTTCGGATGTAAGAAGGGCCAAAAAGTCCGCTACCGGCTCGATGAATTCGGCAAGGTGACCGAGACCAAGATCCAGGGTTCCTGCTGATTGTCCGCGAAAACCGGGTTATTCCGGCAGGACCCCCTGGTCTTTGAGGATTGCGATAATCTGTTCGGCGGCCTCTTCCGGGCTTTGATCGACTGTGTCGATGACGATTTCCGGATTTTCCGGCGGCTCGTAAGGTGAATCGATGCCGGTGAAATTCTTGATCTCTCCGGCTCGCGCTTTCTTGTAAAGCCCCTTAACGTCGCGATCTTCAGCCACGGCCAACGGCGTGTTCACATAGATTTCGAAGAATTGCCCGTCGCCAATACGCTCGCGCGCCATGTCGCGCTCTGAGCGGAAGGGGGAGATGAAGGACACAAGGGTGATCAATCCCGCTTCGACCATAAGGCCCGAGACTTCGGCAACGCGCCGGATGTTCTCCACCCGGTCGGCTTCCGTGAACCCAAGATCCCGGTTTAAACCATGGCGAACATTGTCGCCGTCGAGGATCATTGTGTGGCGGCCCATGGCGAACAAGCGCTTTTCGAGCGCGTTCGCAATTGTCGATTTTCCGGAACCGGAAAGGCCGGTAAACCAGAGAACCACCGGCCGCTGGCCCTTCTGCTCAGCGCGGGCAGCCTCGTTTACATCGAGTGCCTGACGGTGGATGTTCGACGCGCGCCGCAGGGCGAATTTGAGGAAGCCCATAGCGACCGTTCGGTTCGTCATTCTGTCGATCAGAATGAAGCTTCCCATATACCGGTTGTCGCCATAGGGATCAAAGGCAATTGCCTGATCGAGCGCCAGATTGCAGCTGCCGATGGCGTTGAGAGTCATCGTCTTTGCCGCAAGCTTCTCAAGTGAGTTGACGTCAATGACATGGCGGGGCGCTGCAACAGTTGCCTGGACAGTCTTGGCGCCGGTCTTCATCAGATAGGTTCGCCCGGGCAACATGTCGTCGCCGTCCATCCAGAGGAGGGTTGCCCTGAATTGGTCGGCAACCTCTGCAGGTTCGCTTGCAGCGCAAATGACATCGCCTCGGGAAATATCGATTTCATCGCTGAGGGTGAGCGTCACGGACTGATGGGCCACAGCTTCTTTAAGATCGCTTTCTTCGCCCGGCCTTCCCGGAAGAACAATCCTTTTAACGGTGCTCGTCTTCCCGGAAGGGAGCGCGCGGATATCATCGCCGACCCTGATTGTGCCGCTTCCAACAAGGCCTGAAAAACCCCTGAAATCGAGGTTGGGTCTGTTGACCCATTGGACAGGCATGCGGAAGGGAAGAGTCTCGTCGTCGCGGTCGATCTCAACGCTTTCCAGATGCGCCATGAGCGTTGCGCCGAAATACCAGTCCATTGTGGCACTGCGTTCCGTAATGTTGTCCCCCGCAAGCGCTGACATTGGAATAGAGACGATACGGTCGCGGGAAATCCCTATTTGATCGGCGAATGCCAGATAGTCTTCGACAATCTCGTCAAACCGGTCCTTTGAATAATCGACAAGGTCCATCTTGTTGACTGCCAGAACCAGATGCCGGACCCCGAGGAGATTGACGATGTAAGAATGGCGGCGCGTTTGCGTGAGCACTCCTTTGCGGGCGTCGATCATCAGAACGGCAAGATCAGCCGTCGATGCGCCGGTCGCCATATTGCGAGTGTATTGCTCATGGCCTGGCGTGTCAGCGACAATGAACTTGCGGTATTCGGTTGAGAAGAACCGGTAGGCGACGTCGATTGTAATCCCTTGCTCGCGTTCTGCGGCCAGTCCGTCTACGAGGAGGGCAAAGTCGAGTTGATCACCCTGCGTGCCGACCTTTTTCGAATCCGCTTCAAGCGCCGCGAGGTGATCTTCGAAAACGAGCTTTGATTCATAGAGAAGCCGACCGATCAGGGTTGATTTGCCGTCATCGACCGAGCCGCAGGTAATAAAACGCAGAAGAGACTTTGTCTCATGGGCGCGAAGATAGCCCTCGATATCTTCGGCGATCAGATCAGATTTGTGAGCCATCGCTTTAGAAATATCCTTCCTGCTTTTTCTTTTCCATCGACGCCGACTGGTCGTGGTCGATCACACGCCCCTGGCGTTCCGACTGGGTTGTCAGGAGCATTTCCTGAATGATCGCTATCAGCGAGTCTGCGCCGCTCTCAATCGCACCGGTGAGCGGATAGCAGCCGAGCGTGCGGAAGCGGACCATTTTTTCGACCGGCACTTCCCCTTCGTGGAGAGGCATGCGTTCATCGTCGACCATTATCAAGGTCCCGCCGCGCTCAACCACCGGGCGCTTTGCCGCGTAATAGAGCGGCACGATCGGGATGTTTTCCAGATAGATATATTGCCAGATGTCGAGCTCGGTCCAGTTGGAAAGCGGGAAGACGCGGATGCTCTCCCCTTCGTGCATGCGGGCATTGTAGAGCGCCCAGGGCTCGGGACGTTGGTTCTTCGGATCCCAGCGGTGCTGGGCGGTCCGGAACGAAAAGATACGTTCCTTGGCGCGCGATTTTTCTTCATCACGCCTGGCACCACCGAAAGCGGCATCGAATCCGTGGTGATCCAGGGCCTGTTTCAGAGCCTGCGTCTTCATAATGTCCGTGTGAACCGCCGATCCATGGCTGAAAGGATTCACATTCTGCTTCACACCGTCTTCGTTGATGTGGACGATCAGATCAACGCCAAGCTCCTTCGCGAGATTATCCCGGAACGAAATCATCTCCCGGAACTTCCAGGTCGTGTCGACATGGAGAAGTGGAAAGGGCAGGGGGCCTGGGAAAAAAGCCTTTTGCGCAATGTGCAGCATGACGGCGGAATCTTTGCCGATCGAATAGAGCATGACCGGGCGTTCCACCTCGGCAACGACCTCGCGCATGATGTGGATGCTCTCCGCTTCAAGGCGTTGCAAATGGGTAAGCGGCATTCTGTTAGTCCTTCTCGCGTTCCGGCGACATATAGGCGATCTTTCCGATATCCCGCAGAGAAATCGTTCTAATTTTTCGCGTTGTGTGCGTTCGCTTTTCGACAGACTGCGTAACGTGACGGGTTATTTTTTTTCAAGATATTCTTTTCAACCGCTTGTATGAGCGTGCTGCGCTTCTCATTTGGGTCGAGGCTTGTGTTTTGGGTGAGCGCAGATGTCTCGTTGCAAAACACAATCTCCGGAGATTTCAGGGGTTTCACATCATCTTGCGTTGCATTTCGCTGGCTGCGACACTGATTGTGTCAGCGTCTGCAGTTAGATGGGCGTCGTGAGTGGGCAAAGAAGGTTTGGTTTCGAACATGCGTGTGGTCATCACGGAATTCATGGATGAAGAAGCGCTTGAGGGATTTGGTCCATCCTTCGACGTAGAATACGACCCGGCGCTTGTGGAAGATCGCGAGGCGCTGCTTGAGAAAGTTTCCGATGCTGATGCTCTCATCGTTCGCCATCGTACCAGGGTCGATCATGAACTTCTGGAAGCAGCACCGAGCCTCAAGGTCGTCGGCCGTCTTGGTGTCGGCGTCGACAACATCAATCTTGAGGCGTGCGGTTTTCGCAAAGTGGACGTTTGTCCAGCGACCGGTGCCAACACAACATCTGTCGTTGAGTATGTCTTGACTGCAGCATTGATGCTTGTGCGAGGCGCCTATCGCACTAATCATCGGATGGTTGCTGGCGAATGGCCGCGCAATGAACTGATTGGCGGTGAGGTGTCTGGACGCCTTCTCGGCCTCTACGGCTTTGGCGGAATTTCGCGGGCGGTCGCGGAGAAGGCACGTGCCCTCGGCATGAAAATCGCCGCTTATGACCCTTTCGTTCCTGATGACGATCCCGCCTGGAAGAATGTTATCCGGCTTTCCAAGGAAGACCTTCTGGCACGCGCTGATGTTTTGAGCCTGCATGTTCCCGCAACGCCGCAAACTTATATGCTGATGAATAGTGAGACCCTGGCGTTGATGAAGTCTGATGCGGTTCTCATCAACACGGCCCGCGGGACGATTGTCGATTATCGTGCTTTGTGCGAACAGCTGAAAAAGGGGCGTCTTGGTGGTGCTGCGCTTGACGTCTTCTGGGAAGAACCCCTAACGGCGGAAGCTGCAGAGACTTTTATGAATGTCCCCAATCTCCTTTTGACGCCGCATATCGCAGGCGTTACCGAAGAGGGAACCAGGCGGGTAAGTTCAGTTACCGTCGAAAACGTAAAGCGTGCGCTTCTAAAAGCATAACTCAATACAAGTTACGGTCTCTGAGGCGCGGACGGCGCTCGTTTAACCAAAGACCTTAAGGCGACCTATTCATTGCGATGAATTCATGTGATCACGCACTGATCGCGTTTTCGTTTTTGAGATGAGACCTTTGGTAAACGAGACTTCCAAAAAATTTGACCAAACAGCGCTTTTGTAACTGTTCTTGAAGTAGCATATATCGAGCATGTCAATCAGAACACTTAAAACACTCATCGCGGTTGCCGACAACGGAACCTTCAGCGCGGCTGCAGAAGCAGTCTTTATTACTCATGCTGCTGTCAGCCAGCAAATGAAGG
>JBCDCU010000096.1:0-10922 GCA_039181265.1 Pseudomonadota bacterium | reverse complement strand
TGTCATGTACGAGCGGCGTGAGCGCGCGGGCGGGCACGCCCACACCGTCCAAGTCGATTACGACGGGCGATCAATTCCCGTCGACATCGGCTTTATCGTGTTTAATGAGCGAAATTACCCAAACTTTGTAGCGCTATTGAGGCATCTGGGCGTGCAATCGAAGCGGGCCAACATGTCGTTTGGTATTTCACGCGGCGACGGCGCCCTTGAATGGGCGTCGAGCAACGGGATCTCTTCTTTTTTTGCGCAGCGGCGCAATATGGTTTCGCCGTCATTTCTGGCGATGACACGGGATATGTTCCGCTTTAACCGTCTGGCGTTAAAGGATTATCAGGCCAATCTCCTTGGCGAGCGGTCGCTTGGCGCCTATTTGTCCGACCGGCGCTTTAGCGCAGCTTTCCAGAACAATTACATCGTTCCAATGGGTGCGGCGATTTGGTCTACGCCGCACGCAAGCATTCTCGATTTTCCTGCGGAAAGCTTCATCCGCTTCTTCAAGAACCATCACCTTTTGACGCTTTTTCCGCCGTCCTGGCAGACGGTCGTTGGCGGCAGCCGGTCTTACGTTTCGCGTCTGATCGCTCCTTTCCAGAGCGGGATTCGCTATGGTTGCGGGGTTCAGCGCATCTTTAAACGAAATGGCCAGGTTATCGTGCGCGATGATAAGGGGCATGAGGATCGCTTCGATCACGTGGTGCTGGCAAGCCATAGCGACCAATCGCTCGGCATGATCGACGACCCCTCGCCCGATCAACGACGGCTCTTGTCCGCGATTCCTTATCGCAACAATGATGTCTATCTTCACCGCGATCCAACCTTGATGCCGAAACGTGAAAAGGTCTGGAGCGCCTGGAATTACATCGAGGCGCAGACGGGACGTGGCAGTGAGAAAGGCGTTTCGGTCAGTTATTCGATGAACCTGCTTCAGGGGATCGACAAAAAGTATCCGTTGTTTGTGAGCCTTAATCCGGCACGCCCGCCACGCGAGGACCTTACCTTCAAGAAAACGCGTTTCGCCCATCCGCAATATGACGCTAATGCGCTCAAAGCGCAGGAGCAGCTTGATCTCATTCAGGGTCGAGACAATTTATGGTATTGCGGGGCGTGGTGCGGTTATGGTTTCCACGAGGACGGTCTTGCCTCCGGTCTTGCCGTCGCAGAGCGTCTTGGAGGCCGCGTGCCGTGGCGTGACTACGCGAAAGACCCGGTTCCACAGCTCGAAGCGGCAGAATGACAACCGACCTTCTGGAAAGGCCAACTACAAGCGCTCCAAAAACGTCGGGCGGCGATCCAATCGCGCTCTACTCCGGCGAAGTGATGCATCAGCGCCTGAAACCGTTCGGTCATCGGTTTCAGTATTCGGTCTTCAACATTCTGATCGATATTGACAGCCTCGATGATGCGGATCTCGCAAGCTGGGCCTTTACCGTCAACCGGGCCGGGCTCATCAGTTTTTATGAAAAGGATCATGGCGCGGGCGAAGAGCACGGGCTCGCCGACCACATCCGCGGTCTTCTCAAGGATGCCGGGATCGAGCAGATGCCCGACCTCATCCGCCTTTTGTGTTACCCGCGCGTTCTTGGCTATGTGTTCAATCCGATTTCGATCTACTTCTGCGAGTACAAGGGCGATCTCACCGCCATGGTCTATGAGGTGCGCAACACTTTCGGCGGCAAACACATTTATGTCGAGCCGTTGCGTGAAGGCCAGCATTCCGCTGCGGGTATCAGACAGGAATGTGACAAGCATTTTTATGTCTCGCCGTTCATCGATATGCCGATGCGGTATTTCTTTCGTCTGACGCTGCCCGAAGACCGGCTCCAGTTCAGAATTCTGGAAAAGGATGCTGAAGGGCCGCTTCTTGCAGCGACATTGAGTGCGAAAAAAGTGCGCTTCTCGACACGCGCCCTCTTTTACCAATCGATCCGGGTGCCTTTCCTGACGGTGAAGGTGATGGCCGCCATCCATTATGAGGCCTTGAAACTCTGGGTTAAGGGCGCGCGGTTTTACAGCCGCCACAAGGCGAAACACGAAACCGCCTGACTCCTGCGCCAAATTGCCCGCGCTAAATCAAACCACTTACGGATATTGACAGAGACGATCTTACTCTGTTGGAATAACTTCGATTTTTTCGGAAAAGGGGGACGCCGTCATGTCACAAGAGATAGTCGTTCTTAACCGGGATAACTTTCGAAGTGTCAGCAAATCTGTACCGTTGGTGGGTCAGATTGTTTTGAACATACTAAAGGATCTCGAGTACGGATCGCTCACTGTGGAATGGCCAAATGGCATGGTCGTTCGCATTGATGGACCAAAAGACGGGTGCCATGCCCGCATCAATCTTCATAGCTATGACCTGATCCGCCGGGTCTTGAAAAGCGGTGATGTGGGCGTTGGCGAGAGTTTCATGGACGGAGCGTGGACGAGCCCCGACGTCACAAACGCTTTACAGCTTTTCTGCGAAAACCAGCACCTTATGATCGCAAGGAAGCGCGGGTTCTGGACGAAAATGGCGCTCTCCCTCATTCAGTTCCGTAACCGCAATACGAGGTCGGGTTCAAAGCGCAATATCTCGGCACATTACGATCTTGGAAATGCGTTCTATTCCACCTGGCTCGATCCTTCGATGACTTATTCGTCGGCTATTTTCGCAGGCAAACCGGTTGATTTGAAGACGGCCCAGGAAGCGAAATATGAGAGCCTTGCGCGGCATGCGATGGTCAAGCCTGATGATCATGTTCTGGAAGTCGGGTGTGGCTGGGGCGGTTTTGCGGAATACGCGGCCCGCGAGATCGGCTGTAAGGTCACGGGCCTTACGATTTCCCGCGAACAGCTGGATTTTGCGCAAAAACGCATTTTCGAGGCCGGTCTTAACGAGAAGGTCGACATTGTGTTTCGCGACTACCGCGAAGAGCGAGGCAGCTACGATAGAATTGCGTCGATCGAAATGTTTGAGGCGGTGGGCGAGAAATATTGGCCGGTCTATTTTGATATGCTGAAGAACCGTCTGAAACCGGGCGGTATGGCCGGCTTGCAGATCATTACCATCCAGGAACGGTTCTTTGAGAGTTACCGACGCTCGGCTGATTTTATCCAGCGCTACATTTTCCCGGGTGGAATGCTGCCAACACCGCAAATTCTCAATCGGCTTGGTGAGGATCGTGGTCTAAATCAGACTGCGGAACGTATATTCGGTCATGATTATGCAGACACCCTCGCCGCTTGGCGGCGCTCTTTCCAGGACGCTTGGCCCGACATCGAACCGATGGGCTTCGATGAGCGCTTTAAGCGCATGTGGGAATTCTATTTCCATTATTGCGAGGCAGGATTCCGGTCCGAGAATATTGACGTTCGCCAGGTGGTCTACACCAAGCAAAGCTGACACCCATGAGTGAGCGGCTCTTGCGGGCCGCCGCTTCTCCAAAACGCCTTACCTTTCCGCTTCTTGCGGCTTACGCGCTGCCGGGGCTGCCGCTGGCCGCTCTCACGCTTCCTCTTTATATCGTCGTTCCTAATTTTTACGCGAGCGAACTCGGCTTGTCGCTGACCGTGATTGGCGCTGTTCTCTTTGCGATCCGGGTCTTCGATGGCGTGATCGATCCCTTTCTTGGATATGCGTGCGACCGGTACGACCCCGGCCTTGGCAGACGGCGGAGCTGGGTTCTGGCCGCAATGCCCGTGAGTGTTCTTGCAACCTGGATGATATTCGTACCGCCGGGCGATGCCGGACCCTATTATCTCTTTGGCTGGGGGGTCGTCTTCTCGCTTTCCTTGTCGGCATTTCAGTTAAGTTATACGGCCTGGGGTGCTGAGCTTGCGACGGGATATGAAGAACGGAACCGCGTCGCTGCGGTGCGTGAGGTTGCGATCCTGATTGGGACACTCGTTGCGACAGCGACCCCTGCCCTCACAATCAGCCTGACGGATGGCGGCAACGCCGAGGCGCTCTACTTTATTGCCTTGTTCGTGGCGATTGGACTGCCTCTGACGACGTTTCTTGCCTTCTTCCAGGTTCCGGAGCCTGTTGACCGCTCCAAGCGGCGTGTCGCCTTCAAAGCGGGTCTCAGAGCGCTTGTGCGGAACAAGCCTTTCGTGCGCCTCATTATTTCTTTTGTCTTTAACGGGCTTGCCAATGCGCTTCCGGCCACTCTGTTCTTGTTCTTCGTGACGGATCGTTTGCAGGCCGAGGATGCGCGCGGGATCCTCCTTCTTGCTTACTTCCTCTGTGGTCTTTTGGGCGTGCCGCTCTGGCTGAAAGTTGCCCACTATTACGGCAAGCACCGGACCTGGTGCTTTGCCATGGTGATTGCCTGTGTTGTCTTCGCCTTTGCGCCGCTTCTTGGACCTGGCGATGTCTGGCTCTTCGGTATCATTACCGTGATCACAGGTCTGGTGCTTGGCGCGGATCTGGTTCTTCCGTCCTCTATCCAGGCGGATGTGATCGATGTTGATACTGCTGAGACGGGTGAGCAGAGGTCGGGGGTCTATTTCGCCGCCTGGAGTGTTGCGACCCAATTGTCGCTTGCGGCAGCAGTCGGGCTTGCCTTCCCGATCCTTGATATGGCTGGATTTGACGCTGAGAATTCAGGGTCGCTTGCCGCCGATGCGCCGGGTCTCTTTACCCTTGCCGCTCTTTATGGCTGGCTCCCGATTGCGTTCAAGCTGATTGCGATTGCCCTTATGGTGCGCTTCCCGCTTGATCGGGCCATGCATGATGAGTTGGAGCGGAAAATCGCCGCGAGCTAAACGTGCTCTAGTCTGACCACTGTCTCTTCTGGTCTTCAGCGAGATCCGGGAGTTCAAGCGGGCGCTTTTTCCAGTTCGTGAAGCTGTTCACGAACGGGAAATAGAGGAAATACGGTAAGAGATTGATCGCCTTCAATCCGTAGGTAAAACGCTTCGGGAAGGTGATCTCGAACTGGTTTTTATCGAGCCCCGCCATGATCCGGTCGGCCGCTTTATCGACGTTCATCAAGAACGGCATTGGAAACGGATTGCTTGCCGTTGCGGGCGTATCCACAAAACCCGGATTGATGACCTGTATCAAGATCCCCATCTTGTCGAGGTCGAATTTAAGGCTCTCCGCCATGTTGATGAGGCCGGCCTTTGTCGCACCATAAGCCGCCGAGGTCGGAAGACCGCCATAGCCTGCAACAGACGAGACGAGAGCAATCTGTCCTCGCCTGCGCGTCTTCATGGCGTCGATGACGGGAACAAGGCAATTGACCGTTCCTGCCAGGTTGACCGAGAAGGATGCCTCGAAGGCGTCAATGGTGAGTTTTTCACCGTGGACGGGATTATAGATCCCAGCATTTAAGAGCGCGAGGCCAATGCCGCCATGGTCCTGTTCCAGGGTCTCAATGATCCTGGCCATGTCTTCGCGCGAAGTGACGTCGCCTGGAAAGGCGATAATCTCGCCATAGCCATCACCGCCTTCTTCGACAAGCGCATCCAGTTTGGCAGCATCGCGCGCGGTGGCGGCAACGCGCCAGCCCTTGCGGGCAAGTTTCAAGGCCATAGTTCGTCCGATCCCGGTGCTTGCTCCGGTTACCCATGCAACACCATCGAAGGGCGATGCGCTCTTCGCCATGTCAGTCTCTCCTTGCAGCCGTTAAGGTGCTGTGGATCTTGATTGGTTACCTGGGAAGCGACGCCCGACCGACCCGGCACGGATCGCAGTGCCGGGCATCAAAGCGATATCAACTGGGCAGGATGGAATTCACGATTCTCGTAAAGCGGTTCGTGAAACGCATCGGTGCATCGGCGACGATGAAGCAGATGCAATCCTCGCCATAATCCGCGACGGGTTTGTGATCCTCGCCTTCTTCAGCGACAGAGACATCACCGCGCTGATAGCGCCCGCTAACATCCGAAAAGGCGCCCTTCAGAACGAGGGTCAGTTCCCTGCCCTCATGTGAGTGATCCGGCATGGCCATTCCCGGCCTGATCTTGAGCAGACTCACCGAACACCCTTCGGGATCTTCAATGTTAAAGACTTTGACGCCCGGTATTTTCGTGCGCCACGGTATGGAATCGACCGTGTAGCCTATGAAATCCCGCAAAGGCTTGGGAAGAATATCGTCTGAGGCTGATGCCGCTTCAACGCCGTTTTTCACTGACGTGACCGGTTCGGAGGCTGGCGACTCCATGATCGCATCGAGCA
This sequence comes from Pseudomonadota bacterium, assembly GCA_039181265.1. Classification (GTDB taxonomy): domain Bacteria; phylum Pseudomonadota; class Alphaproteobacteria; order Rhizobiales; family JACESI01; genus JBCDCU01. The sequence goes on along the minus strand of JBCDCU010000096.1, from coordinate 4,759 downwards.
TGGACGACATGTCGCCAAGGGCAACAGGTTCCACGCTGTCCAGCTCAGCGCCTGCAAGGGCTTCCAGCTCTCCAGCCCAGGCTTTGTTCTCGGGCACCAACTCAAGATGAGATTCCACCAGCACCTGTGCTGGCAGAGCCATACCGCCCGCCACATACTCGGCGATCACGGCGTCCATCATTTGTCCCTTTTCGTCGTCCATTCGTGCAGTTCCTTGACTTACTGCGCCCTTTACGCGTCGAAATACCCAATGGATCACACCACATCAAACCTAAATTTTGGATAAGGTTACAAAAAAGCAAGGGGTGCAAATCTACATGCGCCAAAATGCGCACGCTAGAGTTAAGAAAATCCCCTTTTCCTTGCGCATGGATCGAACTGCGATTAGCGTTCGGCCGACCGAGCGCGGCGGTCAACCGCCCTAACATTCACTCACCGAAACGTCCATCATGTCTGATAAACAAACCGTCTCTTCTGTTCTCGAACTTATCGGCAATACGCCGCTCATCCGCCTAAACAAAATCTCCGACGAAACCGGCTGCGAAATCTTCGGTAAGGCCGAATTCCTCAATCCGGGTCAGTCCGTCAAGGATCGCGCGGCATTGTTTATCATTAAGGATGCTGTTGACCGTGGATTGCTGCGTCCAGGCGGAACCATCGTTGAAGGAACGGCGGGGAACACCGGGATCGGTCTTGCCATGGTCGGAAAGGCCATGGGCTATCAATCCGTGATTGTTGTTCCGAATTCTCAAAGCCAGGAGAAAAAGGATGCGATCAGGGCCTATGGCGGTCAATTAATCGAGGTGCCGCCCAAGCCTTACCGCAACCCGAACAATTATGTGAAGCTCTCAGGGCGTCTTGCGGAACAGCTTAACGAAACGCTTCCAAACGGCGCGATCTGGGCAAACCAGTTCGACAACGTTGCAAACCGTCAGGCGCATATTGAAACGACTGGGCCGGAAATCTTTGAGCAAACCGGCGGTTCTGTCGACGGCTTCATCTGTGCCTGTGGCTCGGGCGGGACACTTGCCGGAACGGCTCAGGCATTGAGGGCGCGAAAAGCAGGCGTGAAGATTGGAATTGCCGATCCAATGGGTGCAGCACTCTATCATTTCTATGCCCATGGATCGCTCAAGGCGGAAGGATCGTCGATTTCTGAAGGGATCGGACAAGGCCGGATTACGGCAAACCTTGAGGCTTTCACGCCGGATCTCGCTTATCAAATCAGCGATAAGGAGGCGATGCCTTATGTGTTCGATCTCATGGAACATGAAGGGATCGTTCTTGGTGGCTCGTCGGCAATCAATATTGCAGGAGCCGTGCGCATGGCGCGCGAGCTTGGTCCGGGCCACACGATCGTGACGATCCTTTGCGATTACGGAACGCGTTATCAGGCGAAGATTTTCAATCCTGAGTTTCTGCGCTCAAAAGATATCGCGGTCCCTGCCTGGTTGGAGACTAAGCCGGATTACGCCGTTCCTTACGAAGAGGTCGACGAATGAGCGAAGCACTCTTTCGCGATGACGCTTACCTGAAGTCGGTCGAGGCGACCGTGACGGCTCACGCGGACGACGGCATCATAGTTGATAAGACCGTTTTTTATGCCGAAGGCGGCGGACAACCCGGCGATTCCGGCACGCTGACCTTTGATGGTGCGAGCCTTCCGATCGTGAACGCCGTCTACGGGCCGGATAAGAGTGCTATCGTCCATCAGCTTGAAGACGGTACAGAATTTCCGCCCATCGGTTCCAATGTGACACTTACCCTCGACTGGGAGCGCCGTCATGCCCATATGCGCATGCACACCGCTCTTCATCTTCTTTGTTCGATTATTCCGCATCCGGTGACCGGCGGCTCGATTGGCGCTTCAGAATCGCGCCTTGATTTCGATATGCCGGAAAATGCCGACAAGGCTGAGGTAACGAACGCCCTGATGGCGCTTGTTGCGGATGACCATAAGACGGCAGCACGGTGGATCACGGATGAGGAACTCGACCAGAATCCGGATCTCGTGCGGACCTTATCCGTCAAACCGCCGCGCGGATCGGGGAAAATCCGCCTGATAGCAATCGGCGAGGACGGCGCGGTCGATCTGCAGCCCTGTGGCGGGACGCATGTGATCTCAACAGCTGAAATCGGCGAGATCCATATCGGCAAGATTGAGAAGAAGGGCAAAATGAACCGCAGGCTCAGGGTGCGGTTCGGTCCCCTGCCCCAATAAATGAGCTCGAAAGGCAAGCAGATGATCGAGATTGCGGTCAGCGCGGAATGGGTGAGACAGCACCTTGGTGACGACGCGGTGGTCGTTGTGGACGGCTCCTGGCATCTGCCGCCTGAAAACCGCAACGCACGTGCCGAATATGAAGCCGAGCACATTCCGGGTGCCGTCTTCTTCGATCTTGATTATCACTCGGATCGTGAGAGTAACCTGCCGCATACAATGCCAAGTGCTGCGCAGTTCGGGCGGGAGATGAGTGCGCTCGGCATCAGCGATCAGCACACAATCATCGTCTATGACAGCATTGGGCTTTTTTCGGCAGCCCGCATCTGGTGGATGTTCAAGGTTTTTGGGGCAGACAAGGTTTTCCTGCTTGATGGCGGTCTGCCAGCCTGGAAGGCGGCAGGTTTTCCGACGGAGGGTGGTTCCGTTCAACGGCCTGTCACGGTTTTCAACGCCTCTTTCGATCCCTCCAATCTCGTTACGCTGAGCGAGATTAGTGACGGTCTGAGTAGTAGCGGGAATGGCGTCATTCTCGATGCGCGCAGTCCGGGGCGATTTCGTGGGGAAGAAGCCGAACCGCGGCCCGGTGTGAGACCAGGTCATATTCCAGGATCAAGCAATCTCCATTATCGGAGCCTGCTTGATGATGAGATGAAGATGCTCCCGCCAGAGGCACTTGAAGCCCGTTTTGCAGAGGCAAACTACGATCCTTCGGCTCCGGCGATTGCGAGTTGCGGATCGGGCGTGAGCGCCTGCATCATTCTGGCAGCAGCGCACCGGCTTGGTTACACCAATCTCAGGCTCTATGACGGTTCGTGGTCGGAATGGGGTGCGGATGAAAGCGTTCCGGTCGAACGCGGCTGAAGCGGCTCCAATACCCCGAAATGGTCCAGTGATCGGAAGAGCGAATAGGTCGTTGGGGTCCAAACGCCGACTGGCAGTCCGCTTTTTGCCAAGGCATCCGAAACCCAGATGTTGCACGGCTTGAAAATATGAAAGGTCTCCTCGGCTTCGAAAAACCGGTCGCCAAAGCCGAATGAAACACCTGGAAGAAGCAGCACGTCTCCTTCTTTGTTACGGCTGAACGTTGCGTCGATAAAATCGAGCAACCGGTTGAACTGATCGCCTGAAAGCGAAATCCGGCGCGTATGGTGCCTTTCCATAATATGGGAGAGCATCTGTGCATGAATGACGGACCGGTCCCCCATGACGGCCTGCAGGGTCGCGGAGAGTGTGATCGTGGTTAAATCCCTTGCGACCGGATAAAAGGCGCGTGAACCCCATCCAAGCGAGATATAGCGGGCTCTGGGGTCATGGATGGCAAGGCCGGTATCAGACAAGTGAGAGAAGCGGCTGCGTACTGCCCCAATGTTTGGCAGGACGATATCGGCATGAAGCGCCGTCGCGGTGATATAGATATCTATCTCTTGGCTGGATCCGGGTGCAGCGAGGGCTGCGGGCGCGCGTTTCATATGGGCGCCGACGAAGGCTGCCGCGAGATAAAGACACACAACGACAAGCGGAAGCAAAAAAGCCGCGCCAGCGAACTTCGCTGCGCGGCTCATAGCAATTGAGATTCGGGCAATCGCAATCCGGCCCTAGTGAAGGATCTGGCTCAGGAAGAGCTTCGTGCGTTCATGCTTCGGATTATCAAAGAACTCGGCCGGCTCATTCTCTTCGACGATCTGGCCCTGGTCCATGAAGATGACGCGGTTTGCAACCTGGCGCGCAAAGCCCATTTCGTGGGTCACGCACAGCATGGTCATGCCGTCTTCGGCAAGGCTCACCATTGTGTCGAGCACTTCCTTGATCATTTCCGGGTCAAGGGCTGATGTCGGCTCATCGAACAGCATAATTCGCGGGTTCATGCACAAGGAGCGTGCAATTGCCACACGCTGTTGCTGGCCGCCTGAAAGCTGGCCGGGATATTTGTGGGCCTGTTCCGGGATCTTCACGCGCTCAAGAAAGTGCATGGCAATTTCTTCCGCTTCCTTCTTGGGCGTCTTACGAACCCAGATTGGAGCGAGTGTGCAGTTTTCCATGATGGTCAGATGCGGAAAGAGATTGAAGTGCTGGAACACCATGCCGACTTCGCGGCGCACTTCGTCGATCTTCTTGAGATCGTTGGTGAGCTCGTTCCCGTCGACGACGATGCGGCCTGCCTGATGTTCTTCAAGCCGGTTGATGCAGCGGATCATGGTTGATTTGCCGGATCCGGACGGTCCGGCAATGACGATCCGCTCGCCGCGCATGACTTTCAGATTGATGTCTTTCAAAACGTGAAAGTCACCGTACCATTTGTTCATTTCAGTGATTTCGACGGCCACATCGGTCGTTGAGACCGTCATCTTGGAGCGGTCAGCGACGCGGTCTTCCGAACCGTTCGAAGAGACTGCTGTGTTTTCCTCAGACATTGATTATTCCCTCAAGCTTTAACTTCGGTGTCCGGTATCGAGTTTTCGTTCCATGTAGATCGAATATCGCGACATGCCGAAACAGAAGAACCAGTAGACAGTGGCGGCGAACAGATATCCCGTC
>JBCDCU010000095.1:0-10950 GCA_039181265.1 Pseudomonadota bacterium | reverse complement strand
GGCGGCTCAACACTTGCGATTTATGCCCGTGCGCAACTTGGTTACGCTGATTTCGGTGTGAATGAAAAGCGGGTCAAAAAATGGCTCGAGAAGATCCAGGCTCAATTCTCAAGAGATGCCGCCCCCGCGGAACAAGCTGACGGGTGAAATCACATCTCGGGGCTTTCCTGAAACAGTGCGCTGGACCATATTGGCACTATGGCAGATCGTCGACGCAAAGACACACACTCCTCCAAAGACCAAGACGCTTTTCACCCCCTCGGTGATGGGCAACCGGATCGTGGCGACGGTTTCTCGGATACGCCGCAGAAGGAATTTGACGGCGCACCCGTTGACTTGAGCAAGACGTCGATTGCCGACTGGGCGGACGAGATCACCAAAGCAGCGGAAGCACCGCCACCGGGGTCAGCGGGATCTTCAAAACGAACGGCCCGCTTCGGTGCAAAGGAACGTGGTCGAGCCGGCGGAGACGAGAGCATCTCGGTGGGTCAGGACGAGAGCCGCAAGGCCCGCCTATCCCCGAAAGGTGCGAAAGCACGCGGTGAAATGGGCACCACCTCGCGTGTGAAGAAACCGTCCCTCGACGATATGGGGCCGGGCACGGATAAACAGGTTCCCCTCAATAAAAACGGGAAAGCGCCAAAAAAACCGAAAGCGCTGAAGACCGCTCGCGGCACATCGATCGGCGGCCCCGCATCGGCCAAGGAACGGGCAGCCGGAGGGCTGAACCCTGTCGCCGGTCTGGACGTTTCGTTAGAGGAAGCGGAAACGCTTGGGTCTACATCGGGCGCGACCGCGACGGTAGAAGCTCTTGCCCAGCTCATCGAACATGGCCGCGAAGAAATGAAGGGCGAAATCTGGGTGCCACACCGCCCGGATCGGCCGCAGAAATCTGAAGGTGGTGTTGAACTCAATATTGAATCGGAATTCGAACCGCGCGGTGATCAACCGCGAGCCATCCGCGAACTCGTCGAAGGCGTGGTGGAAGCTGATGAACGCGATCAGGTACTTCTAGGGGTCACCGGCTCCGGTAAAACCTTCACAATGGCGAAAGTCATTGAGGAAACACAACGGCCCGCCCTGATCCTGGCTCCCAACAAAACGCTGGCCGCGCAGCTTTACGGCGAGTTCAAATCTTTCTTTCCAAACAACGCGGTAGAATATTTCGTTTCTTACTACGATTACTACCAGCCGGAAGCCTATGTGCCGCGCTCCGACACCTATATCGAGAAAGAAAGCTCTATCAACGAGCAGATCGACCGAATGCGTCACTCGGCGACCCGTGCACTGCTTGAGCGCGACGATGTCGTCATCGTTGCCTCGGTTTCCTGCATTTACGGTATCGGTTCCGTCGAAACCTATACGGCGATGACCTTCGATATCAAACTCGGAGACCGCATCGACCAACGCCAACTCCTCGCCGATCTTGTTGCGCTTCAATACAAGCGCAACGACCAGGGTTTCCAGAGGGGGAATTTCCGCGTTAAGGGCGACACGATCGACATCTTCCCGGCTCACTATGAAGACCGGGCGTGGCGGGTGTCTCTGTTCGGCGATGAGGTGGAACAGATCACCGAATTCGATCCTCTGACGGGAAAGAAGACCGATGAGAAGAAGTTCGTCCGTCTTTACGCGAATTCCCACTATGTTACGCCGCGCCCAACGCTCAATCAGGCCATGAAATCGATCAAGGAGGAGCTGAAACAGCGCCTTGAGGAACTGACGCGCGCCGGACGCTTGCTTGAAGCACAGCGGCTCGAGCAGCGCACGCTCTTTGATCTGGAAATGATGGAGGCGACAGGCTCCTGCGCAGGTATTGAGAACTATTCGCGGTACCTCACCGGCCGCAAACCGGGCGAACCGCCACCCACGCTCTTTGAATATCTGCCGGACAACGCCCTCGTCTTTGTCGACGAGAGCCATGTGACAATCCCTCAAATCGGCGGCATGTATCGCGGCGACTTCAGAAGAAAAGCGACGCTTGCCGAATATGGCTTCCGCCTTCCAAGCTGCATGGACAACAGACCCATGCGCTTCGAAGAATGGGACGCGATGCGCCCGCAATCGATCTATGTTTCGGCGACACCCGGTTCCTGGGAAATGGACCAAACCGGCGGTGTGTTTGTGGAACAAGTCATCCGGCCAACCGGCCTCACGGATCCGCCGGTCGAAGTCCGCCCGGCCTCGACCCAGGTCGATGATGTGTTGGGGGAAATCCAGGAGACCGCGAAGAAGGGCTACCGGACGCTGGTAACGACGCTCACCAAACGCATGGCGGAAGATCTCACCGAATATCTTCATGAGGCCGGGGTCCGTGTACGCTACATGCACTCGGATATCGATACGATTGAGCGGATCGAGATTATTCGGGATCTGAGGCTCGGCGCGTTCGATGTTCTGGTCGGCATCAACCTCTTGCGCGAGGGCCTCGACATTCCCGAATGCGCGATGGTCGCAATCCTCGATGCCGATAAGGAAGGTTTCCTGCGCTCGGAGACGTCACTGGTTCAGACAATCGGACGTGCCGCGCGAAACGTTGATGGCAAGGTCATTCTTTACGCCGATCAGGTGACGGGCTCCATGGACCGTGCCATGAAGGAGACCGAGAGGCGGCGCGAAAAACAGATCGCCTATAACGAGGAAAACGGGATTACGCCCGAATCCGTCAGAAAGAACATCGGCGATATCCTCGAAAGCGTCTACGAGAAAGATCATGTCAAAGCCGATACCGGCTTTGCGGAGGAAGGCGCGCTCGTCGGTCACAACCTGAAAGCCCATATCGAAGATCTCGAGAAGAAAATGCGCGACGCCGCAGCCGATCTCAACTTCGAGGAAGCCGCCAGATTGCGCGACGAAATCAAACGGCTCCAGGAGACAGAGCTTGCTGTCTCCGACGATCCGCTTGCCCGGCAGGCGGCCATTGAAGATCGTTCCGGCGGATATCATGGGTCTCGCAAGGATCCGGCCAGCGAAAAACGCCCGAGATCGACGACCGGACGCCCCGGCCAGCGCGGCGGCAAAGGCCGCAGACGCAGATAACGATTGATCTAAACAAATCGATCTTGCGCATTCGACAGAAGCGCGCGCTGCATTTTTGCCTCATTGCCTAGGTTTCAGCGAATTTTCCTGCTAAGCGCGAATGTGTACATTATCCATTCCAGCGGGGGCTTACATGCTGAAGGAATTCAAGGAATTTGCCATCAAGGGCAATATGATTGATATGGCAGTCGGCATCATTATCGGTGCTGCATTCGGCGCTATCGTCTCATCTCTTGTAGACGATGTCTTTATGCCGGTGATCGGCCTGATTATTGGCGGAATCGACTTTTCGAACTGGTTCATTGCACTTGGCGAAGGCACCTTTGCCACCATCGAGCAGGCGAAGGAGGCAGGCGTTGCGACGTTAAACATCGGACTGTTCATCAACGCCATCATCAAATTCCTGATCATCGCATTCGCACTCTTCATGGTTGTGAAAGCAATCAATACGCTAAAGCGGGAAGCGGAGGCCGAGCCCCCTGCCCCGGCTGAACCGCCAGCGGAAGAAAAACTCCTGACTGAAATCCGCGATCTCCTCGCCAAGAACTGACAGCGAGTTCAGATTTCCTTTGACCGGGAAGAACCCTTGAAACATGGGTGATGGCACGCATCTTTCTGGTGAAATCAGATGCGCCATCATTCATTTTTGATCACCAAGGGGAAGTCACCATGATCCGTCCGTTGAAGGTCCTTTGTGCGAGTGCCCTTCTCTTGCTGGCAGCGGCAACCCTGCCAGCGAAGGCGAATGAGACAATTATTTTCCTGCACAACGCCTGGTATGAGGCCAATAAGAACGGTGAAGCGCATCCGAAATTTGGCGTCTACGATCTCGAGGGCATCAAGGAAGCCCTCGCAGCCGATGGTGCAACCGTTATCGCACCGGTCCGGGAAGAAGGGTCAACGCCATCGGGAGCTGCCAAGAAACTGAAGAGTCTGATCGGGGGCTTGGTTTACAACGGGGCCGGCTCTCTCAAGATCGTTGGCGCCTCAAAAGGTGGCTTGATCGCCAAACTCACAAGTGCGGAAATCCAGCCTCCCAGTATCAAGTGGGTCATTGTCGGCGGCTGCCACAATGAACGCCTCTCTAAACAAAAAGCGCCGATAATGCGTGGAACGGTTCTGTCAATCTATGAGACCTCGGACGAGGTCGCAGGCCCTTGCGCGGATCACCCAGAGATCGCTGCAAATACGGCGGTTTTCGAGGAAAAGGCGATTTCGACGGGAAAAGGCCACGGTTTTCAGTTCTCACCGGATGAAGCCTGGGTCAAGCTCGCGCGCGAGTGGTGATCTGGCGGAAATCTGACCAAGTTACGGCACGCTTACCCAAAAGCGCTGAAGCTGCGCAGCGGCAATTTCAACGCGGCTCCACATGAGTGATCGCCCCAAAGTGCGGCGAGCGCACAATTCCTGTCGCAAACCGGCTTGAATCTGTAACATAATTCGCCATGCTCGAAAGCAACTGGGCGCGGGCAGAGGCGAATAAGGGAAACACCATGTCGACAATGAAAACGGTCGTCAGCACTGGGTCCGGACCCGCACTTCGCAACGTGGTCGTATTCGCATGAAGCTCAAAGATCTGGAAATCTTTGTCGTTGCGCCGCCACCTCCAGGTTGGGGCGGCAGATATTGGATTTTCGTAAAACTCACCACCGACAACGGAATAACTGGTTACGGCGAAGTCTACGCAAGCTCGGTCGGCACAACTGCAATGCGGGCCGTTATCTCAGATTGTTTTGAGCGCCACATGCTGGACGAAAACCCTGAAAACATCGAACTGCTGTTTCGCCGTGCGTATTCATCCGGTTTCACCCAACGCCCTGATCTTACCGTGATCGGTGCCTTTTCAGGGCTTGAAATCGCCTGTTGGGATATTGTCGGCAAAGCACGAGAGCGGCCGGTCTACGCCCTTCTGGGCGGCCTTATGAACGAGAGAATACGGTCATATTCCTACATCTATCCGCTCGACTATCATGCCCTTCCTGATTTCTGGAACAATGCCGAGCAAGCAGCGGAAGCCGCGAGCGCCATGGTCGAAGCCGGGTTTACCGCAGTCAAGTTCGACCCGGCTGGCCCCTACACGATCCGCGGCGGTCATATGCCTGCAATGCAGGATATCGCCCGCTCGGCCCGTTTCTGTAAAACCATAAGGGAAGCCGTCGGGGACCGGGCAGATCTTCTCTTTGGGACCCATGGCCAGTTCTCGACAGCTGGCGCGATCCGTCTGGCAAAGGCGCTGGAACCCTATGATCCACTTTGGTTCGAAGAGCCGGTCCCGCCCGACAATCCGGACGCCATGGCGAAAGTTGCAAGGTCCACGTCTCTTCCGGTTGCGACAGGAGAGCGCCTGACGACCAAGGCTGAGTTCGTTGCTGTCCTTAAATCAGGTGCGGCGGAAATCCTTCAACCGGCCCTTGGACGCTCGGGCGGCATTTGGGAAACAAAGAAAATCGCTGCCTTGGCTGAGGTCTATAATGCCCAGATTGCTCCGCACCTTTATGCAGGACCCGTCGAATGGGCGGCAAACATTCACCTCAGCGCATCCATTCCGAACCTTCTGATTGCTGAAACGATAGAGACCGGTGGTACCTTCCACCTCTCGCTCATCGGCAACACGATCTCGTGGGAAGAAGGATACATTCAGGTTACAGACCAGCCCGGTCTCGGCATAGAATTCGACGAGGCTTTAGCACGCGCCCATCCGTTTGAAGGAACCCAACTTCACTTGGAAATGCAGGAAGCCCCCTGCGACTACATTGAAGAAAATCTCTTTGAAGGCGGGGCACCGTCTTCGGGCAAATCGTGAAAAAACCTAATACTAGGTAATTATTTACCCTTCTTCCGTAAGATTTACTCAAATATCGGGAGCGTTTGCAAAGAGCGAGCGGAAAAAGAGTGCGTCAAGCATCCTCATCAGCGAGTTTTATTTGGGGCGAGGATGCTGGCAAAAACAAAACGCCCTTTTTCTTGGCCGTCGCTTTTGCCTTTTCTATTCTTTCGCTGATTGCCTATTTCGGAATTGAAAAAGGGATCGAGCACCTCAGAAAGGACCATGCCCAGGCGACAGGCATGAACTGGGCGCACCACATTGAACTGCTGGCGCCTGAACTTGCAATTGACGAAAGAGCCGCAAATGGGTCGGCACTGATAGCAGGGCGCATCCCCGTTCCCGAAAGTGAAGCACTCACTGATATCGTCAATGCGATTTTGAGCCTCGGGCACGTCTATCAGCTCGATGTGATCAATCCAAATTGCTACTGCGATATTAGCTTTGGCCGATTTGACCCCGAAAGAGAAAAAGGAGCTGGCCACCCCCCGCTTGTCCGCAGCAAGACCACAACCAGTCACCATGCGGCCTACAGCCGCCTTCTTGGCAGCCCATCAGTAGCGCCGCAAAGGGTGATAGCCGAGAAACCTCCTCAACCCTTTTTGAGGCACATTTTTACCCCCGGCAAAGAGCATGGAAATCCGTCAAGTTTTGGTGGAGGTGAAGGCCGCTTTGCGTTCAACCGTGCGATCATTCAAGATCTCGCACGATCGAAACATCATGCAATATTCCTTCACTATGGTGACGGTGCCGGACAACCCACGTCATTCGCTGAAACGGTCCACCCTGTCATCCAGGACGGAAAGGTTGCCTATATCCTCAGGCTCCTGGTCGATCAGGAAAATGTCCATGCGACATATGCCTCAACGCTCTACACCGGCGCGCTCGGCGTGTTTTTGTTGACGGTCATAATCTTCTATGTACCAACAGCGCGTTATCTGCGGGCTGCTCAACAGCAAAGGCTCGCCGATCAGAAATCGAAGTTTCTCGCCACCCACGATCCCTTAACGGGTGTCTTGAACAGGCGTGGCTTTCAAATACGGGCAAAAACGCTTTTCGCCGAGAGCCGCCTGAGCGGCGTAGAACTTGAACTGTTTCTGTTTGACCTGGATGACTTCAAGGAGGTCAACGATTTTCATGGTCATCAGACCGGTGATCGCTTGTTGTGCGCCTTTGCTGACGCGTTGATGGAAGTCGCTAATGATCGAGGCATCATTGCTCGGCTGGGCGGCGATGAATTTGTGCTGCTTGGCGCATCCCGTGAAAAGGGTCGATGCCTGAAAGACAGTCTGCTCACCCGCTATCGATGTATCAGGGCAACCGTTCCCGACACAGGAAGCGTTATTGAGACCGGCTATTCCGGCGGTCTGGTCAAGCTTTTCGGGAAAGATCAAAACCTTGAGGCAACCTTGCGACAGGCCGATCTTGCTCTTTACCGGGCAAAGAAAGATCCGGGAGCATCTATCTGCCTTTATGAGCCCGACATGGCGAGAGCCTTTAAGGAGCGCCTGACGATACGCTCAGCCTTCAAGACCGCCCTCGCCCGAGGTCAGGTCAAACCGCACTATCAACCGTTAGTGAACATGAAGACGGGCGAGATCTTTGGTTTCGAAGCCCTTGCGCGGTGGCATCATCCTGACGGAACAATCCTGACGCCTGGCGTTTTTGGCGAATTTCTCGAAGACAGCGAAATCGGCGCCAAAGTCGGCGAGGTCATGTTTGATGCCATTATTCACGATATCAAAACGTGGAACGAGAACGGCATTCCATGCGGTAAGATCGCAATGAACATTGCAACGCCTGATCTTTCGCAACGCAACTTCGCGAAAAAGGTTTTGGCGGAATTGGAAGCTTCCCGCATTCCAAAAAGTCAGTTCATTTTCGAGATCACGGAGAACTGCATCATCAATGCGGAAGAGAAAGATGTCATGGAGGACATCGAAACCCTGAGAGAGGCTGGATGCGGCATCGCATTAGATGACTTCGGTACGGGCTACTCATCTGTCAAACGATTGAAAGAAATGCCGCTTTCAATTGTGAAAGTCGACAAATCCTTTGTCCAGACCGTACTGACCGATGATGCAGATCAGGCGATCATCGCCTCCTTGTTCCAACTTGGAGAAAAAATTGGCTTTGACCTCGTGTTGGAAGGTATTGAGACTAAGGAGCAGGCGAAGTTCCTCGGAATTTTTGGTAATGCAACGGCACAAGGCTATTACTATGGTCGACCCATGCCTGCCATCGAAGTCGCGCGGTTCGTAGCTGACTTCCGTGCCGATCAGTCAAAAGGTGCAGAAGCGGTTGAGGTCGCCTAAGCGCCCTTAGCGCAAAAACAGCTTGTGTGTAACGATCACACCAATGCACGCTTCAAACCAGCCGCTCACGCAGATGCGCAATACGTTCCGCATCAGCATTTGCAAATGCGAAGCGCAAAAACCTGTCCTCATCCGATCCGAAGAAGCTGCCGGGCAGGCATGATACCCCGCGTTCTCGCGCAAGTTTCGCTGCGACATCTTCTGCAGTTCGCCCTTCAAACGGATGCTCCACATACGCAAAATAGGCACCGATCGCAGCCAAACGCCAAGTCTCAAGCCCGTCGAAGGCAGCCACCATCGCTTTTCTGCGATGCTCGATTTCACGAACGGTTTCCGCACGCCAGCTTGCAAGATCGGTGATCGCGCGCGCGAGCGCATGTTGTGCGGGTCGGGGCGCGCAGATCTGCAGGTTATCCATGATCTTCGCCACGGCTTCGATCATACGGTAACCCGCAGTCAGTGCGCCGAGGCGATGGCCGGGAATACAAAAGCTCTTCGAAAATGAGTAGAGGCTGACAAGGCGATCTTCCCAATCCGGCTTTCGGAAGAGGTTGTGCGGTTGCCGATCCGCATCCAGAAAATCCCGATAGGTCTCGTCGATAATCAAAAAGAGGTCGTGTCTGACGCAAAGGTCATAAAGCGCATCAAGATCTTCCGGAGAATAGATAGCTCCGGTAGGATTGTTCGGCGTTACAAGCGCCACTGCTCTTACACCTTGGTCGATGACGTCTTCAATCGCACCGATTGAAGGAATGAACCCATTGTCCGCATCCGCTCGAACGCTCTTTCGGTGAATACCGAGCATGGAGAGGGATGTGTCATGATTGAAGTAGTAGGGCTCAATCAGGACAATTGAATCGCCGGGCCGGGCGACAGCAATGGCTGCGCCAATAAAAGCCTGATTGCATCCAGCCGTGATATGAACGCGATCCGGACCGAGCGAAGCACCATAGATTTCCGACTGCCATTGCGAATAAGCGCCTAGGAGCACAGCCTCTCCCTCTATATCCCCATATCCAAGCAAAGCTGGATTGCCTGCGGTCTCAGAGAGCCATGCCAAGAGGTCTGTGTGTGGAGGGTAACCGGGAACGGCCTGCGCAAGATCGATCAGGGGACCATGCCTCCCATCGTAAGCCCGGGCAGCTTTCTGGACGATGGGTATGGGAGGGAAAGATAAAGAGGAAACGAGAGGATTGAGATTTGGCACGGGACGAACGAGAGGAGTGAAGAGAATGATAACCGTCATCGTCCTAGACCGGCGGCTCCCGCCGGGCAAGAACATCAAGCGTACTCACTCAGCATAAACCCGTCAGCCTTCAACAAAAACTCCATCAAAAAGCAAGCAAAAGAATTCGCCTTATCGGGCAGCCACCGGTCAATTTCACCTCGCTCTCGCAAGCGTGAACCCACAATATATTGATTTTATTATATTTTATTATTTCCCATCTTGGAACTCTCACACTAGCGTCACACCTCAGTGAGAGGGGATGTAATGGAATTCCGAGCCCCTTACCTCTTTGTCATGGACGACGCGGCAAAGGTGCTGCTTCGAAGGAACGGACGCAATCCGGATCGGATTGACAGGGAGTTAAACAATGAAAAGAGCAATGTTTGGAACATTCGCAAAAATATCAAAAGTGGCATCAACCTTCGCCTTGGCTGGCGTGATCACATTTGGTGGTGCAGCTTTCGGCCTCTCACAAAGCGCGCATGCCTTTGGTGGCGTCAGCCCGGTGACATCCTCAACCATCGCCCAGACTGGAGCCGTTCAGGCAGCCGGCAATGTTGAAAACGTCCGCTTCCGCGGTGGACGTGGTTTCCGTGGTGGTTTTCGCGGTCGCGGTTTCCGTGGTGGCTTCCGTAGCCGGGGTTTCCGTAGTCGCGGCTTTAACCGTGGTTTCAATCGTGGCTTTCACGGTAACAGAGGCTTTCATGGTCACAAAGGTTTTCACCGTCACCATGGTTTCAAGAAAAAGGGCTTCTTTATCAAATAAGACCCTGTAAAAATGATCACGAAAAAGGCCGCCCAATCGGGCGGCTTTTTCTTTTCCGGGAATGAAACCCGGCAGACTTTAAAGCAGGCGATTTTAAGATTGCGACCCGGTTTGACGCGGGCCGATGCGCAGCGAAAACAATCCAGAAGAAGCAGGTCTTTCGCCACACCACCACCATGTCTTCGTTACATACTCCCACGAACGACGGCGCTTTCTTAACACTTCATTCAGATTGAGTTCAGTGCCGGGACCGTAAGTTGGGGTTACAAGCGGAGGGACAAAGCCGCGCACTAGACAGGGAGTGCACAATGTTTTTCAAGAAACTTATTGCTGCAGCAGCAGGTGTTGCCATGGTCGTCTCAACGGTTCCGGCAAGCGCGGCAGCAGCGTTCAACGGAAGTGTTTTGAAACAGACGGTTTCATCGCACTCAAAAGCGGAATCCTCAAAGGCAGGTGAATTAGGCGAGTTTGTAAATGTTGATTTCCGGGAGAAGCACCGGTTCCGCGGAAGCGGATTTCGAAATCAGCGTGTGCACCGCGGACATCGGAAATTCCACGGTCACCGTGGGTACAAACACCATCGCGGAATCCGCCGACATCATGCTTACCGCAAACACGGATATCGCAAACACGGTTATCGCAAATACGGCCATCACCGCCACCATCGTCACTATAGACGTAACCATGGAGCAGGAATTGCGCTCGGCATTATCGGTTTGACAACCGGCGCGATCATCGCCTCAGAAGCCTACAAGCACAATTCAAGGCGTCACTATCG
>JBCDCU010000094.1:0-10960 GCA_039181265.1 Pseudomonadota bacterium | reverse complement strand
GGGCGGTTTCTGCCCACCGGTCCAGCAGTTCGTGAATGCGGTTCATTATTCCTTCCTCCGACAGGAAGGGATAAATCACAGGAGCCGAAATAGAAAGCGCCTTTCAATGGCGCGTTGTCGGATCACTTCTCAGGTCGATGGGGAAGCCCGGCGAGTTTCTGCAATGCGCGCCGCAAAACCTTCTCTTCTTTTTTGGTCAATTCCTCGATCAGCTTTTCATCGTGCCGCTGCGCCGCCTTGCGAAGATATTTAAAGGCCTCTTTACCGCTCAAGGTCAGTTCGAGCAGCTCGCGACGCCTGTCATCCTTGTCGGTCTTCCGGACCAGGAACCTTTTTTCGGCTAGTTTTTGAACCGCCCGGCTGATCTTTGTCTTGTGGACTTTTGACCGCGCACCGATCTCCTGCGCGGTCATCACACCGTAATTACCGAGATGGAAAAGGACCCGCCATTCGGTCCGCAACATCCCATAGCGGCCCTTATATTCCTTCTGGAAGGACAAGCTTGTTTCTTCCGCCGCTTGCGTCAGAAGATAGGGAAGAAAACTCTCAACATCGAAGGCATTCTTGTCGGCCATGAAATTTCGAAAAGCCTCTTGTTAGTTACAAAAGTGACTGTTAGCACTTGCCCGGCGGGGCATGCTGCTTTTGGGAGGAGACGAGCGTGAACGAGCAAACCACGACTAATAAAGTTGCGAATGCATCGGACTCAATTTCCACCGCGAAGAACTATATGCCTGGTTTTGGTAACGATTTTGAGACAGAGGCCCTGCCGGGTGCCTTGCCTCAGGGTATGAACTCGCCACAACGCTGCGCTTATGGCCTTTACGCGGAACAACTGTCAGGCACGCCCTTTACGGCGCCGCGTGGTCAAAACGAACGCACATGGTGTTATCGAATTCGTCCATCAGTGAAGCACGCGTCGCGCTTTTCTAAGATCGAAATGCCCTATTGGCGCTCGGCGCCGGACATCGACCCCGATATTATTTCGCTCGGTCAATACCGCTGGGACCCGGTGCCTCACACCGGTGATGCGGTCAATTTCCTCACCGGAATGCGGACAATGACGACCGCGGGCGATGTGAACACACAGGTCGGCATGGCCGCGCATATTTATCTCGCCAATGCGTCGATGGAGGACGATTACTTCTATTCTGCAGACAGCGAACTCCTTGTTGTCCCTCAGGAAGGCCGACTGCGGTTTCGCACGGAACTCGGTGTCATAGATCTCGAACCAAAGGAAATTGCCATTCTGCCGCGCGGCATGGTGTTTTCCGTCGATGTCATCGAAGGGCCGGCGCGCGGTTTTGTTTGCGAGAATTACGGACAGAAATTCGATCTTCCAGGCCGTGGCCCAATCGGCGCGAATTGTCTCGCTAATCCGCGTGACTTCAAGACCCCGATCGCTGCTTTTGAGGATCGCGAAACGCCTTCACGAGTCATCGTAAAATGGTGTGGCCATTTTCATGTCACCGAAATCGGCCACTCGCCGCTCGATGTGGTGGCCTGGCATGGCAATTATGCGGCTTGCAAGTATGACCTGAGGACATTCTCGCCGGTCGGCGCGATCCTGTTTGATCACCCCGATCCGTCAATCTTCACCGTCTTGACCGCGCCCTCTGGAGTTGAAGGCACCGCCAACATCGATTTCGTTTTGTTCCGCGAGCGCTGGATGGTTGCTGAAAACACGTTCCGGCCGCCCTGGTATCACAAGAACATCATGTCAGAGCTGATGGGCAATATTTACGGGATCTATGACGCCAAGCCTAAAGGATTTATCCCAGGCGGCATGAGCCTGCATAACATGATGCTTCCGCACGGTCCGGACGGGCCCGCTTTTGAAGGCGCATCACGGGCCGATCTTGGACCATCGAAACTCGATAACACCATGTCCTTCATGTTCGAAACGCGCTTTCCCCAGCATCTGACGCCGTTTGCCGCGAACACAGCACCTCTTCAGGACGATTATCAGGATTGCTGGGACGGGCTCAAAAAACGGTTCAACGGCACGCCTGAAGGCGACTGGTCTTAAGACCGAAAGGATATTCTCGCATGGCAAAAGCGTTCGCCTCGCAAGGCGACATGGCGGAGAAGGCGATCAGCTTCTCCGAAATCGGCAATGGGCTCTACGCTTTTACGGCTGAGGGCGACCCAAATTCCGGCGTCATCATCGGCGACGACAGCGTCATGATCATTGAGGCTCAGGCGACACCGCGGCTCGCACGCAAAGTGATCGAGAACGTGCGTTCCGTCACAGACAAACCCATCACCCACTTGGTCCTGACCCACTATCATGCCGTCCGGGTTCTCGGGGCTTCGGCTTACGGGGCTGGCCAGATCGTCATGTCGGAGGCGGCACGCGGTATGGTGGCAGAACGCGGAAAGGAAGACTGGGCATCCGAATTCCAGCGTTTCCCGCGCCTTTTCGAAGGCCATGACGAAATCCCCGGACTGACTTGGCCGACCACCACCTTCAACGGCAAAATGTCGATCTTTCTAGGAGAGCGCAGGGTCGATCTCATGCAGATCGGGCGGGCTCATACGGCGGGTGACATCGTCATTCATGTGCCCGATGAAAACGTCATGTTCACTGGCGACATCGTCGAATATCATTCAGCCTGTTATTGTGGAGACGGTTATCTGACGGAATGGGGCGCGACCCTTGAACAGATCCGCGACTTCGCGCCAGCAGCGATTGCGCCCGGTCGAGGCGATGCTCTCGTGGGCTCTGAAATGGTGAATGCGGCGGTCGATAACACAAAGGATTTTGTCGCAAGCACCTATCGTCCGGCGGCAGCAGTAGCTGCACGCGGCGGTTCGCTCAAACAGGCGTTTGAAGCGGTGCGGGAGGAATGCGATCCGAAATTTCAGGACTACGCAATTTACGAGCACTGCCTGCCGTTCAACGTCGCTCGCGCTTATGACGAAGCCCGCGGTATCTACCATCCGCGGATTTGGACCGACACACGCGATATTGAAATGTGGGAAGCCCTTCAGGGCTAGGAGGACGTTTGGCACCTGTTCGCCGTGAACAGGAACAGACGTGGAGGACAATGCCAGCTTATCACTACCAACCATTCGACTATGTCCGGCCGAAGGGCCTCGACGGAGAGGAAAGCCGACACAAGGTAGCGATTATCGGCGCGGGACCAATCGGCCTTGCCCTCGCAATCGACCTTGCCCAAAAGGGCGTTCCTTCCGTCGTTCTCGATGACAACAATGTGGTTTCGGTGGGCTCTCGGGCGATCTGCTGGGCGAAAAGGACGCTAGAAATCTTCGACCGGCTTGGCATCGGTGAAAAAATGCTCGCTAAAGGCGTGACCTGGAAGACGGGACGACTCTTCCATGGCGCAGACGAAGTCTATCATTTTGATCTCCTGCCGGAGGCCGGGCACAAATATCCGGCCTTTATCAATCTCCAGCAATATTACGTCGAAGAATATCTCGTAGAACGGGCCGGAGATTTCCCGGATCTCATCGATTTGCGGTTCAAAAACAAGGTAACCGCGCATGAAGATTGCGGCGATCATGTGCGCCTTGATATCGAAACACCTGATGGTGCGTATCACCTTGAAGCGGACTACGTGGTCGCCTGCGATGGTGCGCGCTCACCGACCCGCGAGCGGATGGGCCTTTCATTTGAAGGTGAGACCTTTGATGAGCAATTCCTCATCATCGATGTCGAGATGGAAGAAAGTCCGTTTGGGACGGAAGTACCCGAACGCTGGTTCTGGTTCAAACCGCCCTTTCATCACGGACAATCGGCCCTGCTTCATCGTCAACCCGATAATCTTTACCGGATCGACCTTCAGCTCGGTCCCGGAGCGGATGCAAAAGCTGAAGCTGATGAGGCTGAAGTCATCCCACGAATCAAGGCGATTGTGGGAGACCGGCCCTTCCGCCTCGACTGGATGAGTGTTTACCGGTTTCGATGCGCCATGCTTGAGCGCTTCGTCCACAACCGCATGATCTTTTGCGGCGATAGCGCCCATATCGTATCCCCGTTTGGGGCCCGTGGCGGCAATGGCGGCATCCAGGATGTGGACAATCTCGGTTGGAAACTTGCTGCAATCCTCAAGGGAGATGCAGCTCCGGCACTTCTTGAGAGCTATGACGAGGAACGCCAACATGCAGCGAGAGAAAACATTTTAAATTCCTCGCGCGCGACCAATTTCATGACGCCAAAGTCTGCAATCGACAATGCGTTTCGCGACGAAGTGCTCCGTATGGCGGCGGATCTTCCCTTTGCGCGTACCCTTATCAATTCCGGAAGGCTGTCGGTCCCCTGCTCTCTTGCGGGCTTTCCTCTTCAGACAGCAAGAGACGATGCACCTCTGGCAACCGGCTCGGCTTTCAAGGATGCTCCCTTAAAGGGCCCCGACGGTACAGTCTTTCTGAGCGACCTCATCGAGGATACGTTCACGCTCTTGGCAATTGGGGCGATCGCACCGCCCGCACTGAGCGGTGTGAAGGTGCTTCGGATTGGCGACGACAGCGACTATCGCGATGAAGACGGTCTCTTAAAGGCGCGCTATGGGCAGGATCTCATCTATCTCTTCCGGCCGGATGGGCATGTGGCAGCCGTTTTCGACGATACCAACAAGGCCGGAATTGAGGATGCCTTGTTGCGGGCGAAGGGGCTGATTGCCGAACGAGAGGCTGCGGAATGACAAACGCACTTGAGACGTTCAACATCGGTGAGGATCGCCTCCTAGACCAACGCGACAGGTTTTACAGCGCGCTGATTGCGGCCCATGAAGGACTAAGCGACGATGAAAGCCACAAGCTCAATACGCGTCTCGTCCTGATGCTTTCCAATGCAATCGGCGATGTCGATACACTGGAAGACATTCTGCGGACGGCACGCCAGTATTCAGACTGACAGCATCAGGCTTTGGGAATTTCACCCATATCTTTCGGCACCTGATAACCCCGCTGCACAGCGGGTCGTTCGCGGATCCGGTTATACCATTCAGCCACATTCGGATAGGCCGAGATATCAACGCCGTGCCATTCATAGCGCGAAGCCCAGGGCCAGCACGCCATATCGACGACGGAATAGTCTCCAACAATATAGTCTTTGTCGGCGAGCCGCTTGTTCAGGACGCTGTAGAGCCGGTTTGCTTCCTTACCGAAGCGTTCTTCGGCATAAGGGGCTTTTCCCGGATTGAAATGCAGAAAATGGTGACCTTGACCAAGCATGGGTCCAAAGCCCGCCATTTGCCACATCAACCATTCGATTGCCTGCCAACGCTCAGCCTCACCAATCGGCATGAATTTCTTATATTTATCAGCCAGGTAAAGCATGATGGCGCCCGTCTCCATGACCGAAATACCGGTCTCGCGATCGACGATTGCCGGGATCTTGTTGTTCGGACTGATTTTTAGAAAGTCGGGTGCAAATTGTTCATCCGCACCGATATCCACCGCGTGCGCCGTGTAATCGACACCAAGTTCCTCAAGGAGAATTGAGACTTTGCGTCCGTTCGGCGTTGTCCAGGTGTAGAGATCGATCATTTTTCGCGTCCTTCGCTATCGTCGTCAGTCTGCGGTCCAGCCGCCGTCAATCACAAGGCTTGTTCCCGTAACCAATGCGGACGCATCACTTGCCAGGTAAACCACAGCGCCCATGATGTCCTCGATCTCGCCGGCTCGTCCGAGCTTGATCTTGTCCATGATCCACTTCAGCCGTTCCGGATTGTCAAACGTCGGCTGGGTCATCGGGGTCCGGATAAAGGTCGGCGCAATGGAATTCACCCGCACCTTGTGCGGCGCGAGTTCAAGCGCCATCGCCTTGGCGAGACCTTCGATACCGAACTTCGTCTGGCAATAGACAGCACGGTCGATACCGCCGACATGCCCCATCTGGCTTGATGTGTGAATGATCGAACCTGGCAGCCCTTCAGCAATCAAACGCTTTGCAACGGCTTGAGCCACGAAAAAAGCAGCCCGTGTATTGAGGTTGGTAATTTCGTCAAAGATCTCTGGCGTGACATCGACGAACGGCATCGGTTTGTTGGTGCCGGCATTGTTAAACAGGATCTGGAATGGCGCTCCATCCGCAACAAGCCCAGCGACCGCAGAAAGGTCTGTCACATCGAGCGCCACGCCTTCAGCGGAGTGACCTGCGGTACGAATTGCAGCGGCTGCTTCTTCAGCATCGGCGCCTGTTCTTGCGGCTATCACGACATGGGCACCGGCTTCGGCAAGGGCTGCCGCTCCGCCAAGACCAATGCCGCGCGAGCCTCCCGTCACAAGTGCACGTTTCCCATCAAGACGGAATGAAGGCGTCCTCGGTAACTCGATCATCCGGATTTGGTCCTGGAAATGGCGGCCTCGCCGTAAGGTATGTTGCGACCGCCATATCGGCGGACCCGCACATTCGCCTGTTCAGCATGGCCGACAAAGCCTTCCAGCATGCATAGTCTGGAGCAATATTCACCCATCTCGGCTGCCGCCTCATCGGTCAGGATCTTCTGGTACGAGTGAGTTTTCAAAAACTTTCCGACCCAAAGACCGCCGGTATACCGGCCGGCCTTGCGTGTGGGGAGCGTGTGGTTGGTCCCGATCACCTTGTCGCCATTAGCGACATTCGTGCGTGCACCTAAGAAAAGCGCTCCATAGGCGGTCATGTTTTCGAGGAACCAATCGTCGCGATCCGTCATCACCTGGACATGTTCAGACGCAATCTCATCGGCCATCTGCAGCATCTCGTCATAGGTATCGCAGACGATCACTTCTCCATAGTCACGCCACGAGGCTGCCGCTGTCTCGGCAGTCGGCAGAATTGCCAGCAACCTGTCGACCTCGTTCATCGTATTACGGGCGAGCGTCTTGGAATTCGTCAGCAGAACAGCCGGTGAATCGTAGCCGTGTTCGGCCTGACCCAGGAGATCCGTTGCGCAGAGTTCAGCATCCACCGTTTGATCTGCGATGACGAGCGTTTCGGTCGGGCCTGCGAGAAGATCAATCCCCACCTTGCCGAAAAGTTGGCGTTTGGCCTCGGCGACAAAGGCATTGCCCGGCCCGACGATCATGTGAACAGGATCAATCGTTTCCGTTCCGAGCGCCATCGCACCGATTGCCTGGATCCCGCCAAGGACATAGATTTCATGGGCACCTGCGAGGTGCATCGACGCGACAATTGCGGCATGCGGTTCGCCGTTTTGCGGAGGACTTGCCGCGATAATACGCGGGACGCCAGCGACTGACGCCGTCAGCACTGACATGTGCACGGTCGCGACAATCGGAAATTTGCCGCCGGGAACATAACAACCCACGGATTGTACGGGGATGTTCTTGTGGCCGAGGATTACGCCAGGGCGCGTTTCGACCTCAATATCGAGCATGCTCTTGCGCTGCTCTTCAGCGAAGCGGCGCACCTGTTCCTGCGCAAACCGGATGTCTTCCATATCCCGGGTCGACACCTTGTTCATCTGCGCCTCGATCTCGGACGCAGTCAGCTTGAACGTTGCGGGACTGAACTTATCGAATTTTTCGGAGAGTGTGCGAACGGCTTTGTCACCATTGTCTTCGATGTCGCGCAGTGTCGCTTCGACCACATCGCGGACTTTGCAATCCTCCTCAGAACGCTCAGCAACCGGTTTGCTTGTCTTCAAATAGCGTATCAAGCGCAAACCTCCCTCAAGGCGCCCGTCTTCCGGTCGTCTCTATAGAAAATTTTCCGCGCGATTGCGATGGAAATTAACGGCGAGCGCCGTAATGAGGGTCGATAAGAACGCTATTCACGTGTTTCAGAAAAGTTCGGGTCGGATTTCATAATCCGGTCCATCTCTTCCACGGTGGTGACATTGAGGCGCACGATATTGCGCGATAGTTCGTTTGCGAACCGCGTAGCTTTTGGATCGAGACCGGCTGTATCAACGACGGCCCGAGGATCGGAAACCTCCGCCAATCGCTGCAATTCCTCAGCCTCATCCCAGATAACGTTGAAATAGGCGATAATGCGCTGAATCATGGGCCAAGAGGGTTTGCCGCGTTTCCCATGCTCCAAAGCAGAGAGATAAGCGCTCGAAACGTCTAATCCATCTGCCATTTGTTTCAGAGTAATGTTCTTCTCTTTACGCAATTGTCGTAATTTAGCGCCAAGTGGTGTCATGTGTAATCCTATAAATTGAAGAAATAGGTAAGCCGGCTTACTGCTCTCCTTGTTTTTTATTACGTCAAATTCCAAATAAGATTGGATTATGTTATTGCTTTGTTTTTACGTAATCTAACATATAGTGCACCGCTTCCGCCATGGTGACGCTCAGCTTGTTCAAAACCAAGTACAATGTGACGCAGAGATGCTTCTGAGAGCCAAATTGGCACCTTTCTTCGTAAAACCCCCCGTTCATCGGATATGAGCGACGCGTAATCGGCACGGTCTTCGCGCAGCCCTTTTCCCGTGATGACGAGAAGTGTATTCCAACCATTTGCATAAGCACCGCGAAGGAACCGTACAAGTTCCCGATGAGCGTCATGCTGGCGCAGACCGTGCAAATCGAGCGTGCCATCGATCGGCTGTCGACCCCGCGCGATTTTAGATTTCAGTCTTTTGTCAAAGGGAATCAAGTCACGACCAGGGGCATTCGCGGTTTTGTTACTAGATTTTAGACCCTTTATTCCATTAATTGGATGTTTGTATGCCAATGGTGTATTTTTGCCAGCATCAGATGCCTGATTATGATCAAGATCGTCATGGCGAATGGCCATACGCTTCTCAGTCGGCTTCTCATCTTGGGATCCCCTAGAAACCGCGGTATGCCCCGGTTTCGGGCTCACATTCTCGGTGACCTTTTGCCACAACTTGTGCTCGTCAGGAGTGAGGTGTCTTGTTTTTTTTGACGCCATCGCTTGTTAAACCGGCTCGTCTTTCGGCCACAAAAGGAAAAAGTCCGCATCGTGTTTGATTGCGCCAGCCGCTATTTCTGCAGCCTCTCCAGAGCCAAAGAATATATCCCCACGAGCAGGTCCGATAATGGCGGATCCCGTGTCCTGGGCAACCATCAAACGGCGAAATGGCGTATCGAGGTCAGCGTTAAGATATATTGGTACACCGAAGGTGTGTATCATCCTATCCACTGCCAAGCTTCGCCCGGTCATGAGTTGAACACCAGCGGCCCCAACCGGACCGTCATCCGGTGACAATCCTTCGAGCATCCTGAAAAAAATAAACGACCGGTTCCGCCACATGAGTTCGAACTGGCGGGAACGATTGTCTGTCAGCCAGGTGCGAATGGCCTGCATCGACATGTCCTCACGGGAAACCGCCCCTTCCTCTATCAAGAACCGCCCGATGGCCGAATAGGGATGACCACTTTTGCCATCGAACCCGACACGTATGACTTCGCCATCCTGCAAGCGTATCCGTGCCGAGCCCTGGATGTGGATGAAGAACGCATCAATCGGGTCTTCAAGATAGACGAGCGCATGCCGATCGATATCGATGGCCCCTTGCTCAATGGCAGGGCGATCGAAATAGGGTTCAACACGACCATCCACCAGCCGCGCGAAACGCAGGGTCTCGTCCCAGCCTGCCGGGAGCGCCACACCGGCAGGGAGCCGGTCGATTTCAACGAGATCATCAGGCCGCCGCAAAAGCGGGGTCTGGAAACGCCCCTGCCGGGTGAGCGATCCTTCAACTTCCGGCTCGAAATAGCCGGTGACGAAACCGCGTCGCGCGTGATCGCCAGGGTCAGAGATCACTTTTCGCGGAACGAAATGGGTCTCGAAGAACAGGCGTGCCTCGCTTCCGAGGATCCCCTCGTCAAGATGATAAGCCCAGTTTGCGATTCGTGCGAGCGACTCGCCGCTTGGACCGAGGGAACGCGTTCTGTGCGGGGTCTGCCGCATACGGGACGCGCTCTTCTCGAACGCACGCATAGCGGAGGCGTGATCATCATCCGACCAGCCCGGCAACGAATCGAAGCTGACGGGCCTGCTCAGCATGAAATGGGTAGTCTCGATCTATTCCGGTGTTTCGGTCGCGATCAATTTCCAGTTCGGATCACCGGTATTCGTGTCACGCTCAAACGTCCAGATATCGGTAACTTCGTCCACGGCGTTCGGATCGCCTTCGATCACGCGGCCCTCTTCATCCATCGTCGCCGAAATAATCTCACTGCGGAAATCAACGCGCACGCGGGCGGCAGACCCAACGAGTTCTGCCGCAGAGATGACAGACCGATTGATACCGACGAATGAAAAATCAATCGTCTCTTTGCGCTTTTCGCGCTCGTCAATCGCAGCATCGAAACCGTCGAAAACATCGGAGGACAAGAGATTGCGCAGCGTCTTGCGATCGCCGGCCGCAAAAGCCGTAACAATCAGCTCATAAGCGCCATTCGCGCCTTTTACGAATTCGTCCGGGTTAAAGTAGTGATCGACTTCAGCGATTGCTTTCAGTCCGGCATTGAGCGCCGTACCACTTTGGGCAAGCTTATCAATAACAGCTGTTACAGTGTCGCCCTCGTCCAATTGGTGATTGATGACCGGTTCCGGGGCGCCTGGCCTGCGTGGCATGGTGACCACATTATCAGCCGTGTCCGTCTTCTCGACTTTGCTTTCCTCTTTCGAGGAATAAGGATCAAAGGGCGG
Organism: Pseudomonadota bacterium; assembly: GCA_039181265.1. Lineage (GTDB taxonomy): Bacteria > Pseudomonadota > Alphaproteobacteria > Rhizobiales > JACESI01 > JBCDCU01. The sequence goes on along the minus strand of JBCDCU010000094.1, from coordinate 364 downwards.
GCGCTCGTTTCCAGTGCGCTTTCCGAGAACACTGCGCAACTGCAGCACAACCACAACGGTGATTGCGATGAAGATGAGGGTGTAGATGTCCAATTGCATGACAGTTTGCTCTTGTTTCGCGCTTGATTGAAATTCGGGTTGTCTGACCGTGGTCATCCAGATGTATTACGTAACCGCTAGGTATGGCACATCATCCGCAAAGATACCAGTGCACGCCTTGGCGCTGAACCGTCTTCCAGAAGCAATTTCCGGCTGCGGGATAACAATCGCCTGCACTTATGATTATATGAGGAGATGTTTCACGCTTTCAACGTCATTCGTCACGCAAACCGTTTTCGTTCGACGGTTTCGGTTAATATGCCAT
>JBCDCU010000093.1:0-10984 GCA_039181265.1 Pseudomonadota bacterium | reverse complement strand
TCGCAATTTTGCGGTCAACCGAATTCAATATACCTTCGATAGCCTCGCGCCGTCCTATTGGTCTTTCGGCTTTCTTTCGAGCCTTTCGAAAGTCCCAAACCCGCAGGCTGCGCCATTGATGCCACCGAAGGATATGACCCGGAAAATGTCAGAACTGCAGATTTGGCCGACATGCGATTTATACGCAATTCCTTCGTGGAAATGCAGTCCAGGACACTTGTACGGCATTGTGGCCAAATAGCTTGTTCTACGACTATATTGGATGAGAAGATGCTGGTTATCCAGCGCTCTGATGGTGTCTATGCGATGCGTATGAAGGCATCGTTCATACTCGCCGGTCCGTTCATACTTTGTCATCGCTTTTTCGTAATCGGTCAGTTTGGCCTTTTTCTCAAAGGCGAGGCTCGTGGTGCTGCCAATCGAGAGCAATAGCGACAAAACTATCAATAATCTTCCGGGCATGCTTATCACCTGCATCTTTGCGCCCCTTATAGTCTATTAAAGTGCGTTGTTATCAGCCCAGCGGCAAGTCATTTGTGCCGCATCACCCCTCGCATCCCTCGCATCGACGAGATCAATTCTGCTCTTCAGCGCGGCTAATAAGCGACAAAACTCAATAATTCTGGACGCTTCTGTCACAGTTGTATGTGAAAGTGGTCGTCATGACGTGCGGCACGGCATCCTTGAAAGCGGAATTTTTCGCTTTGGATGCCGTAGCGCTCCAAAAGGTGCGGTTCAAGCAACACCTTTCCGATACGTGGATCGGTAGCGAGCCATTGGATCGTTGCCCGCATTCGCATGTCCTCCAACGGAAGACCCCGCCAGAGCGGCTGAAGCCAGGCAAAATCCCAACGCAGCGAGACCCAACGCTTTGGGCAGTGGGTCGGCCCATCTTCAAAGGCGAAATAGCCGATTGGTGAGCGCGTCACGCCGGGTTTGTACCCGGAGCTGTCACGATAGAAGAAGGCAAGATCGAGCTTTTCTCCGTCATCGTGCGACAGATGGGGGAGGAGCGGAAAACCATCAAAAAAGGGAAAGCTGCCATCGAGCGCAAGCGTCAGCGTACCTGGATTGTCTTTATCGAGCGCAAGCGCAAGATCTTTAGCCGCCTGGTGAAGCTCCGGTGTTACGTATTGGCGGTTTAGCGCACAATAGATCCAGGACTGCATTTTCAAAGGCGCACCCGATTGGCAGGTGATCGCTTCGCGTCCGAATATCGGTGCAACAAACAGCGTTGCGAACGTGAGCGCAGTGTAGATCACCAGAAAGGCTGCAATACGCCATCTAAAGAACAGCGCCGCGAGCCACGCAAGCCCGCCAATCTGTGTGAGAAGGGTGAGGAAAACAATAAGTCCCGCATGGGCGAGGGGACGGACAGAAGAAAGCAACATTTGGTTCAAAGGCAATCGATTGTGAATGGCCCCAAACTGAATCTTTTGGGCCATTCACGCAAGGTGAACCTTTGTCGCCTCCAGGGCAGGACCTCTAGGCAGCCCGGATCTCGTCGAGGAACTTCTGAATGTTCGCTTTCATCGTCTCTGTCTTTTCATTGACGATGGTCGATGCCGACAGCACTTTTTGCGAGACCTCGCCGGTCTGCGTCGCGCGTTCAAGAACGCCCGAGATATTGCTTGAGACGTTGCTGGTCCCAATCGCTGCCTGCTGAACGCTGCGAGCGATTTCCTGCGTCGCGGCCCCTTGTTGATCGACAGCCGCCGCAATCGACGAGGCCACCTCGTTCATGGTTCCAATACGCTCACCGATTGCAGTAATGGAATCGACCGAATTACGGGTTGCATCCTGGATTTCAGAAATCTGGCCCGAAATCTGCCCGGTCGCCTTGCCGGTCTGGTCCGCAAGTTCCTTCACTTCCGCAGCGACAACCGCAAACCCTTTACCGGCTTCGCCTGCGCGTGCTGCCTCGATTGTCGCATTGAGGGCGAGCAGATTGGTTTGTTCCGCAATATCGTTGATGAGCGAAACGACGTCGCCGATCTTCTGTGCTGACTCGGCAAGGGATTCCACGTCCTGCTTGACCTTCTCGGCATCTGACACGGCTGTGTGGGACAGTTCGGTGGATGTGCCGACCTGTTGACCGATTTCATTGATCGAGGATGACAGTTCTTCTGCGGCACCGGCCACAGTCTGAACATTGGAAGACGCTTCGTTGGATGCATCGGAGACCATTACCGATTGCGACTTGGTCTCTTCCGCGTTCACGGCGAGCGTCTCGGAGGAATTCTGCATCGTGTGGGCGGCTTCAATGACGGTTGCAACGATATCTTCAGCTTCGGCTTCGAAACGAGCAATGGCATTGATGATCTTCGCCTGCCGGGCCTCTTTTTCGGCCTGCTCGGCGTCTTGTTGAGCCCGCATTTCCGCAGCCGCAATCATATTGTCCTTAAAGACGCTGACAGCTTGAGCCATTGCGCCGAGTTCGTCGCTCCTGTCTCGAGCAGGAATATCGACAGAGGTGTCATCCTCAGCGAGGCGGCGCATTGATCCGGTCAACGCGACGATTGGTTTTGACAGGCTCCTTGCGATCAGAAATCCAAGGACAAGTGCGATAACCGTTCCGACCAGCCCGGCGAAAAGCGCGGCCCATTCCTGACTCTTGAAAGCCGAGGAGAGAGCCGGACCGATTGTGGCTTGAATGGCTTGCTGATCGGCGGAGACGGCAAGCGTGGCCGCCATGAGTTCCGGACCGATAAGATTGAGTTCCGCTGAATAGATCGCGTTTCGAGCCTGGATGACATCAACTGTGGCGGCGAACGTTTTTCCATAAAGCTCGAGGCCTTCAGAGACTTTTCTCGCAAGCCCGCGGCGCTCCGGATTCTGCAGTTCGGCGACGAGTTTCCCGTGTTCGCTCATTGCCAGATCGAGTTCTGACATAGTCCGCTCTGCGGATGATGTTTCATTCGTAAGGAGAAAGTCCGCGGCGTAGTAACGGGCCAGCATCAGGTGCGTTTTGACACGGCCAGCATAGTAGGCCGCCTCGATAGCCTTGTCGCGATAGGCGCTGTCTGCGATCTCTGTCAGTTTCTTGCTGACAGATGTTCCGGTCGGGTCCAGCGTGTCGTGAACAAGCGCATTGCGCTCATCCTGGAGAGCTTTCGCTCGGCTTGCCCCATCTTGATAAGCGCTCACGGATTGCAGCTTGTCGATGAAAACCGCGCTCGACTGACTGTCAATATTGGCGAGATACTCAACCGTTGACGTCATTTCAGCGACGTTCTTTTCGATTTCCGGGATTGGATCGGCGACGAGACCAGAACGAAATTTCATGATCTCAAGTCGCATTTCCATGAGACCCTTTGTGAAATTGCTGGTCGCGTTCGAAAGGCGTGCGGTAGAGCGGTATTGCGAGAAAGCCCCTTCATTCGAAAAAGCCTTCCAGTAACTGTAGGCAGACAGAATGGCGACGACCATAAGAATCGCGCCGAATCCTGCATAAAGTTTCTGCCTAATAGAGAGTGACATTTCCTCATCCCCGAATCGTTTATTAAGTCCTAACACTTTCGATTAGGATAATTTACGTAAGGTAAACTTAATATAGTGCGGTACCGCAAAAGATTTTCGGAAAATGTAAGGCTAATAATATCGATGCGTTCGGGTCAGAAAGTCCGTCGTATATCAGGCCAGATCAACGTTTTTCTTTAAATCCACTGGCGTGGTCATCATCGAAACGAGATCTTCTGATGATTGCGGTTTGCCGTAAAAATAGCCCTGGCCGTAGGTGCAACCGGCAAGTTTCGCCAGAACTTCGTGCTCTCTCGATTCAATTCCTTCGACCACAGTCTCCATGCCAAGATCACGGGCGAGCACAGCCACCGACCGGATAATGGCAAGCGATTGCTCGCTTTCCGTCATACCGCGCAGAAAGACCTGGTCGATCTTCACCTTGTTGAGCGGAAACCTGTGCAAATAAGAAAGCGAAGAGTAGCCCGTTCCAAAATCATCGAGCGCAAGGCCGACCCTGCGGGCGCGGAGATGTTGCATAATGTCGAGAACGCCTTCGCCTTCCTCGATGAAGATACCCTCCGTTACTTCCAGATCGAGCCGTTCGGGATCGAGTTCCGACTTTTCAAGAGCCGTTGCAACCGCTTCTTTCAAATTACCTTGGAAGAACTGACGCGGCGACAGATTGACGGCGATCTTCAAAGGCTTTGGCCACGTGGCCGCTTCCATACAGGCTTTCTTCAAAACCAGCCTGCCGAGATACACAATGAGATTGGATTGTTCTGCAATCGGGATGAATTCAGCTGGTGAAACGAAACCGTGCTCCGGATGCTTCCAACGCACCAGCGCTTCCGCGCCCATCAGCTCGCCATCCGACAAACGCATTTGCGGCTGGTAGTAGACCTGGAATTCGTCGTCTTCGAGGGCTTTCCAAAGATCAAGTTCGAGATTGCGCCGCGTTTCAATCACGCGTTCCATGGAAGGCTCGAAGACGCAGACAATGTTGCCGGTCTGCTCACGGGCACGGTTGAGGGCGACCTTGGCCCGCCGCAGCCAGGGATCGGCACTGCAGGCACTGCCATCCAGGAACACGATACCCGCGCTGGCGGTTGTCACCGCCGCCTGTCCGCCGTGGTGATAGGGCTCGGCCATATGAGCAACGATAAAGGCGGTGAGCGCTTCAACATCCGCCTGCGTTTGCAAGTGGCGTGAGAAGATCAGAAACTTGCCTTGTCCAAGCGTTGCCAGAAACGCCTGACCGTCAACACCACTTCTGATGCGGTCAGCAACAAGGTCGAGGATTTCGTCAGCCGATTTCGGTCCAAGTGCATCCTGAATGTCCTGAAAGTCATCCACGGACAATACGCAGATGGCAGCGTTGGTGCAGGCTGCCTCATCTGCCATCAGATAGGCATCGACGTGTTCGGAGAAATTGTTGAGGTTCGGCAATCCGGTGATCGGATCGAAGCGCGCAAGATAAGCGGTCTGCTCCTCCGCAAGCGTCCTCGCGGTAATATCCCGGAAGCTGATACAGGTGAAAACCCGGTCTGGAAGCGCGCGTCCTTCGTCATCGACACCGCCACCGAGGATGGAGGGCGTCACGACATATTCAAGGACAATGCGTCCTTCCGTTCCAAAGCTTTCATCGAGAATAAACGGTCTCGAAAAGTCTTCATCACCGCGTTTTGGTGCTCTGTCGATCGCCTCAATCACAGGATTGAAGCTATCCGGAACAACACAGTCGAACCGAAGTCCATTCAGTGTCTCGGGGAAGGAACGTGGTGCGCTGGAAATCCGGTGCAGGAGAGTATGCGCCACCTCATTGGCCGTATGGATCGTGCCGTTGTCGTTGATGATGACGATCCCGTCGAAATTGTCCGTGATCACGCGGTCGAGAATGGTTTGGGTATTGTCGGCTCGCGTTTCCGAACGCCGCAACAGCAGTTTGCCGATATCGATTTCCTGAACAATAGCGGCAAAACTCATTCCAAGAAGCGAAAGGTGGAACGCACTCGTCTGAAGCGCAAACGCGCTATCGATCTGCATGATTGTCGCGGACGCTTCCATCGCCGCAATCGCAAGGGTGCTGAACCCCATCACCCAGATCCAGCCTGGAAGCGCCTGGATCAGGAGACCGGCGAGGATTGCAAAAAACGTCAGTGAAGCAGCGATCTCAAACCCCGACGGAACGAGCGCACGGTTCTGGATCAGCGTTTCGGCGGCAGCGGCCTGGATCATGTGACCGGAAACCATGCCGAAGCGGGGTGCCGGGAAGAAGTCCCTGAGTTCGGCGGCATAGGCACCGACGAGGACTTTACGGTCTTTCACCCGGTTCTCGGCAACAATGCCTGCGAGCAGATCATGGACGGAAATCCGGTCGATCTCATCGATCCTGATTCCGTAGTCGATGATAAAGGAGCCGTCGGCCTCACCCGAATAGTCGGCAAGGAGAGCGGCGATGGACTGAGCAGGCTCACCGCCGATGTCGGCTCCAAGAAGGGATGTGCGGATGAGCGCATCCCAGTCGGCGGTCACGTTAACAACACCGGGCCACGCGCTATCAAGTAGGAGCGGGATCGGCTGGTTGGCGTGGACCTTAGCATCGCCCGCGCGTGCGAATTGATTGAAAACAGCGAGGATCGTACCGCCGCCCGCCCGGTCCAGCGCGTCGGCGAAGAGGCGATCTTCCTCTTCGGTGGAGGGGCTGCTGAAATCAACGTCGAAGGCAACTTCCGCTGCGCCAAGCGCCATCAGCCTGTCGAGGATCTCGCCATGAACGCGGCGCTTCCAGGGCCATGATCCCATGCGGTCGATACTGACCGCATCGATATCGACGAGGACAATGTCGCCGGAAGGCGCGCGATCATCATAGGCAAAGCGGAGATCGCGCAGCCATTTGTCGAGGGGATCCAGGACACCCTGAAGAAACAGCGCGAGAAAGAGCGCTGCAATCATCACTTGTTTCAGGATTGAACGGATCATCGTCGTGACCGGGCATTGGCGCAAGTAATCCTCCGCGAATGCCCGTACCCCCAAGGTAACAGAGCGGATATCGTTCAGGATACCCGCTCTGGATTAAGATTAACTGAAAGTCAGATGGCTAACTTCAATGGCGATAAACGTGCGATTACTTTTAGTCATCATCATCATCATCGTCGTCATCGAAGTCTCCGAAGCCGCCAAATCCTCCAAAGTCGCCAAACCCACCGAAACCGGCGAAGAAGTCGGCCAAACTTCCGAAGCCTCCAAACCCGCCACCACCGCCAGCAGGGGCGCCGCCGCCCGCAGGAGCGCCGCCGCCAGCAGGGGCGCCGCCGCCAGCAGGGGCGCCACCGCCCGCAGGAGCGCCACCGCCACCTGGAGCACTTACGGCAGAACTTGGTGCAACACCTGTTGCAAAGGCACGGCCAACAACTGCCCGGCGACTACTCTCCGCATTGTTATTGCGTTCAAAGTCGCGTTGGGCTGCCGCGAGCGCGTTGAAGTCATTTAGGTCGGTAACTTCGTTCGCGCCTGAGCTTGAGTCCGCGATTTGCGCAGCCCGACCGAATCCAAAGCCACGGAAACCGGCAGTTGCATTGAATTTCTTGGGCGTTACGCTTGCTTCGCGCTGTTCACGGGATGCAGCGTCAGTATTTTCAGCGCGCTGCGAAGCAGAGGCGCCGCTTTCGCTTCGGGTCTCAGACCGAAGCTGGCGTTGAAGATTTTGAGCCGAACGTGCGGCCGGGCTCGATGTGGGCGCGCGCTGCTGAACTTCGCCGACATTGCGACCACTTAGGCGCAATCCCGCGCGTCTCCGGTTGCTGGTCAGCGCTGACTGGCCCCGGTTGAGCTCCGCAAATTGTCCGGTATCGTAGTCACCGACTTCAACAATGCCCCTGCTTACTGAAATTTCTGACGATTGAGCGCCAACGGATACCGTAAAACGTGTTCCTTTGACCACGGCGGTTAGGAACGGTGTATCGACGGAAAAATGCTTCACATCACGTTTGCGAACCTTGTATTTAACCTGTCCGCTCAATTGGTGGACAACGGTCCGGCCATTCCGGTTTTCCTTTGCGGGAAGCGTGATTGTCGTACCGGGACTGATCGCCAGGCTTTCCTTTTTTCGCTTCAAGACAACACGTCCGCGCGCGCCAGTTCTGATAGTGGCACCAGGCGAAAGCGTCATCCCGCGCGTGAGGGGCGTCCAGCGGTTTTCGGTTGAAAGGCGTTCTACGCCTTTGGATGCTCGGAGCACATTCCATTCGCTTGCAAAGCTTGCCCCCGCCAGGAGGGTGAGGGCCGCCATGGTTAATATTGCTAGGCAAAAAAACCTTTTGGCTGACTGTATTGCAAGCATTCCGAAGTCCCATTCCTCTGTCTTTCCAGGCGAATCAGTACCAAGCAAAGATTTATCTCGAATTAAGTTATGAGAGAAATGTCGACGAATTCCGCAATCACCCATTGATGGACTAAACAGTTTTGTAGTCAAAGGGCTATGACAGATGTAATGATTTTTGTGTAACGATTGATTAACCATAAACCAGTCTATTGGTGCAGACGTTTACTTGCGACAATTCTGCACTACCAATGCGATCAAGTCTTGGCATATGCCTCCCGATAGCGACGCTGAGTTTATGCCTATCAGTGCCTCTGACGCATGCGCAGTCAGTTGATCTCACCAATAATCTCAATCTGGATTACCGCAGTCTTGAACCGCGCGAGCCTCTGACGCTTGGCTCGTTTAAAACCGGCGGTGAGGCGGGATTGGCTGTCGGATATTCAGATAACGTGAATGAGAGCCCCTTCAATCGTGAGGAAGGCGTTTTCCTGTCTTCGAAGGCTTCAGCCTGGCTCAGCTCCGACTGGCAGGATCATGCATTTAATTTTGCCGGTTTCGTTAATTCCGACAACTTCCCGACTAACGGCGAGGCGGATGAGATTTTCGCACGGGTCTTTGCCTATGGTCGGTTGGATCTTCCGGAGAATTTCCAGTTTGAACTGGTGGGTAGTTACGTTCTTGATCAGGAATCACGCGGCGATGTTACGATACCGTTCAATCCGAACCGCTCCTCGCGGGATCAAAGGATCAACGCACGGGCCTTCCTGACGAAAGCTTTTGGGGATCTGGCAATAACCCTTCGTGGTGGCGTGCAGCGCAACCTCAATGAAAACGTGTTTGCCAATGCTGGTTTCAGCCTCAATCGCGACGACGAGAACAGCTTTGTTTATGATGCACGACTGCGGGGAAGCCTAAATCTCAATAAAAAAACTAACGCCTTTGTTGAAGCTGGCTACAACCGCTGGGACTTCGATGATCGTTTTGACCGCAACGGTTTCGAACGTGGTTCGACAGGTGTTCACGCTGCCGCGGGACTGCTGTTTTATCCTTTGAAACGATTGCGCGGCGAGATCGCGGCGGGTTATCGCGGACAGTTTTTTCCGGATCCTTTTTTTGATGACCTCATTGAACCAACCCTTGATGCCTGGGTGACCTACGCCGCGACCGATAAAGTCAATGTCAGCTTTATCGCGAATACCTTTTTCCGTGAGGAGACGAATTTCGGTGGTGGGGGCACGCTCGGCCGAACATTCTTTGCCCAGATCGATTATCGCGCCCGGGATCGGCTTCGCCTATTTGGTAAACTCTCCTTCCTGAACGAGGATGAATTACGGCCCGATACCACTGCCAACTGGACCCAGCTCACGAATGTCGGGCTTGATTTTGAAATCGCCCCGCACCTTGTTCTAACCGCCGAATATGAACGGGAGGATTTTCTCTCAGGGTTTCTCGCTGGTGATTTCTCGGAGAATCGCTTCCTCCTCGGTCTGACAGTATCCCGGTGATTTGAGTTAAATAGGCTGCGGATCATGCCGATCGCTTAAGCCGAGGCGGTCGGCTCTACAACCGCATGAAGTTGAACCGGTTCTGCTCGGCCTTTGACCTTGCGGTCGGGGAGGGGTTCGGTTTCGATATCAACCGGCTGGCGCGCCTTCACAGCCTCTGATATCAGAAGCGATGTGCCGACAGCCTTGCAGGCATCCTGAATGCGGCTTGCAACATTCACCGTGTCGCCGATCACAGTGTATTCGAGCCGGTCTTTGGTTCCGATATTCCCGGCAATGACGGGCCCGAAATGAATGCCGATCCCGTGCCGGATATCGGGAAGGCCGCTGTTTCGGCGCTCTGCATTCAAGTCAGCGAGGGCCTTGTTCATCGCTAGGGCTGCACGTACGGCGCGTTCAGCATCATCATGGGCAGGATTGGGCGTTCCGAACGTCACCATGATCGCGTCGCCGATGAATTTGTCGATGGTCCCGCCATGGGCGAAGATTTCGTCCAGCATGCGGGAATGATAATCGGACAGGAAGGACACCACGTCTGACGGCTGAAGGCGTTCGGTGAGCGTGGTGAAGTCACGGATATCGGAGAAGAGCACCGCCACATCCTGTGTGCGTCCGCCAACGCCACGCACCTGATCCGCATCTTCTGAAATCGTTGCCGCAACGCCGGGCGAGAAATACCGGTTCATCTGGGCGTTGGTGACTTCCAGTTTCACGCCCTGCATCAGCGTTCGGCGCGCACCAAGCGTGAAAGCGGCAAGTATGGCGCCTACAAGCGCCAGAATGAACATGTTGACCAAGACAAGATCCACTTTGAGCGCCGAGCTAAAAGCCTCCGCGACAAAATCCGGTGAGACGATGGTGCGCGGATCGGTAAGCGCATAGGTCAAAAGAGCGGCATGTATTGCAATGCCACCGGCTGTAATGACCAGGGGATAGAGCGGTCTTAGGGCAAGCGCGTTGAGCACCATCATAACAAGGGTGACATCAGTAATCTGCGTTTTGAGCATGAAAGAGGGCGGAACGGAATTGCCGCCGACCGAATTGTACCAGATGACCGGAAGTACACTTAAAAGCGCAAGATCCATCAGGCAGCCACAGAGCCCGATCGTATAGATGGCGGTTTGGCGGGCGAGCAAATAGAGCAATAGGGCGATTGCGGCGAGCAGACTGAAGCCGATAATTGTTATCGCGATCTTCTCGAACAGGGTGACGCCGATCAAAAGAGAAACTGCCATCAGGATCAGCACAAAGAGGCCGCGCATCAGCATAAGCGTGCGGATCCCGCGCCGTTCGCGCTCAAAAAGAAGCTGTTCTGTTCGGCTTTGCGGTTGAGTGAGGGACACGGCTTGGAATGGTTTGCTATCGGTGTGGTGATGGCACCGTATCACAGTCCTTTGTTTACTGCTTTTCCGCAGGAACCCGGTCAATCATGGGGAGGTGAGGTTTGTCGGAGCAGCGTGAGCGAATGCCCGTATGGATGGACAGAATGTCGCACCAGGCCGATTGTCCTGACGGTTTGTGATCCAAATGCCGCACGCTTCGTAAATCTACACATTCGGAGCCAAAACCGGTTCTGATTCAACACATTATGGGAGTTACCTAATGCGCAAATTCGTATTTGGCGTAGCGATGTCGCTCGGCCTTATGACAGCCACTGCATCAAACGCTGCAAACATCGTGTCCGTCGCTCAGGAAG
>JBCDCU010000092.1:0-11084 GCA_039181265.1 Pseudomonadota bacterium | reverse complement strand
CTGCAATTGGCTTTGCCGGAAAATAAGGTCAAAACCGTCGCGGTTTACGTCAAACGGAAACGAGTCAAAGCCTGGTGTTGTTGCGTTGACCGCATCGATACCGGCGGCGGTAACTGTAGGTAATGCCATCCTTCTCTCCTTTAATGGTGCACGCTGACGTGCAAATTCCTACTGACCTTGCCCCTTCACGGGAAAATTTATCACGATTTCGTGAGCGGCAGCAAGGGCCCTATAGGTGATTTCTGTTTTCTCGTACTCTTCTTTTGGCAAGCCTTGATCCATGGCCTGCTTCAAGCGGTTTCCTATTTCCATGAGGCGCTTAGCAGCATCTTCTTTCACGGCTGCGCCGTTCTCTCCGGCAAGGTCTTCCTCAAGGGTGGTCATGCGAAAATCGTAACCGCCTTCCCCGACAGCTTCGTCATTCGTATCCATCAAAAGCCCTCATCAATCGTCAGCATCTCAAGTTCCCGGCGTCGCAAAACGATGATCCTGCGATTTTTTACCACAATCCATCCTTCGCGTTCCCAGGACTTTAACGCACGGTTAACGTTGCCCCGTGTTCCGCGCGCCATGGCTCCAAGATCGCTCTGTGTGACACTGGATCCGAGAAACGAGACCTGCCGCCCTTCGTAGTTCATCGTCTCGCCGAGGCTATCAATAAGGCGCAACAGGGATTGCGCGAGGCGCGCTGTCAGCGTGCTCAGATAAAGGCTCTTCGTCACGTCGATGTAGGTGCGGTACCGTTTTGCAATCAATTTGCCCAGTGCATCCATCAACACCGACTTCTGATGGTGATCATCGTGGAATAGATCGGAGCGCACGCCGACAACGGTCGCTTCTCCAATCGATGAGGCGGTATCTGGATAATAACTCTGGTCAAACACGCCAAGTTCTCCAAAACTCTGCCCGGGTGGGACGATCGCATAGAGGATCGCCGTTCCGTCTTCCATCAGATAAGAGAGCCGCACATAGCCACTCTCAACGAAATAGAATCTGTCGGCGTCATCTTCCTGAACGTAGATGATACCGTTGTTCGAAAAGGTCCTGCGTGTGCTTTGACGCAAGAGCAGGTCTTTTGTCGTTTGATCAAGGCCTTGGAATTCCGGCGACCAGTTGATCATTTCACCCCCCAAAAACCGGTCGCATGTTTCTTATCGTCTTTGATGTCGCGTTCTTCTTGGTTGTTTGTTTTGCGCGCGAAAGTTATTGGGCAACCGACATTCGAAGCGGATCGCCGAGTGGTCAGGTCAGTCTAAACGGAACGAGCTTCTCCAGGTGCCTGGAAAACTGACCCTTGTGAAATCTCAGAAGCCGGATCGAAAACATTGCTTTGCTGATTCTGTGTGACCTCAGTGATTTGTTGCTGGTCATTCAGCATTTTTTCGAATTCGGCCGTTTTCGTCTCCATCTGATATTCCTGCTTCTGCTTGTCATCGACATGTTGCAGGTGATCATTGGATATTTCTGTCTTTTGTTCCTGTGCGGGCGTCGGAATGAGCGGCAGGGTTCCGCCGCTGCTAATCTCGCTCATGTCGTTTCCCCTCAAACATCTTCGTTCTGTAAGACTTTATACACGATCCAACCGCAGATTGTGCCGTTTGATACGCTTTGGTGAAAATTATCACTAACCGCGTGCTTTATGTCGCCATTCTGTCACGAGGATGAGCGCAGCCGCGCTGATCAGTAAAAGGCCGATGCCGAGCGATGATAAAAACGCGATGACGCGATCATAGAGATTGAATACCCGTTGGGTGATACCCTCACCGAAGCCAAAAACACCGCCACTTCCAGCATTTTCACCGGCGCCGGTGTTTGCTTGCCGCGGCTGTGTCGCCGGCTCTTCTCCGGCAAGAAGACTCGCGAGATCATTTGTAAAAGCTTCAACCGGCTGATCCTTTTTCAGAATTACCGAAAACGACCGGCTCCAGCCCGTGTTACCGGAACTGTCACGTCCGACGAGCGCCCTTGGAATGTTTAAGATGGCAATCTCGATTCCACGTTGTGCGACCGCGTCATAAACCACGTTGAACAGCTGATTTGAGAAGAGAAACAGCGGGACGGGTTTTTCGCGCCATGCGGCGTCAGAGAGCGCCGCGTTCAATCGCGAGCCAAAATCGCTGGCGTCCCGCTGCAACACAATGGCTTCGACCGCGCCGTTGATCCCCGTTAATCGCAGTTCAATGCGATCCGCGAACACCTCAATTGACCGCGTTCCGTCCGGGCTTGCACGACTGCGCCCATGAAGGTGTTGGATCATAGTGTTTGCCGATAATGGTGCGGCTGTCACAGGTTTGAAAGCCTGGGCAATATCCTGACTTTCCAGTCGCTCTCGCGTTGTGGGTTCAACAGTCCGTGTCCCGAAACCCGCATAAACAATCGTCAACAATAACAATGCGATGCCGAGGGTGCTGGCTGCGATATCAGCCAGGACGATCATCTGTCCGTCGCGCACTATTCGCCTCCCCTGCCGCCGATCAGGCTGACACAACCGGACGGTTTGAAGGTGTCGCTCAGATAATCACAACTCTCGTCAAGGTAGATTCGGCTGAACCGCTCAAGGGCGGCTCGCTCCAACAGACGTTCCATGAGGAAGACGGCCTCCTGCCCCCTCTCACCGATGAAAATGACAGGATGCTCTTGGCTTTCTCTTGCATCATTGAGGCGCGCTACGAGGACATTGGCATCAAGAATGTCATCAAGCCCGATTGGAGGCGCGTCGTCGCGGCGAGGCAGGATTTCTATGCCATCTGCACTTGCGAGAAAGAGCGCGGTTGGGTTTCCTTCAAACGTCAGGTTGAGGTCTTGCGTCAGTGTTTCGGAAACTGCCCGCGCCGTTGTTGCGCGACGTTCGGAAAGGTCCGCCAGGGGAAGAAACAAGATTGTGGCCAAGAGGACCACTGCAACGAGCCCAACCAGAATATCAACTGACGGATCAAAGCCATCAAAGGTGTCCTGGTCCCCCTCCCCGCTGTCCATAAGCTCAGGCCTCTTCTGCGATATCCTGGTCCCGCTCACGTTTTTCAACATAGCTCAAGAGCAATGAGGCAATCATGCTTGCGACCAGACCGAGCATGGTCGTCTCAAACGCAAGGGAAATGCTTGAGAGGCTTTGTGTAAGAGCTCCAGACAGATCGGAAATGCCGCTGTCATCATTGCCAAACAATGCGGGCAAGCCCCCGAGAGCGTTCATGATGCCAAGGACCGTTCCAAGAAAGCCCAACAATGGAAGAAAGCCAATCAGGATCCGTACGAAGCGCCGCAACGAGCCGGTATAAAGGCGACCCTTGCCTGCTTGTACGGCAGCTCCTCCGACCAGAAACGATTCAATGAAGGAGCGAACCACATAAGACAGGACCGCGAAGAACAATATGACGATGATGTAGTGGATCGCGGTGTCGCCCAAAACGGCGCCCGCAATTCCAGTGGCGCTCGCAGGATCCGTGTCTCCGAGCGCGTAGAGTACAAGCCAGTAAAAGGCGAAAGACAACAGAAGCCCGAACGCAATGTCCGGTGCAAACGAGCGCCTGCCAATCGTATCGCGCTCAAGTTCGTCAATGCTCATGAGTGCGAAACCGCCAAAAAGCGCGACAAGGACGAGTTGCCAATCGGGAACATCGGGTAGGATCGATGCAATATCAGTGAGTTCGGCCAAGCCTTCTTCGCCGCCAGTGAAGGGCAGAACTGCAAAAATAATCACGGTAGTGACGATCACCAGCGATAAGAGACCGCGATACCAATACTGACCGGTTGCCTCGAACCTCAGAACCATGCCTGTGAAGAGCGCCGTTAAACCCGCGACCAGCAGAAGCGTTCGCAAATCGGCCAGACCGAGAGCGCCGAGGGCAATCAGGCTCGCACCCGCAAAGGCGATGAGGTAGACAAGAAGCCGGTATCGCCCGCCCACTTTATATTCCCATTAATTGAGCCGGGCCTGAGCGCCCTGAGCAAGAAACTTGATCCGTTCAAGCGGCTGAACATTCACGTCGGGTGTCAGTTCCTGGAAAGAGAGAACCGCCAGCGTCGGAAAATCCCGTTCAACGATTTTGCGCATGAAGCGACGAATGTCCATTGGTGCGAGCATGACTGGTGTCATCGCGTGCTGATTGATATTGCCGACCGCCGTTTTGAGCGATCCGATCAGTTGGCGGTGAACGTCCGGAGATAGCGCAAGATAGGATGCGCCGCTTGTTTGACGAACCGCACCACGGACCTCGTCTTCGATTTCCTTGGACAGAAGATAAGCCGGAATGACGTTCTGTCCGCCTGAGAATTTGTAGGTGATGTAGCGTCCAAGCGCACTTCTCACATGCTCGGTCAACATAATCGGATCTTTTTCGCGCTGCCCCCATTCGACGAGCGCTTCGAGGATCGTGCGCATATCACGGATCGATATTTCCTCGCTCACGAGGCGCTGCAGAACATCGGTGATCGTTGTTGCAGGCAGTGCGCGCGTCGCTTCGCGCACGAGTTCCGCGTAGTTCTTTTCCATCTGATTCATCAGATACATCGTTTCCTGGATGCCGATGAATTCTGCGGCGTAGTTTTTCAGAACATGCGCGAGATGGAAGGTGAGCATACTCGACAGCGTCATGACCTGGATCCCGGCCCGCTCAACCATCGCCTGATGTTTCAAAGCGACCCAGTAACTCGGTGTATTGGGCAGGAAGTCGTCGCCAATCTCATAAGGAATGTTGAACATTTTGAGATTGGCTTCGGTTTCCCTGACAATGAAATATCCAGGCCGCGCCTGCCCGGCTGCGACGGGGATTTCATTGACCATGATGCGGTATTCGCCCTCTTTCAGATTGTCATTCAATCTGAGATTGATGCCGGGAAACGGTACGCCGAGATCGAAGTACAGGGCACGCCGGACCCGAGCGACTTCGTTGTCGAGCTTTTCCGGCCTGATGGCTCCGCGCACGGTCGAGGCAATATCGACAATCAGAGGGACAGTCAGCGCAAAGGTGACCGGTTCTACCTTCTCAAACGTATCATCATCGTCCGCGGGAAGTGTCGGTGTCTGACCGCCCGGCACAATGGCTGGCGCGAAAGACGGCATTTCGTTCTGACTGGTCGAGCTGCTTGCCGCTTGTTTTCGGGAATGCATCACATAAAACCCGACGGCGAAGACCAGTATCGCCAATGGGACGAAAACAATGGCCGGGAAACCCGGAACCAATGCGAATCCAACGAGAATGCCGCCGGCGATCATCAACGCTTTCGGCTCATTGATAAGCTGATAGGCAATGTCGCTGCCGAGGTCTTCGTTTTCATCGGACGCAACCCGGGTCACGATGAAACCTGCGGTAATCGATATGAAGAGTGCCGGGATCTGGGACACCAGTCCATCGCCGATCGTCAGGATCGCGTAGATATCAAGCGCCTCGCTCATCGTCAGGCCGCGCTGGTTCACACCGATCATCACTCCACCGATGATATTGACGGCAATAATTATGAGACCTGCAATGGCATCGCCTTTGACGAACTTCATAGCGCCATCCATGGCGCCGTAGAGCTGGCTTTCTTTTTCAAGTTTGCCGCGCCGTGCTTTGGCTTCGTCCATTTCAATCATGCCGGCCCGCATATCGGAATCGATGGACATCTGCTTGCCGGGCATTGAATCGAGAGAGAAGCGCGCGGACACTTCAGCGACACGCTCCGAACCCTTGGTAATCACCATGAAGTTCACAATGGTGAGGATCAAAAAGATCACGGCACCGACGACGAGGTTCCCTGACACAACGAAATTGCCAAACGTCTCCACGATCTTACCGGCATCCGCCTGAAGAAGAATGAGACGGGTCGTGGTGATGGATAGTGCAAGCCTGAAAAGCGTTGTCAGAAGCAGGATTGACGGGAATGCGGAAAACTTGACCACATCTGAAAGGTAGACCGCGACCATTAGAAGGATGGCGGCCAAGCACAGATTAATGCCGATCAGCGTGTCGACGAGGATCGTCGGCAACGGCAGGATCATCATGAAAACGATACAAATCAGAAGAAACGCGAGAACGACGTCATTGCGTTTTGAAAGTAGCGTGAGAAACTTTGTCATCGATCCCCGTTCCGACCCTCAACTGCGATCCCGAATTGCGTTCCTTGTGTTTTCGCGGAAATTCTTCGTTCAAAGTGTGCTTAATCGCACACTTACCATGACAAGCGTGGTTAAGGTGGTTTCCCGTGAGCTATGGTTACCCTGTCGGATGCAAAAAAGCACCGCTTAAATCGCCGTGTCGAACAATTCCGATCCGGTAGTGTTGCAAATTCGTCTGACAAGTGCCGTTGAGTTTACCAAGTGGTGTTTTGGCGCTGGACACAGCATGCCGAACGAATAGAGTTGTTGTAGAATTCCTGTGTTTGGTCCTATGACGCTTCAGGATCCGCACACTGTGTCAAAAAACAATAATTCCTGCGGGCGTCAGACTTGAAATACTGATTGTTGGTGGGCATTCAGTCGTTGAACATGATGGAATAGGTGACTTCATGTCTGAAATTCTGGATTCGGACGAGATTCGGCTGCTTTCCGATATCGGTTTTATTGCAGTCTCACGCGGGCTTATGGTTCATGGCAACGCGATATTTGATGCGGTGAAAGCCCTGCGGCCCGAGCAGGAGGCCGGTTATCTCGGCCAAGGTATGCTCGATATATTGTCCGGAGATCCTGCATCGGCGGTGGAGAAGCTCAAGGTAGCCCCTCCGACCGATGGTGTTCGTGCGTTCTTGGGAATTGCGCTTATCCAGGTTGGCAATATCCCCGAAGGACGCACCATGCTGGAGAGCGTCAAGCAAGAAGCCGATGGGACACCGTTCGCGCGTATCGCGTCGGACACATTAGAGACACTTGAAACGGTATGACGGCTTCAGCCTTCGTGCTAAGAATTAAGTGAGAGAATAAAAAGCCGCGTCTTGCTGAATTGCGAGGCGCAATAAACGGTTTGATTGGGAGAGTGTTATGACGGTTGAAACGGCGGGTGCCCGCACGGCGATCGATAACCAATACCTTCGTGCAATGGACGGCCAGGTCAACGGTGTCGATCAGGTTGGTCAGGTTGATCTTAAGCCGATTTACGGCAGAAGCGTGTCTATCGAGCGCTTCGAGGCGGCCCTTGAACAGGCTCGCGCTGCGTCCGGTGCACAACCGGTTGACCAAGCCGTTGATGTTCCTGCCCAGCCGATGACGGTTGCGCAAGTCGATTCAAGGGTTGTCGGAGCGCCTGCAAACGGTGACGCAAGCCAAGCCGTGACACCCGTCGGTGGTGCTGTTGATGGTGTGGTGACCGATGCCGAGAAGTCTCGTGCACTGCGTGGTCTTGATCTGGACCAGAAGGCGTCAGAGGTGCCGGCTGTTGAAACAGGTGACACAATTCTGGATGGTCTGAGCCGCCTGCGTGGTGTGTTCGATAATCAGGAAACGGCCATCACAAGCATTGCTGATCAGCCGATTACGAGCGGCAATCAGTTGATCGGATTGCAGCTCGAAGTTGTCAAATACTCGATGCTGATGGACGTTACGTCGAAGCTCACCGGTAAATCGACACAAGCCTTCGACACCCTGATGAAGGGTCAGTAAAGCGTAGCTAACATTCGTGCCACAACTCTTACCGCGGGGGGTCTTTTGAACGTGCGGCACCTTTTGATTGCTTGCCTGATGCTCGTTCTAGCCGGATGCAAGGTTGATCTTTACACCAACCTTTCCGAGCGCGAAGCGAACGAGATGCTGGCCGTCCTGATGTCGAACGGCATCAGTGCTCAAAAACAATATATCGGCGAAGAAGGCGTCAATGTGCGGGTTGAGGAGACCGATCTGCCCCGCGCAATCAACGCGTTGAAGGAAAACGGGTTTCCTCGTGAGAATCGCGACTCGATCGGTAAAATCTTCGAAAAAAGCGGGATTATGTCATCGCCATTCGAAGAGCGTGTCCGTTTTGTGTACGGGCTTGGAGAGGAAGTCTCAAAAACGCTGAGCGAGATTGATGGTGTTCTGACAGCCAGGGTTCATATCGTTCTTCCCGAAGACCCCGATCTAGGCGAAGCTGTCACGCCTTCATCTGCTGCGGTCTTCATCAAACACAGAGCGGGCGTTGACCTTGATTTCTTCACACCGCAAATCCGCCGTCTCGTGAGCAACGCGATCGAAGGTGTCGAATATGAAAACGTCACTGTGGTTCTCGTGGAAGCCGAACGCCCACAGGTCATGAGTGATACGGTCCGCACGCCGGTCACCGAGATCCTACCGGGCCTTGCCATTCGGGAGAGCGATACCGGCCTCTTCTGGCAATTGGCGATCGGCGTCGGTGTCGCGCTCTTCTTTTTGGTGGTGACGAACATTATCGCAATTGTCGGCTTCGCGCGGGCACGCGGTGCGCGTCTACAGGCCGAAACCGCAATGAACGAACAGGTGCAGCCCGGCGAGTAGACAGGCCCTTTCGGTGCCCACTTCCGGACTGCGCTATTAACTTGAGTAGAGAGACTGGACAGTTTCCCAATGTCTGACAGCGCCGCCGGTCACAATCACTTCAGCCTTCTGGCGCTGATTTCGGCGCGGCTTGCGAAACCTTTGTCCTTTGTTCACGACGATTTTCTGACCCTCGATACCTTCGATGCCCTCAAGGTGCGCTCGCTTGCAAGTCATCCTGCCTTCGAGAATGCGATCAATCGAGCTGTATGCCGAAAAATGGCGTTGGAACGGGATGTCGCGACGACTGAATTTCTTCATGCGCTTAAGATAGATAGCAGTTTGACAAGAGCTGCCCGGCTTGCCCTTGCGCCGCGCCCGGTTCTGGATGACTGTGCCCGGCATGTGGCGGCCGCCAAACTTCACCCGCAAATTCTCAAATGCATTTTTCGGGCTGATAAGCAGCGGGTCAGAGAGCTTTTGGGTGAAGACGCTTACATGACCGCGACCCGCGAGGCTCCCGCGTTCCATCCGAATATTCCGGCGATTGGCCACGAAGTGTCGCTCGATCTTATGCTCAAACCCTACACTCAGCCTCAGACTGATGCGGGAGAGAACCAAGACGAAGCCGTCATCAAGCCGCATAGCGACAGTGACAACCCGGCCGTCATTCTTGGCCTGAATTTGATGCTCCTATACGTCCGCTCAGCGCACCATGCGCTTGGGCGTTTGCTTGAGCTGGCCTTGCCGCGTGCGGCGTCGGAGAATGTTGTAAAACCCGCGCCACTGTCCCAGGAACAACGGACAAGCCTGGGCCGCCTGATCGACAGAAAGGGCGCGTTGGCATGACCTATTACCGGCTTTCTGAAATTGGTTTCCGGCTTGAGAATGGATCCGGCATCATAAAGGCCGAGGACGCTGACGCTCTTTCTCAGGCAAACACTATCGTCAGCGACGCGGAAGCGCGGGCCCGTCAGATTGTGGCCGACGCGGAAGAGCATTTCGAGCTTGAGAAGAAGCGTGGCTTCGAAGTTGGCCAGCAGATGGCGGAACGCGACGCGTTCGAGCGTCTCGTCAACGAACAGATCAGCCTCGATAAGGGGCTTGCTGAAATTGAATCGAGCCTCGCCCATGTGGTCGTAACGAGTGTTCGCAAGATCATTGCTCATTACGATGATGCGCAACTTGCGGAAAACATGGTCGCTACGGCCCTGACGAAAATGCGCCGTCAAACACGTCTGCAACTCCGCGTCCCGCCGGAATTGATGAGTGGGTTCGAAGCCCGGGTTCAGAAGCTGGTGGATAGCGCACCGGAAGTCGAGATCATTGATCTGATTGAGGATGCGTCACTTGACGCGCCGAATGTTGTTCTTGAATCCCGCATTGGCAGAGTGGATTGCAATCTTGGCGAAAAGCTTGAGGAACTCGAACTGGTGATCGGCAAGATTACCCGTGGCCTGTCCGGCATCGTGGACGATGAGGAGCAGGCGCAGGATCGGGAGCCGTCTTGATGAGCGAAGCTCACGCCTTTGATTATGCAGATATTCTGGACCGGCGGTTGCAAAGCCTGTCGGAACGGACCCGCCACTATCCGCGCGCGGTAAACGAGGCACTAGGCGACCACGATTTCTATGCAATGAGCGGTCGGGTCACAAAGGTCGTCGGTACGATTATTTACGCGATTGTTTCAGACGTTCAGGTCGGCGAGATTGTTGAACTCTACACGCGGGCGACGGGTGTGCGCCTTCTTGCTGAAGTTGTGGGGTTTCTCGATGAGGAGGCGCTTCTGTCGCCGATCGGCGAAACCCAGGGCGTTGCCCCGAAGACGGAAGTCCATCCAACCGGGCGGGTTCAAAACGTCCCTGTCGGCGAAGGTTTGTTGGGACGGGTCATGGATGGCCTCGGCAACTTTATTGACGGCAAACCCGATCACTTTGAACCGGAAACACACTATCCGGTTTATCAGGAACCACCGGACCCGATGACCCGCCGGGTGATCGATAGCCCGCTTTCCATGGGTGTGAGAGCGATTGACGGCCTGCTCACCACAGGTGAAGGGCAAAGAATGGGGATCTTCGCGGCGGCCGGCGGCGGGAAATCCACATTGCTTGCGATGCTTGTGAAAGGTGCCGCGGTCGATGTCACGGTTCTGGCGCTGATCGGCGAGCGCGGTCGTGAAGTGCGCGAATTCATCGAACATGATCTCGGTCCGGAAGGAATGCGCAAGACGGTTCTCGTCGTTGCGACATCGGATAAGAGCTCTATGGAAAGAGCGAAAGCGGCGTTTGTTGCGACTGCAATTGCAGAATACTTCCGGGACAAGGGAAAGCGGGTCTTATTCCTCATGGATTCAGTGACGCGTTTTGCCCGCGCCCAGCGCGAGATTGGTCTTGCTGCTGGCGAGCCCCCTACCCGCCGTGGTTTCCCGCCATCAGTCTTTGCCAATCTGCCGAAGCTCATGGAGCGCGTTGGCATGAACGACAAGGGATCAATCACCGCCATGTATACGGTACTTGTCGAAGGCGATGACATGAATGAGCCTGTCGCCGACGAAACGCGCTCGATCCTCGATGGCCATATCATCCTGTCGCGAAAGCTCGCTGCGGGCTATCATTATCCGGCAATCGATATTCTCACTTCAAAGAGCCGCGTTATGGATGCCGTGGTGACGTCTGAACATAAGGAAGCG
>JBCDCU010000091.1:0-11214 GCA_039181265.1 Pseudomonadota bacterium | reverse complement strand
CGGTGGATATGGCACGATCCTGCCGCTCTGTGCAATCGCAAGCTTATTTCTTTCACGAACTCAATTGGGTTTAAGCTTGTCTTTGATCGCAATTAGCTTGGCAAAAGGTGATCCCGCACCGTCATTTTCCTGCTCTGGCGTGAACGTGACGTCCGGTGCATGGGGATAGGGATCGAGGCCCAACGCAAGAAACTCCAATGCAAGAGCGCCGACATCGACAATGCCGCCACGATAGGTATCTGGCACATCTTCATCGAGTGTAATGATCAACGCCCCATCCTCATCAGTTACGAACTGGTCGCCAGTCGTCTGCGGAACGAGTTTGACGTCCACGTCTTCCGTGACGGTTTGAGGAACGGGTTCGAGTGAAACCACACAATGGTGAACCACATCTGCTGAAAGGGTTCCCGTTACCCTGACGGTATCCTTTTCAAGACGTTCGACCAAAAGACGCGCTTCGAATGTTTTTATTTCTGCGAGATCGAAGCTTTCTTCGACCGCCTTCGTTTCAGCGTCCGTCAGTGTCATCACGACATGGCGGCCGGTGCGCGGCAAAGACCCAACCGCGACAGGCCGTGGTGCAAGAGGTGCCAGTTCGTGGTGCTCCGACGCCCCGGTATCCGGTTCATGTGAACGGGCCATTATGCTCCATCCTCACCTGATGAACTCTGATTGGATTGCTCTTCAGCCAGAAACGCTGCCGGATCCGGTAGTACAAACTCAGCTTCAATAAGTGCAGGACGATCACATGCTGTCATCACGTCCACGGAGGCTCGAACGTAGCGAACCAAGCGATCGAGGTTGTCTGGCGCGACTTCCAAATCCGGGAACAGATTACGGTGAAGCGCTTCAGCAATTTCGGCATCTTCGCCACTTGCCAATGCATTGTCATAGGCAGTGACGCGACCATAAAACGCCTCGCCCATTTTCTTGATCCGCTTCGGCACGGCCTGATATCCAACGCCCATTTCTCTCAATGAGCGGTCCATGTCCTCAAAGAACGTGTCGAACACTTCCGGTCCGAAGTCTCGCAAAGCGTCATCGGCTTCCTTACTCCGGTAGAAACAGAAAAATGTGTGAAGGACAATCAGGTCAAAACGACCCGTGATCGTATCTGGAACGCCATAAGATGTGTAAAAGACAGGCTCCCGGGCCTGGCGCACCAAAGCGTCGTAGACGGCACGGATCCGCGGGTCGGCAGCCTTTTCGCCCAGACCAAGCCAGCGCAAATTAACAATCATAAGAAAATCCTGTGGTAGACAGCGACACACCTCCGGATCGATCCCAAAGGTATACCGCCATGCCGATTATTGCGTATGGCTTCATTTCATGCCATAGGCAAGAGCGTTTCTCGCCACTTGCGGAGAGACAAAGATGTGCCATGGGTGCTGTTCTTGTCCTGGACGATTTGTAAAAGGACAAGAAACAACAAGTCCTTCACCGCAGTGATGTGAGGACGCCGGTCAAAATATCAAGATGAGAACGAAATGAAAGTGATTCCAAGCTGGATGTCGCCGCCTGCCAGTAACAGCCGCGGGCTTCAATCGACAGGTCGAAGCCGTTCATTGACGGCTGCTTTGCTTGTCGCTCTCCCGCTGGTTCTTTCCGGTTGCTTCACTCAGACCCTCACTCACGGCTATATTGTTTCCCCTGAAGCACTCCAGCAGGTGCCGGTTGGCGCCAGCCAGGAGCAGGTTCTTCTCGCACTTGGAACCCCTTCAACTATCCAGACCTTCGGACGCGAAGGCTATTATTACATCAGCCAGACGATCCAGAAACGGGCGGCTTTCGCGCGCGGTCGCGTGGTCGATCAAAGGGTCGTTGCCGTCTATTTCGATGAAGAAGGCCTCGTTCAGGAAATTGGCGATTTCGGCCTCAAAGACGGTAAGGTTTTCGACTTCCTGAACAGGACAACGCCAACCGGCGGTGCGGAAATCACTTTCCTCCAGCAAATCCTTCGCTCGGCAGCAGCACCGGGAAGCGCGGTTGGAAGGCCTGGGCAACCCTAACACGCTCTGAATCGCGATGGCAGAGAACGCTCATACGACGCACCTTTGCCGGGACTGTTTCACATGGGCTTATTCTTCCAAGGTTGAAGGGCGTTGTAACGCCTGTGGTAGTCCGCGCATCGTTCATCACGGCGAAATCACCCAACTTGCCATCGCCCATCTCGATTGCGACGCATTTTATGCAGCGGTGGAAAAACGCGATAATCCGGAACTGGCAGACAAGCCAGTTATCATAGGCGGTGGAGAGCGCGGGGTGGTTTCAACCGCCTGCTACAACGCTCGGATTTACGGGGTGCATTCCGCACAACCCATGTTCAAAGCCCTCAAAGCGTGTCCAGATGCCGTTGTCATCAGGCCGAACATGGAAAAATATTCAAAAGTCGGACGCGAAATACGCTCAGCAATGTTCGATCTCACCCCGATGGTTGAGCCGCTTTCAATCGATGAGGCTTTTCTTGATCTTTCCGGGACGGAGCGTTTGCATGGCATGCCACCGGCGGAAACTCTTGCGAGATTCGTTGATCGCATTCAGCGCGACATCGGCATCACGATCTCCATCGGGCTTTCGTTCAACAAATTCCTGGCCAAAGTCGCATCCGATCTTGAAAAACCGCGTGGGTTTTCCGTGATCGGAGAAGCTGGTGCTGTGGATTTCCTTAAAGATCAACCCGTCCGCTTGATCTGGGGCGTTGGAAAAGCCATGCAGCGAAAACTTGCTGAAGACGGAATTCGTACCATCGGCGACCTCCAGGCGCTTGATGAAAACGCCCTCGGAAAAACCTATGGCACGATCGGATTGAGACTGGCACGCCTTGCCCACGCCCATGACACACGACCGGTTTCGCCCGAACGGGAAGCAAAGAGTATTTCGTCCGAAACCACCTTTCGCTCAGACATTGGAGACTATGAGAGCCTTGCGAAAATCCTGCTGAAGCTTTCTGAAAAGGTTTCGCGCCAGCTAAAGGCAAAGGAGCTAAGCGGACAGACGATTGTTTTGAAACTGAAATCCGATGAATTCAAAATTCGAACGCGAAACCGCAGGTTGGCCGACCCTACGCAATTATCAGACCGTATCTTCCGGACCGCGTGCGCACTTTTGGATCCGGAGATCGACGGCACGTTATACCGTCTGATCGGTGTCGGCGTTTCCGATCTGCAATCCGAAGATCTCGCCGATCCGCTCGATCTGATTGACGAAGACGCAACGAAACGCGCCGGAGCGGAACGGGCGATCGATCAGGTTCGGGCAAAGTTCGGCAACGAGGCCGTCACATTCGGCAGGCTCTTTGACGGCGACAAAAAGTGATCATGAACAATCTTCAGGTTGCAGCAGATCGAGCTGCTCGAGGTCCGCTTTGAGTGCGAATTCGCCATAATCGAAGGTAAAATCGTGCCCGATCCCGTTTTCGAAGAGCGTGAAAGAATTCTGCCATTCCGGGACAGCATCATCCTGGGCATCGAGCTTGAAATAAGACAATGACACGGGCCAGCGCTTGAGACCCTTTCCGGTCAACGCACTGATCGCCGATTCGCTCTCGGCAGCCGCGGATTGATCGCTGCGCTCAAGCCCAATCACGGCGCTCACCGCAAACGGCTCCTTTGCGCCCTCAACGCCTTCATATACGATATTTTCGACAAAGCGTCGATCAGAGCGCGCATCCGCAATAATTTTCCGGAAATGTTGACTTGGGAAAAGGGCCGCCCCTGTCAGGGACAATTCTGCGTCCTCCGGACGTTGAAGTTTCACGGCCAAACCGTCCGTCTTTCGCGATGCTATCCCTTTGACATCTTCAATCACTTTGTCGTTGTGAAATGTCTTATTCGAAAAATCGAATGCGGTTCCGTCGCCAGCCTCGAAACTTGATCCTCTCGTGTCGAGAAGATCACTCTGGCCGCCGTCATAGGACAGCCTTGTCACAAACCGATATTCGACGGTGTAGCCGGTACATGCACCACCTTTCACTTCGACCACCCACTTTCCTTCTGCTCCGACAAGCCGGGATTCAGCGGCAGCCTTATCGAGCGAAATGCCATACACAGCCCGGTGCGGTGCAATTGTGACCGGATTAGCGTTGGCGACAATGGGAGAGGCGGCCAGAAGAAGAGCGGCGAGCGCATGTTTCATATGCAGGTGATCCTCGGTTTTTTGATTCATACGAAACCTAATCAATGCTTGCGCGAAAGCAAGCCATGGTTCAACAAGGCGACCAATGCGCCTGTAACAAAGGAAGATCACAAAATGCCAAGCGATTACCACGCCAGCGTCGAAAAGCGGCTTGCCGAAGCGGGCCTGCAACTGCCGAAAGCCATGGCACCTGCCGCCAATTATGTGCCGTACAAAATCGCAGGCGATCAGCTCTATGTGTCCGGACAAGTCTCGGCAACCAGCGACGGAACTCTCATAAAGGGCCGGTGCGGTGACGACATCAGTCTCGAAGACGCGGTGAAGGCTGCGGAAACCTGCGCCCTCAATCTCCTCGCACAGGCGCAAGCTGCCGTCGAAGACTTTGACCGGATTGAAGGGCTCACAAAACTGACGGCGTTCGTTCAATCGACCCCTGATTTCGGTGATCAGCCAAAAGTCGTGAACGGAGCATCAGACCTCTTCGTCGCGGTTCTCGGCGACCGCGGTCGTCATGCGCGTTCGGCAGTGGGGATGGCCGCCCTTCCCTTTGGCGTCGCGGTGGAAATTGACGCCGTCTTCCAATTGAAGGGCTAATTACAAGCGTTAAGCGCGACGGATTCTCGCATGCAGGATTGGCACCAATTCGTGCCATCCTACATATCGCATTGTGTCAAACATCGGGTGGTTGGAGCCACTCTCCCTCCCGATTAACGAATTTTATGCGACGAAATCTTCCATCACGACCGGATCCGCGATGTCTGAGCCAATAACGGAGAAGACCCATATTGTCTCGGTGCTTTCATCCCTTGACGATATAGATCGTGGGGACTGGGACACTTGTGCGCAACCGGAAGCTCCAGGTTCAAATCCCTTTGTCTCCTACGATTTCCTCCATGCCCTGGAAAAATCGAAATCAGCCATCGCGGAAACAGGCTGGTATCCGCAGCATCTGGTCCTGCAGGATGATGCGGGTGATGTTTCAGGTGTCGCGCCCTGTTATCTCAAGAGCCACAGCCAGGGCGAATATGTTTTCGACTACGGTTGGGCTGATGCATTTGAGCGGGCGGGCGGACGCTACTATCCGAAGCTTCAAATCGCCGTCCCGTTTACACCGGTGACGGGCCCACGCCTTCTAACAAAACCGGGCGACGCAGCCGATGAGAACCGCATGGTCCTCGCGAGTGCCGCTGCAGAAAGGGCAAAGAACCTCGGCGCTTCGTCGATACATGTCACATTTACGAGCGAGGCGGAGGCAAATGCTCTCGCAGAACTCGGATACCTTCATCGCACAGACCAACAATTCCACTTCGAAAACAATGGCTATGCGTCCTTTGACGATTTCCTCGCGGAGCTTGCATCGCGCAAACGCAAACAACTGCGAAAAGAACGTGCCCAGGCATTAGCCAACGACATCACCATTGAATGGGTGAGCGGATCCGACATCACTGAAGCGCATCTTGAGCGTTTCTATCTCTTCTACATGGACACCGGCTCACGCAAATGGGGTACGCCCTACCTCACCCGCCGGTTTTTTGATGAAATCGCCGAGACGATGGCTGACAAGATGGTCTTCATCTTTGCCAAACGGGCAGGCAAGATCGTGGCCGGTGCCCTCAATATTGTCGGCGCTGATACGATTTTCGGACGTTACTGGGGGTGTATGGAGGATCATCCCTTCCTCCACTTTGAGGTTTGCTATTATCAGGCGATCGACTATGCGATCGAACACAAACTCCAATACGTAGAAGCTGGAGCCCAGGGCGGCCACAAACTCCTCCGCGGATATCTGCCGGTCACCACCCACTCAGCCCATTTCATTGTTAATCCGTCTTTCCGCAAGGCGGTGGCCGATTATCTGGTTCACGAACGGCGGCAAGTCGCCTATGAAAACGAACGGCTCGCTGAGCGCGCGCCCTTCAAGAAATGTGACGTCCCGCAATCCGGCGACGAAGAGTAGGAGAACCTGCGTGTCAGAACCGACTTACGATCCCGACAATATCTTCGTGAAAATCATTGAAGGCACCATTCCCTGCCACAAAGTCTACGAAGACGACGACACGCTCGTTTTCATGGACATTATGCCGGCAAGCCGCGGACACTGCCTTGTTGTTCCGAAAGCCGCGGGCCGCAATCTCTTCGACTGTCCTGATGACGCTCTAACAAAAGCGATCCTGGTTATGAAGAAAGTGGCAATCGCCGCGAAAAAAGCGTTGAAGGCCGATGGCATAACCCTTCGTCAGAACAATGAGGCGGCGAGTGGCCAGGTCGTCTTCCACGCTCATTTTCACATCATGCCACGTTATGAGGGGGAAGCGCTCATTCCGCACAACCCCAATCAGGCAGATCACGCCGAACTCGCGCAGATCGCTGCGCAGATTGCTGCTGCGATTGAATAAGCGTTGAGAGTTTAGCTGAAGAAAAACGCCCCGGCGAGGAGGACCGCCTCTCCCGCCAGGATGCCCCAGATGATG
This sequence comes from Pseudomonadota bacterium, assembly GCA_039181265.1. Taxonomy (GTDB): domain Bacteria; phylum Pseudomonadota; class Alphaproteobacteria; order Rhizobiales; family JACESI01; genus JBCDCU01. The sequence continues at coordinate 4,609 of JBCDCU010000091.1, read as the reverse complement.
TGTCCACGCCAAATAAGATAGGTCGCGAAGCCAACACCGAGTGCACTAACGCGAACGATGAGTGGCACGTCCGCTAGCGCGCCTGACGGAAACACAACAAGGTTGGCGATCAAAGCTGAGACGAGGGCAGTCGCAACCGCCTTCACCCATATAAGAATCTCACTGTCTTCAGCGAGGCTCGCTGAAAACACGGCTCCCATCCATCGCCACATCTGGGTTGGTATCGCGCCTGCAAGAATGATGAACAGGAACGGATTCCAATCCTGAAAAGGGCTGGCAAGAAGGCTCAAATCCTGCCTCCCTTCCGGCGGTTATAGCGTGATATCAGATACGCGATTGTCCCTCCGATCAGGCCAGAAAAAAGCAGAGCCGTTTCACTGTTCAGAACAAAAAATGCCGGCCCAAGGATAAGACCTAACCCGATCGCCCAATATTCCGCTGGGACTCGCGATGCCTGGGTCATGGAGACAAGGAAGTAAATCGGTGTGAGAAAAAGCAGTCCTGCTGTAAGCGCATCGGGAAGCGCCGTCACCAGCGTATGTGACACGCCCGTAATGACCGTGTTGACGATTGCGAGGGACACACCGAAACCCAGAAAGAATGGAAGGCGTGCATCGCGATCCATCTGAGGAAGCCGGTTCATGGCATAGACCCAGGCCGTAATCGCGATAAAGTTCGAGGCAAAGACCAAATGCCAGAGCTTGGTTTTCGGGCCGCGCATGACGGGGACAATTGACATCGTCATCGGCATGAGACGCACCGATGCGAGCGCAACGGCAAAAGCTGCGGCATAAAACGGCGCTTCCCCAAGAACAGATCCGACCACGACAACGGCACTTGGCAACGCCCAGGTCGACACTGCTAGCACCATCGTTTCTGTCACCGTCAGACCGGCCTCGCGGGCAAGCGCTCCAAAGCCCACGAAAGACATCATCAGAATGAAAGCGGGGATGGAGAACAGATTACGCGTGCCTCGAAAGAACCAGATGACACTTGGTGCCCGGCTCTTACGTGTCACATCCGCTCCCTGATTTTCCGCCATATCGTGATCCGCCCGGTTTAAGCGCCCTCGCCTGCCTACCGACTAACCAATCCGACCCCAATCCGGGCCCAATCCGGCCCCAATCCGGCCCCAATCCGGCATCGACGCCAAAAGAAAGAGCCGCGCAATGCGCGGCTCTTTCCATCTCAAACGGCTTTTTGAAAGCGCGTCAATCGGTTTTGAGCGGCACCTTCGGCACCGGGCTTCCGCCATCACCCTTCTTACCTTTCGGCGCGGGTGCAGCTTTTTTCGCACGCGGTGCTGCAGCTTTCTTGGGCTTGGCGCGGGGCTTCTTGGCCTTGACGGGTTCTCTCTTCGGTTTGACCGGCTGATCTTCCACCGATTCCAGAAGGAGCCCTGAACCGCCCTCTTCCATGTGTTCAACCGTCACACGGACGATCCCGCCGCTCTTGAGTTTGCCAAACAGGACTTCATCAGCCAGCGGCTTCTTGATGTGTTCCTGGATCACACGGGAAAGCGGTCTTGCTCCCATGAACTCGTCATAGCCTTTATCGGCAAGCCATTCGACTGCTTCATCCGTCAGTTCGAATGTCACGCCGCGCTCTGAAAGCTGGGTTTCGAGCTGAATAACGAATTTGCGAACCACCTCATGGATAACTGGTTTTGGCAGGGCACCGAATGAGATCGTCGCATCAAGCCGGTTCCGGAATTCCGGCGTAAACAGCTTGTTGATCGCTTCCTCGTCGTCGCCTTCCCGCTTCGAGCGGCCGAAACCGATGGCAGCTTTTTGCATGTCGGCGGCACCGGCGTTCGTTGTCATGATCAAGATCACGTTGCGGAAGTCGACCGCCTTACCGTTGTGGTCGGTCAGTTTCCCGTGGTCCATCACCTGAAGCAGAATGTTATAGAGATCCGGATGAGCCTTTTCGATCTCATCAAGCAGCAACACACAATGCGGATGCTGGTCGACGCCGTCTGTCAGAAGGCCACCCTGATCGAACCCGACATATCCTGGAGGCGCACCGATCAAACGCGAGATGGTGTGGCGCTCCATATATTCTGACATATCGAAGCGAAGAAGCTCGACACCAAGCGCGCTCGCAAGCTGCCGCGCCACTTCCGTCTTACCAACCCCCGTCGGCCCCGAGAACAGGTAATTACCGATGGGTTTCTCAGGTTCGCGCAACCCTGCGCGTGACAGTTTGATTGCAGACGTCAGTGCCGTAATCGCCGCGTCCTGACCATAGACGACGCGCTTCAGATTGCTCTCAAGGTTTTCGAGTACCTCAGCATCGTCTTTGGAAACCGTTTTCGGCGGGATGCGCGCCATCGTGGCAATCGTTGCCTCGATTTCCTTGACACTGATCGTCTTCTTGCGCTTCGACTTCAGGAGCAATTGCTGGCTTGCACCTGTTTCGTCGATGACATCGATCGCCTTGTCCGGAAGCTTCCGGTCGCCGATATATTTCGCCGACAGCTCGACCGCAGAACGGATAGCGTCATTCGTGTATCTAACGTCGTGATATTCCTCATAGTAAGGTTTGAGGCCCTTCAGAATATCAATCGCATCCGGGATTGTCGGCTCATTCACGTCGATTTTCTGGAACCGGCGAACGAGCGCGCGGTCTTTTTCGAAGAACTGCCTGTACTCTTTGTAGGTCGTCGATCCAATACAGCGGATCGTTCCAGAGGCCAGAGCCGGTTTAAGCAAATTGGAAGCATCCATCGCACCGCCGGACGTCGCACCTGCGCCGATAACGGTGTGGATCTCATCAATGAACATGATCGCACCGGGATATTCCTCGATCTCTTTCACGACCTGTTTCAGGCGCTCTTCGAAATCACCGCGGTAGCGCGTACCGGCAAGCAATGTTCCCATATCCAAGGAGAAGATCGTTGCATCTTTGAGAACTTCTGGAACGTCCTTGTCCACGATCCGCTTGGCAAGACCCTCGGCTATCGCGGTTTTGCCCACACCGGGATCACCGACAAAAAGCGGATTGTTCTTTTGGCGGCGGCAGAGAACCTGAATGGTTCGGGAAATCTCTTTGTCGCGGCCGATCAGCGGGTCAATCTTGCCGATTGTGGCTTTCTGATTGAGGTTGACGCAATAAGCTTCCAGCGCGTCCGCCTTCTTGGTCTCGGCATCGCCCGCTTCAGTGCTAACATCTTCTTCTTCCGCACCACGAACCGGTTTGGGGTCAGACATGCCCGACCGTTTAGCAATGCCATGACTGATATAGTTCACCGCATCATAACGGGTCATATTCTGCTCTTGCAGGAAGTAGGCCGCATGGCTCTCCCGCTCAGCGAAGATTGCCACCAGAACATTTGCGCCAGTTACTTCATCGCGACCCGATGATTGGACGTGGATAACCGCTCGCTGGATAACCCTCTGGAAACCGGCGGTCGGTTTTGAATCATCGTCGAAGCTCGTCACGAGATTCGAAAGTTCGTTGTTGACGTAATCGGTCAGATCATCACGCAGCTTGTCCAGATTGACGTTGGAAGCCTGCATCACTGCCGCTGCATCCTTATCGTCAATGAGAGCCAATAAGAGATGCTCAAGCGTAGCGTATTCCTGCCCACGCTCGTTGGCGTAGGTCAGCGCTTGATGGAGGGCTTTTTCAAGAGACCGCGAAAATGATGGCAATGGGAGATCCTCGCTCGTTCATCGGTTTCGGTTCGTTTATGTCAACAACAGGTCCGTAGGAAATCGTGTCGTTTAGTGCTCTTTCATTCAGTTTTTTTCCATTACGCACTGCAGTGGATGTTGATTCTTGCGAGCAAAATCCATCACTTGCGTAACTTTTGTCTCCGCGACCTCATAGGTAAAGACGCCGCATTGACCCACCCCCGAATTGTGGACGTGAAGCATGATTTGTGTCGCTTCTTCGCGTGATTTCTGGAAGAAGCGCTCCAGTACGTGCACCACGAATTCCATGGGGGTGTAATCGTCGTTCAAGAGCAAGACCCGATAGAGGCTCGGCCTCTTGAGCGTTGTCTTGGTGCGCGTACTAACGCCGGTTCCGGCGTCACCCCCGTCATCGGAACCATCTCTGTTCGCGCCTGATAAGCGAATAGTCTCGTCTCCGATCATTACAATGTAACCCTCAAGCAAGGCGGCCCTGAGGGCCCCATCACCTCGGCTCATCATGAGTTAAAGGTAGGTCATTCCCAGAACAGAAACAACCGACGTCGCAAAGCTGTGCTCAAAAAAGTTCACCCGCCCAGAAACTGGGCGAAGCCTGCCAATTCGTGCTCAATTTCGTAGCAACGGCACTACGAAATGGGCGTTGGAGAGATTAATTCAAGCCCTTTGGGTGGGAAGGTGACTGACCTTCTTTCAACCGCACGCGATTGCCGGAATGAAAAGAGCCGCCGTCACAATGAAAAAAAGCCCCGCCGTGTTTCAGGCGGGACTTCATTCAGAACTGCGCAATTGGGAGGAGAGAGCACGCAGTACTGGATATCAAACGCTTACTTGGAAACTTTTGAGAAAGCTTCTTCGCTTTTGAAGCGCCTCTGTGTCTGACTGGCCAGTGTTTTTGTCTCAGCTCTGGTGTGTATGTGTGTAGCTGATTGTGGCGTCGCTCAGTGCCGCCG
>JBCDCU010000090.1:0-11233 GCA_039181265.1 Pseudomonadota bacterium | reverse complement strand
GGCTCGATTCCAGTCATACGCCGATGGATGTCTGGTCGCAGGTTTTTCAGGTGAACTTTTTCGCTCCGATCATGCTTGCGCGCGGTCTGTTCGAGGAATTGAAATGCGCGCCGGGCGCGACCGACAATCGACGTTACATTGACGATCGCGCCCGGCGCGCATTTCAATTCCTCGAACAGACCGCGCGCAAGCATGATCGGAGCGAAAAAGTTCACCTGAAAAACCTGCGACCAGACATCCATCGGCGTATGACTGGAATCGAGCCGTTCCCCATTTTCGTTCTTTGGGCTGATCCCGGCATTGTTGACGAGCGCATGAAGCGCGCCGCCATCCTCCGCAATCTTCTGTTTCATGACGACGACCGCGCGTTCGATATCGGCGGGGTTCGCAAGATCCACCTGAATGTGATTGTCTTCGCCGCCTGGCCAAGGGCACCGGCTGTCGAAGGCATTGCGCGAACAGGTGATAACCCGCCAATCATCCGCCGAGAAACGTTTGACCGTCGCGTGTCCGATACCCCGGCTTGCACCGGTCAAAATGAGGATCTTGCGCATGTTTGGCTCTCCTTCATGAGGTGCACCGCCAACGATTCAGGCTTGCCTCGCGCTGACATTCTAACGTCCAAAAAAGCCGTTGCGGGAAAAAATCGAGGGCTGCTATCGTCCGCGCTCGGACACGTTGATAAACGGTGGACCATGGGGAGGAAAAGATGGGCATCATACTGGCAATCGATCAGGGTACGACGTCGAGCCGTGCGCTTGTCTTTTCTGAGACCCGGCACCTTCTGGGGGTTGGGCAAAGGGAATTCACTCAGCACTTTCCCAAAGACGGCTGGGTCGAACACGATGCGGAAGAGATTTTTGAAAGCGTTGTCGATGTGTGCCGGTTTGCGTTGGCAAACGCCCGCGTTGACGCATCGGATGTTGCTGCAATTGGGATCACCAATCAGCGGGAGACGACCGTCTTATGGGATCGGGTGAGTGGTAAACCGCTCCATCGGGCGATTGTCTGGCAGGATCGACGGACGGAACCCCTCTGCGAAGTCCTGCGCACAGATGGTACCGCAGCTCTGATTACCGAGAGAACAGGCCTTCTCGCCGATCCTTATTTCTCCGGAACCAAACTTGCCTGGCTTCTCGACAATATAGAAGGCGCGCGGGAAGCAGCGGAGGCTGGCAGGCTTGCATTCGGGACGATTGACAGCTTTCTGATTTACCGGCTCACCGGTCACAAACGCCATGTGACGGATGCGACCAATGCATCGCGCACGCTTCTTTTCGACATTCACAAACAGGACTGGGATCCTGATCTCCTCGAGCGGTTTCAAATCCCTCGAAGTGTCTTGCCGGACGTCCTCGATTGCGCCGCTGATTTCGGTACGACGGAGCCCGATATCCTTGGCGCTGCTCTTCCGATTGCGGGCGTTGCTGGCGACCAGCAGGCGGCGTTGATCGGGCAAGCCTGTTTCACGCCGGGCATGATGAAGAGCACTTACGGTACCGGGTGCTTCGCACTCATCAATACCGGAGACGAGGCAGCTGTCTCGAAAAACCGCTTGCTAACGACCCCGGCTTACCGGCTGTCCGGCAAGGTCACTTACGCGCTGGAAGGGGCAATCTTCGTGGCCGGAGCTGCAGTGCAGTGGCTGCGGGATGGCCTCGATATTATGGGTCATGCGGCGCATTCCGATCAGCTCGCCGCTCGCGCGGACCCCAATGAGCCGGTCTATATGGTTCCAGCCTTTGTCGGTCTCGGCGCACCTTACTGGGATGCGGATGCGCGTGGCGCGATCTTCGGTTTGACGCGCGCGACCGGTCGCGCGGAGATCGTGCGGGCCACTCTTGAGGCTGTCTGTTATCAGACGCGCGACCTTCTTGAGGCGATGGAAGGCGACCGGGGCGGCTTCGGTGAAACTGTGCTCAGGGTCGACGGCGGCATGGTCGCGAGCGATTGGACCATGCAAGCACTCGCTGACATCATCGGAGCGCCTGTTGAACGCCCTGAGATGCTTGAGACCACTGCGCTCGGCGCGGCTTGGCTTGCGGGATATCATCGTTCCGTCTGGCCGGATCAGCAGGCGTTCCAGGCGGAATGGCGCGGTGAGCGCACGTTTCGTCCGCAAATGGATGAAGCAATGCGTGACAAGAAATATGCCGGATGGAAAGACGCCGTCTCCCGCACACTCACGAAGCGCTAGCGATCAGACCGCAACCGAATCGATTGCTATCCAGGTTTCGAGATCGCCTGTCAGACCGCGGAGTTCTCCGCTTGCCTCATCCTTGATTTCGAACCCGGCCCGCTCAAGACGCTGAGCCAGATCATCGCGTGTGTAATAGGCGTAAAGGCGGTTAAGGCTGTCTCGCTTCTCGCCTTCGCCTGATTTCATAGCAATGTGGAACCATCCGCCCGTCTTAAGTGCCTTCCGAATGGCTGCCAGATGATCAGAAAACTCTGAAATTGGTGCGTGAAGCAGACTGAAGTTTGCCCACACACCATCATAGTGAGCGACTGCGTCGAGCTCTGCGAAAAGCATGACGCGCGCGCCGACGTCATAGGTCTCGTTGGCGAGTTTCACCATTTCCGGTGACGCATCGACAGCATCAACGACGAGCCCATGGTTTTTCATCGTATGGGCTGCGTGGCCCGGGCCACAGCCAAGATCAAGGACATTGTCACCTTTCTTGAGCTTCTCGATGAAGCACAAGAGTGCTGGATCGGATTTCTCGTTCTGTTTTGCGACGAGTGCGGCGTATTCACCGACCCGTTGGTCATAGGCTTCGATAGTCTTGCGATCGACCATGGTGAGTTTGTCTATTGGCTCCAGCGTCGGCCGCGCAGCTCAACCGCAAAGCGTGGCGGCGTGCGGGCATAAGTGGCAAGGCCCTCAAGGGCGGGGTTTGGATGGGTGATGATCGCGGTCGAAACCTTGCCGAGCAAATCGTCATGCGGGGCTTTGGCTTCAAATGCGGAACGGAACGCACCATTCTTCAGGATTGGGACGATGCGCGGAACGATCCCTCCGGCAAGGTAGACGCCGCCTTTCGCCATCGTGAACATCGCCATGTCGCCCGCGAAGCGCCCAAGATAGGATGAAAAGAGATCAAGCGTATCCGTTGCGTTCTGATCGGACTGGTCCAGTGCCGCTCGGGTCACCTCGGCTGCCCTTGTAAAGGCAGGCTCGCCACCGGATAGTTTCACCAAAGCCCGGTAAAGACGCATAATCCCGGGGCCGCTTAGAAAGGTCTCTGCGGAAATGCGCCCGTTTGTCGGTTCCATCACGCGCCAGATATCGAAATCAAGATCGCTGATCGGGCCAAAATTGATATGCCCACCTTCGCCTGGAAGCGGAACCCAGGTGTCGCGGGCAAAAACAAGCGCGGCAGCACCCAGGCCCGTGCCGGGACCGACAACAAGCTTGGTACCGTGTGGGTTTCTGGCTCCGTCACCGATCGGCTCAAGATCGGCGTCTTCAAGCGATGGTAGACAAAGCGCGAGGGCCTCGAAGTCATTGAGAACAACAACGACTTCAAATCCAAACTCTTCGATGAGGCGTTTCGGCTCCACAATCCAGGGGCAATTGGTAAGTGCGATTTCATCGCCGCGAACAGGACCCGCGACAGCAAGGAGCGCCGTGCGGGGATAGACGGCGGTGTGGTTCAGCGCAGTTTCCTGGATCGCTGACATAAGCGAGGAAAAATTCGCAGTCTTGACGACAGGAAATTGCCGGATTTCCGAAAGTGCATCGGTGAGGAGACCGAACCGTGCGTTCGTGCCTCCAATATCCGCGATAAGAACGGGGAAGGGGAGGAAGTCCGGTTTTTCCGACGCAAGCGACATCAAGGGCTTTGATTCTCCTGCGCGGATAGGGGGAACGCGCGCGGGCTCTATTTTCTTTGACGGTCAAATTAAATCAAGTAAGCGCACCCCGCAACGCATAATGCTGCCCATTTGGCATGATGCGGCAAACTTGCATGTTATTGCGATGTGACCGCTTCAGGGCAAAGGTCGCGTATGGCCCGGCAATGCAGCTTCGATCACCTTTTTCATGACACTTGGCAGGGCTTCGGTAGCAAGTGATGCCTTTGGCGCCCAATAGCATCCATGCGGTGCTTTCGCGGCGAGTGGAGTTTCGGTTTTATGGACAAAAAGCTGAAGATGAAAATGCGTAAAAGTGTGAAGAACGGGATCTTTGAGGCTCTGCCATTGCGCGTCAAACGGATGCAGTGTTGAAGCCGGGTGAAGATTGTCTTTGTCCTTATGCCAATCGCTTCCAGGCACTTCGCTCATACCGCCGAGGAGGCCTTTGTCGGGTCGCTTTCTTAGAAGTAAGGCGCCATCCTGTCGTATGGCCACGAACGCGTGGCCGAAACGGGTCGTTTTCTCGCCTTTCGGTTTCTTGAGCGGATAACGTTCCGGGTTTCCGGCTTTCCTTGCCTTGCAACCTTCTGTCCAAGGGCAAAGTGCGCAGGCAGGCTTTCTGGGCGTGCAGATTGTCGCGCCGAGATCCATGACAGCCTGAGCGTAATCACCCGGACGCTCTTCCGGTGTCAGGGCGGAAGCGAGTTTACGGATTGTTTTTTTCGCGCCGGGAAGCGGTTCTTCCAGCGCATGAAGGCGAGTGATGACACGCTCGACATTGCCATCGACAACTGTCGCGGGTTCATCAAACGCAATCGCTGCGATGGCTGCCGCGGTGTAGTCACCGATGCCCGGCAGCGCTTTAAGGCCCGCCTCAGTATCGGGGAAGATGCCGCCATATTCGCTTGCGACGAGGTCCGCACAGGCTTTCAGATTGCGAGCCCGTGAATAATAACCAAGACCCGCCCAGCCGCCGAGAACGTCATCGCGCTCCGCCGATGCCAAATCCTGGACGCTCGGCCATCTATTCGTAAACCGCTCAAAATAGTCTTTGACCGCTGCAATTGTCGTTTGCTGCAGCATCACTTCGGAGAGCCAGATGCGGTAGGGATCTGGGGAAATACCCTTTGCCCGGTCTTTCGGCGAGATTCGCCACGGCAGGACACGAGCATGACGGTCGTACCAGGAAAGGAGATCCGCCGCATCGACGAGCGGGCGCGCTTCGGACACGGTCACACCGCTTCGCGGTAGCTTTCTGCCGTTTCCAGATCAACGGAAACGAGTTGGCTCACACCACGCTCTGCCATGGTGACACCAAAGAGCCGGTTCATGCGGGCCATCGTAATCGGATTGTGGGTAATCGTCAGGAAGCGCGTATCGGTGCTTTGCTTCATGTCGTCGAGGAGATTGCAGAAGCGTTCCACATTGGCGTCATCAAGGGGCGCGTCGACCTCGTCGAGGACACAGATCGGCGCGGGGTTTGTGAGAAACACCGCGAAAATCAGCGCCATAGCCGTGAGCGCCTGTTCACCACCGGACAGAAGCGTCATCGTTTGCGGCTTCTTGCCCGGCGGGCGCGCCAGAATGTCGAGACCGGCTTCCAGAGGATCATCCGATTCCGTCAGCTGCAGCTCCGCGGTGCCGCCGCCAAAGAGGTGAGTGAAGAGCCGCTTGAAATGATCGTTCACTTCATCGAAAGCAGCCAGAAGCCGTTCACGCCCTTCCTTATTGAGACTTGCAATGCCGGAGCGCAACTCGCGAATGGCGCCGATAAGGTCGTCGCGCTCGGTGACCAGATTGTCCCGTTTCTCCGTAATTTCTTCGATCTCGATATCGGCACGCAGGTTCACGCCGCCGAGACGCTCGCGCTCTGCTTTGAGGCGGTCAAGCCGCGCCTCGACACTTGAAAGCTCAGGCTCGGCGGCTCCCGGTTTCAGACCGGCCATTTCCGGAAGCGCCGGTGGAGCGCATTCAAGGGTTTCACCGATTTCCCGCGCAATGTCGGTTTTCCGCGTTTTTGCGCTTTCAAACCGCTCTTCGGCGCGCACGCGCGCTTCGCGCGTATCTGAAAGCCTGGAAAGCGCTGCCTTCGCTGCCTCATCGGCGGTACGGAGCTGGTTTTCTGCTTCCTGAAGGGCGTTGTTTGCTTCGGAGAGCGTGTCTTCAGCTGCCTTCAGGCTTGTGAAGAGTGCCGCGCGTTTTCTCGTAAAATCAGCCGGTGCATCTTCCAAAGCCGCTTTTTCTTCTTCGGCTTCTTCGCGGCGCACTTTCAGGACTGTGATTTGTTCGCTGGCCCGCTTTGCCCGGTCATTCCAGTTTTTGACTTCCTGGGAAATGGTTTCGAGGCGACGATTACGCAGTTCGGCTTCCCGCTTCAGCGTGTCACAGAACGCGCTCGCGTCGGAAAGGCGCTTTCTGTCATCGTTTAGTTTTTCTTCTTCCGCTTTGCGGCGATCTTCAAGGGCCGTACTGTCTGGAACCTGCTGAAGCTCGGTCTTCTGCCGCGAAAGGGCCTCTTTCGCCCGATCAAGTTCCTCCGTGATCCTGACCTGCCGTTCGATCACCGACTTCCGCCGTTCAGTGATGCGGCTTACCTCGCTCTCCGCTTTAGCAAGCTCGTCACGTGCCTTGTTCTGCGCGCTCAGCTTTTGTTTATACGCTGCACGCGCCGATTGCTCCGCGTCGATCGCCGCTTTGAGATCAGTTGACCGGCTGTCCAAAAGAGCGCGGTGGGCATCGACTTGCTTCATCTTGTCGAGGGCAGCAGCTTCAACGTCGGCGAGCCGGTTCTTTTGCGCCAGACGCTGGGCCGCAGGCGTTTCCGCTCCGCTCGTTGCCGAAAGCCCATCCCAACGTCTGACGGCGCCGTCACGGGTAACAAGGATTTGCCCGGTTTTCAGAAGACCGGAAAGCGCGTCAAGCGCCTCCTCCTCGCAGATTCCGATCTGCAGAAGGCGCCGTTTAATGCGTGGCGGACCCGCCACGACATCTGCAAGAGCCTGCACTCCGTCTGGAAGCTTCGGATCATCCTCTTGAACGTCGACGTCTTTCCAGTGAACGGGCGCTGCATCCTCGACAGCGATGTCGAGGTCGTCGCCAAGAGCTGCTGCAAGCGCGACTTCAAAACCAGGCTCCGCCGTCACATCATCTATGACACGGGCCCAATCCTTATCGCTTCCCACATTGAGGACGCGGGCCAAAGTCTTTGCTTCCGTTTCCAGAACGCCGAGCTCTTTCTCAAGCCCGGTTGTCTTTTCCTTAATTGCGGAGTGGTCGCGGCGTGTTTCCTGAACGTCAGCTTCCGCTTTTGTGACAGTCTCCTCGGCAGCGGTTGTTTCGCGAGTGAGATCCTCAAGCGCCTGCCGGTGCGCATTGATAAAAAGATCTCGCGAAAGCCGCTCATCGAGATCCGCGACCTCTTGTGTGACCCGCTGCAGATCGCTGCTGTGTTGGTTGATTTGCCGCTCGCTCGCAATCACCGCATTTTGCAGCGTTGTGCGCGTTGCATTGAGTTCGGCAATTTCACGGTTTGTCTGGTTGTAGGCCTCTTCGCTGATTTTTTGCCGCTCAGCAGCATTGGCGCGTTTTTCTTCCGCTTCCGTTTGAGTGCTACCTGAACCCTCATTTTCTTCCTTTAAGGCGGCTTCTTCTTCTTGAAGGCGTTTAAGAGCTGTTTCGTTCTCGCCGATCAGCTGGCGTTCGCGCTCGCTATCCTGATTGAGCTGCTCAATGCGCGTCGCCAGTTCCTGGAGCCGTTGGCGGGTTTGCTCCTCTTCCTTTTCAAGAGAGGCCTGGGTGAGCTTGAGATGCTGGAGGCTCGCTCCTGCCTTCGCCGCGGTGTCACGCAATGCCGGAAGCGTGTTGGCAATCACGGCCTGGTCGCGTGCCGTCTCACCCTGATTGACCGTCGCATCAGCAACGCATTTCGTTGCTTCGTGCAATTGCTCCTGAGCGACACTTTCGGCCTCAACGGCCTTGCGCCACCGAAGCAGATAGAGACTTGCTTCGCATTTACGAATGTCGCCGGAAAGGTTGCGGTACCGGTTGGCCTGCCGGGCTTGTCGCTTCAGGTTCTCCAGTTGGCCTTCAAGCTGGCCAACAACGTCTTCGACACGATCGAGATTTTGTTCAGCGGCGCGAAGCCGTAATTCAGCCTCGTGACGGCGGGTATGCAGTCCTGAGATCCCGGCCGCCTCCTCAAGAAGCTGACGGCGCTGACGCGGTTTTGCGGAAATCAGTTCGCCGATCCGGCCTTGCCCAACCATGGATGGTGAACGGGCGCCGGTTGACGCGTCAGCAAAAAGCAGCTGCACGTCGCGCGCGCGGGCCTCGCGGCCGTTGATGCGGTAAATGGAGCCCGATTCGCGTTCGATCCGGCGGGTGATTTCAATGGTGTCGCTGTCGTTAAAGGCTGCTGGCGCGCTGCGGTCCGAATTGTCCAGGAAAAGCGTGACCTCGGCTGTGTTGCGTGCGGGACGGTTGCCGCTCCCGGAGAAGATCACATCGTCCATGCCGGACGCGCGCATATTTTTGTAGGAGCTCTCGCCCATCGCCCATTTCACGGCTTCGACGAGATTGGATTTGCCGCATCCGTTCGGTCCGACAACGCCGGTCAGGCCATTTTCAATCAGGAATTCGGTCGGTTCGACGAATGATTTAAAGCCGAGGATGCGCAGCTTGGTAAATTTCATGGAAGAAGCGCCCCACAAAAATCATGTGATGGACGCTTCTTCGAATGGCGTTCATCACAGATAGGGTTTGAACTCTTCCTCAAGCATTGCGATCGTAACGGCACCGGGAACCTTTTTTCCGTTGATGAAGAAGGTCGGAGTCGCATCAACCTTCAAAACTTCCGCGCCATGCGTACGGATTGCATTTACTCCTGCAATTACGTCCTGATTCGTCAAGCAGGCGTCGACGGATTGCTTCGTGAATCCCAATTGTTTCGCGATTTCCACAATCTTCTCGTAGGCCCCATTGTTTGTGCGCCATGTTCCTTGACTACGGAAAAAGACGTCGACGACGTCAAAGAATCGGTCTTCAGGTGCGCAACGTGCAAGAACGGCAACTGACGCGGCGAGCTGATCGAGCGGGAATTCGCGGAATGAGAAATACACTTTCCCGGTGTCGATATATTGCTCTTTAAGCGTTTTGTAAGTGCGATTGTGGAACGTCGCACAATGCGGGCAGGTCATGGATGCATACTCAATCATCTTGATCGGCGCATTCGGATCGCCCAAAGAGCGCTCCTGCAATCCGTCAGGAAGAGCGAGTTCATTATTGCTTGTGTCCGATGAGCAGGCGCTCAGGAGGCCGGCAGCGGCAATCGCGCCGGTCGTCAGCATCAGCGTGCGGCGGTTGATAAGTGTTGTCATTGCGCAGTCCTCATTTTTTGAGAGTTCGTTTGCAGAGCGGGTCCGGTTTCGTCTTTCGCCTGCGAAAAGTCCAGTCCTTGCTGTCATCACCATGTCTTCCCGGCCTCATACCCATGGACGGCTCGCTAAATCGTGATAGCAGCGTGAAATGCTGGAAAACTTCATACCGGGATTTACGGAGGGGTCAGCTAAAATTTCTGTGAGCCGGGCGGCGCTTTCTGCAGTTTTTTGTCCCGCAGAACCCGTCTCAGCACACCGCGCCCCATGGCTGTCACGGCCGCCTGGAGAGCGGGATCGTCGAATTCCTGTATGAAACCTCTCAACTGCCTGTCTTGCTGAGGTGTGAGGTCCGGCAGGTCCGGTTTGTGATTGTGCGTTCGCCGCGCGATCGGTCCTTGGACGATTTTGATCTGGTGGATGGCGTTGAATCCGAAGAACCGGTTTATGCGTTCGATGATCTGATATTCTTCATGCTGCAGATAAACTCCGCGCGGGCCGTCTATCCGGATGGTCAGCACACCCGTCTGCCCGTAGAGCGGGTCGTTGTTCCATTGAATCTTCTCAGGAAGTGTGCAGTCACTGAAATGCGCGCCGATCAGGTCTGGCCAGGCTTTCAATAGTGCGGACGACGCAAAGCCGCGGCGAGCGCACAAAGGATCCGCGACCTTGCCGAGCAAATCGCCGATCGCCACACTTCCACGCTTCCAATCCCGCCCCGCCTCATAAACGCCGTCGCGTTTGCGCTGCTCGCGCTCTGCCGCCTTTTCTTGTTTTGAACTCGTCTTCTTCACCGTCGTGTCTTTGCCGTCATGCTGCCATTTGCCGATCCGCGGCAAGGGTAGCGTTTCTTGGGTTCGATTTCATTGGCAAATCGCCGCGGATGTCGGGTTTTTTCTTCTTTGGTTGTATAGAACAGACAAAAAAGTAAGAAAGTCATTAATAAACAATAGCTTAGGCGAGATATTCGGCGGCTTGACACTGTGGAAAGGCAAAAGTAGTGTGCCGCCGGATTTCCGCCATTTTTTCGGGCCGTCAGACGGTTTGTAAATGGCGTCAAAAAGGCAGGTTGCAACGATCTGCCGCGACGCTGAAAAGATGGTGGAAGGGGTGAGATGAACGAAAGGGCGATGGCAGGCCGCGAAGACGATCCTGAAGACGATATGAGCCGCAGGCTCGATAAGCTCAACACTCAGTTGCAAGCGCGTGAAAACGCAGCAAAGACTGAGAGGGCAAAAGCTGCTCAGGATAATCGCGGTATGGCCTACGGGCTGAAAATCGCTTCGGAATTTGTCTCAGCTGTGCTGGTTGGAAGCGCTATCGGTTGGGTGCTCGATTCCTATATCGGGACAACGCCGTTCGGCTTGATCGTGTTTCTCATGCTGGGTTTTGCAGCCGGTGTTGTGAATGTTATGCGCACCACCGGCAAAATGGCAGAACCGGGCGACAAAAAGTAGGGGCCGTGCGGGCGACAGGGAGCATGTGACTTTGCACCCTTTCATTGCAACAGGCCACGGAATATGGACGGCGAAAGCCGATTGAAATGAAATCCGCCGCTCGGCGGTGCAGACTAGCAAGAGCCGAATAGGCGAGGGGTTCGAAGACTTGGCAAACGATCCGATCAAGCAATTCCAAATCACCGAGTATTTTACATTTGGCTCCATCGGTGGCGTGGACCTCTCCATGACAAACTCCGCCGTTTTCATGATCCTGACGACGGCTTCAGTGTGCGGATTTCTGATGTGGTCGACGGGGAGCCGGGGCCTCATTCCGTCACGCATGCAGTCGGTTGCGGAAATTCTCTATGACTTCGTGGCGAATATGCTTCGAGATTCGGCGGGCAGGGAAGGCATGAAGTTCTTCCCGTTCGTCTTTTCGCTCTTCATGTTCATTTTGTTCGCAAACCTCTTCGGAATGTTCCCGTACTTCTTCACGGTAACAAGCCACATAATCGTCACCTTCGCATTGGCGCTGCTCGTCATATCGACGGTTATAATTTACGG
>JBCDCU010000089.1:0-11233 GCA_039181265.1 Pseudomonadota bacterium | reverse complement strand
CGAACTTCCCGACCTGCCTTACGCCTACGATGCGCTTGCCCCTTATATGTCGGCCGAGACGCTCGAATTTCACCACGACAAGCACCACAACGCCTATGTCACGGCAGGCAACGGCATGATCGAAGGCACCGACTACGCTTCGATGAGCCTCGAAGATGTCTGTGTGAAGTCGCACAAAGACAACCCCGGCCTCTTTAATCAGGCCGGTCAGCACTTCAACCACATTCACTTCTGGAACTGGATGAAGCCGAATGGCGGCGGCGCTATCCCGGGCAATCTCGAAGCAAAGATCAAAGAAGATCTCGGTTCTGTTGATGCATTTCGCGATGCTTTCATCAAAGCCGGAATGACCCAGTTCGGGTCTGGCTGGTGCTGGCTTGCAATGGAAAACGGCAAACTGGAAGTGATGAAAACGCCAAACGGCGAAAACCCGCTCGTTCATGGCGCTGTGCCACTTCTCGGTTGCGATGTCTGGGAGCATTCCTACTACATCGATTACCGCAATGCGCGGCCGAAGTACCTCGAAGCGTTCTTCGACAATCTCGTGAACTGGGACTATGTCGCAGAACTTTTCGAGAAGGCGTCTTAATTCAAAGACTCAGAGCCGGATCTGGCAAAAAAGCCAATGAAAAAGGGCCGCATGCGGCCCTTTTTTTGTTCAAGATTTACCGGTGATTTTGAGGGCGAAAGCGTATTCCTGGGCGGTTTCCTTCAGACTGTCGAAACGCCCGGACGCGCCGGAGTGACCTGAATCCATATGGATTTTCAGTAGGAGTGGATTCGTATCCGTCTTCTTGTCCCGCAAGGTTGCCACCCATTTTGCCGGTTCCCAATAGGTCACCCGTGGATCTGTAAGCCCGCCAAGTGCAAAAATTGGCGGATAATCCTTCGCTTCCACATTGTCGATCGGCGAATAGGAGGCAATCATCCGATAATCGTCTTCGCTCATGATCGGGTTTCCCCATTCCGGCCATTCCGGCGGGGTGAGCGGCAGCGTGTCATCGAGCATGGTCGTCAAGACATCGACAAAGGGAACGGCTGCGATGACGCCGCCGAAAAGATCCCCACGCATATTCGTGACGGCACCCATCAGCATACCGCCGGCGGAGCCGCCATTGGCGATGATGTTACCCTTCGACGTATAGCCCTCGGCGATCAGATGCTCTCCGGCTGCGATAAAGTCCTTGAACGTGTTCGTCTTTTTCTGACGTTTCCCGGTCTTGTACCATTCATCGCCGAGCTCCATGCCACCGCGGATATGCGCAATGGCGTAGACAAAACCGCGATCTACCAGGGAAAGCCGGCTAGTTGAGAACGAGGCAGGCATGGAAATGCCGTAAGAGCCATATCCGTAAAGAAGAAGCGGCGCGCTGCCGTCGAGCGAGGTCGTCCGGCGATAAAGAAGCGTTACCGGAACCATAATCCCGTCATGGCTCTTGGCATGGATGCGTCGGGTCACATAGTCCGCTGGATTATGGCCTGATGGAACTTCCTGTTCCTTGCGCAGGACGCGTTCCCGGCTCTCCATGTCATAATCATAGGTCTGCGCCGGTGTCGTCATGGAAGAATAAGTGAAGCGGATCACCGTCGTATCGTATTCATAGCCACCACCAAGACCGAGCGAGTAGGCTTCTTCGTCAAAGGCAATCGCATGGTCTTCATTGTCCGAGAGCCTGCGGATCATGATGCGCGGCAGGGCGTTGCGGGTTTCGAGCCAAACCAGATGGTTTTTGTAAGTGCCCATGGTTTTGATGAGCCGCCCGGGTTCGTGGGGCAGATAATCGCTCCACTTCTCGGGAGCCGGATCGTCCACCGGAGCAGTCACGAGTTTGAAATCGGCAGCACCATCAGCGTTTGTCAGAATGACGAAGTTGCCATCATCAAGGTCGTCGAGTGAGTATTCCAGCTCTTCAACCCGCTCGGCCACGAGCTTTGGAGCGCTATCGGGGTTGTCGGCATCAATCAGCCAGACTTCCGATGTCTGGTGGTCATGACTTTCAATCGTAATGAACCGATCTGCCGACGTCTTTCCGAGGCCAACGAAGAAGCCCGGATCGGATTCCTCGAAAATCAGTTCATCTTTTTCAACCGGTTCACCGATCCGGTGCCTGAATACTTTTGATGGGCGATGGTTCTCATCCTGAAGCACATAAAAGAACGATTGAGAATGGTTGTCCCAGACGCCGCCGCCGGTCGTGTTGACGATTGTGTCGTCGAGATCTTCACCGGTTTCCAGGTTCCGGATTTTCAGCGTGTAATATTCCGATCCTTTGTCGTCGAATGACCAAAGACCCAGTTTGTGGTCCAACGCGTGCATAAGTCCGCCGAGCCGGAAATAGGCTTTTCCTTCAGCGAGTTGGTCGCCATTGAGAAGAACCGTTTCGTCGCCTCCATCCCGCTTTGAACGCAGAAAATGCGGATGCTGTCCGCCCTCTATGTACCTTAAGAAATAAGCATATGGCCCGTCAGGGCTTGGAACGGATGAATCATCTTCTTTGATCCGGCCCTTCATCTCTTGAAACAGTGTTTCCTGGAGGGGTTCGGTATCTTTGAAGTAGGTATCGGTGAAGCTGTTTTCCGCTTCCAGATAAGCTCTGATATCGGCCGGAAGCGCCTGCGGATCCTGCATGACTTCCTGCCAGTTATCGGCTTTGAGCCAGTGGTACGGATCGTTGCGGCTGATGCCGTGATGCGTGCTTTCAACCGGCCTTTTTTCGGCAACCGGCGCGGACTGAGGATTGGTGAGTGTCTCGGTCATGAGGCATCATTGGATTCGAAGGTCATCGCGTGACCGTTCATGCAATAGCGTTGCCCGGTTGGCTGAGGTCCATCCGGAAACACATGGCCCAGATGGGCATCGCATTTCGCGCAGCGCACTTCTGTGCGAACCATAAAGAAAGATCTGTCGGTGTATTCTGCGACGGAATCGTCGTTCAAAGGTGCGAAAAAGCTCGGCCATCCGGTGCCCGATTCATACTTCGTCACACTTGCAAATAACGGGTTTCCGCAGCACACACAGGCATAGGTTCCGTCCGCTTTCTGATGAAGATGCGGTCCTGTATGGGGCCGCTCTGTCCCGTGTTTTCGGGTAATTCGATATTGTTCGGGCGTGAGCTGCTGTTGCCACTCCTTGTCGGATTTTGTGATTTCGACGTTTGGATTGGGTTTCGCCATGATGAATCCTCGCTGATTTCCGTCCAAGACATAGGGGCGAAAGCGCAATTGGCCAAGCCTGACAAAGTCAAAGACTCGTTAGGATGTGTATCGTGAAGAATCATGCTTGCCATGGGCGGCACCATCTCTTAGCTTCTCGCCAAAGAAATCATGCTCTGCTCGTCGGAGGGGTTTCGCTTGTCTTGCCACACCCCGTGCGCCGCCTTTCTTTCAGGCTATGCCTTTTCGGCAACCCGCACTGCCAGGTTCCGGTACGAACCGCTTAGGGGATCAGAACGCTTAGTCGGAGGGCGTCCGCGGAATGTTACATTCACCGGTTCGTTTCGTAGTCTTAAGTCTGCTTCTCTATGCGGTCTGGCTGTTGCTATCGGGCGTCTATATCCCCCGATTACTTATCAAAGGTGCGGTTATCTGCGTGGTGGTCGCTTATGTCGTTGATAGGGTTCGTCTTCTCGACAATGAAGGCCTGCCGCTTGAGCTCCTTCCCCGGGCTGTTCTGTACTGGTCGTGGCTCGCTCTTGAGATCGTTAAGTCCGCACTTAACGTGACGCGGATCATTATCAGCCCGTCTTTGCCGATATCACCAACGGTTATCGTCTTTCGACCTTCGCAAAAAACGGATGTCGGCCTTGCAACGCACGGAAACTCTATCACATTGACCCCAGGGACAATTACCACGGGCATTTCAAAATCGAGGAATACGATCGAAGTCCACGCGATCGAACGGGACGGTGCTGCCGGCTGTGTCGATAGCGCGATGGATCGTCAGGTCTCGAACTTCGAGCGTCCGCTCGTCGGGAAAGGTGAGTGAATGTTTATTGTCGCAATGATCGCGGTTCTGATTGCTTTGGCGCTCGCCGTATTTCGTGCGCTTGCCGGCCCGAATGTTTTCGATCGGGTTCTTGCGGCAAATTTCATCGGCGTACTTGCCATTCTTCTTCTTGCCGTCCTCGGCTTTTTGAACGGGCGGCCCGAATTTCTTGACGTTGGCCTTGTCTACGCCTTCCTGAACATCGTCGGGACCTACGCCGTTCTGAAGTTCTTCCGGTATGGAGCGCTTGGCGGAGAGGCTCCTCCCGAAGAGGCGCTCGATGAGCGCAAAGGTGCCAGCGGGGTGCATGAGATCTGATGCCCCCGATTGCCGATCTCATATCCTGGGTGATGATTTGTGCGGGCAGCTTCTTTCTTGTTGTCGGCGCCATTGGGCTTGTGCGGATGCCGGACGTCTTCACGCGGATGCACGCTGTTTCGGTTGCTGAGACACTCGGCGTCGGGCTCCTGCTCGGTGGATTGATGATTCAGGCGGGCCTTACGCTCGTCACCTTCAAACTCGCCCTTCTTTTCTTCCTGATCTTCTTCACGTCCCCGGTGGCAAGCCACTCGATTGCAAGAGCGGCGATGGCTGATGGTGTGAAGCCGATCCTTTCGGGTCCCGAAATTGATGCGCGCACCGGGCGCCTTCTTCCGGCGGGCGAAAAAGATCCGAAAATCGTCACCCCGATTGATGCCGGCGAGGCGGAAAGTTCGGCCTCCGTTTTGGTGTCAGGCGGCTACCGTGACGAAGACGACAAGGAGGGCCCGAAGAATGTCTGAGGCGCTCATAAATATGGTGCTCCTGACGCTCTTGGCCGCGATTACCATTGGTGTCGTGCGCGCCCGCAATCTCTTCGGGGTCGTCATCCTTTCGGGGATTTACTCCTTTTTGATCGCATCGGTCATGATGGTTCTCGATGCGCCCGACGTCGCTATGACAGAAGCGTCCGTTGGGGCCGGAATTTCGACGGTGTTGATGCTTGGGGTTTTGTATCTGACCAAAACCCATGAGAGCGTACCAAACACAACATCCTACGCGCCTTTCTTTGTGGCAGCCGCTGTCTTCGCAATGCTCGTTTACGGAACCATAGACCTTCCGCCCTTCGGGTCCGCGGATCAGCCGATCAACACCCATGTCGGCCCGGACTATCTGGCGCGTGCTTTCAAGGAAACCGGCATCCCCAACGTGGTAACGGCGGTCCTTGCAAGTTACCGGGGATTTGACACGTTGGGCGAAGCCGCGGTCGTCTTCACGGCGGGTATCGGCATCATGATGCTCCTGCGTCGCCGCAAAAAAGCCGGTGAAGACGGGGAGGCAGAGAAGTAAAACATGCGCCTTGACGTCATTCTTCGCATCATCACGAAGCTTCTGCTTCCTTTTATGCTGATGTTCGCTCTGTTCGTCCACTTCCACGGTGACTTCAGCCCGGGCGGTGGCTTCCAGGCGGGCGTGATCATCGCAGCAGCAGTGGTCTTTCATGCGCTGGTTTTCGGGCTTTATCCAACTCAGAAAATCGTCCCGATGTGGTTTGCGGAATTGTTGATGCCGCTTGGCGTTGCGATCTACACCGGCGTCGGCTTTCTCACGATGGCGCTGGGCGAAAACTTCCTTGGTTACAACGTTCTCTACTTCGATCCGAAATACGCCCAGGAACGCGGTGTGATTTGGATTGAGGTTGGCATTTTGACGACTGTCTCGGGGACAATGATATCAATTTTCTATGCCTTCGCCGGGCGCGGACGCCAGAAATAGGCCTGGGTGATCACTGATAATGCTCGAAGATATCGTCAATTATTACAACTACTTCATCACGCTGTTCTTGATGAGTGCAGGGCTTTACATCGTCGTTGCACGCGGGAATATGGTGAAGAAGCTTGTTGGTCTGGGTCTCTTCCAGACTTCGGTTTACCTGCTCTACCTTTCGCCCGGAAAGATCCTTGGAGGAACGCCGCCAATCCTCGGTGAGGGGTTCACCGTCTTCGCCAACCCGCTCCCGCATGTCTTGATCCTGACGGCGATTGTCGTGGGCGTTGCAACGCTCGCGCTTGGACTTGCTCTCGTCGTGCGCATCAACGAAGCCTTCGGGACCATCGAGGAGACTGAGATCTTCGAGAATGGCAGCGAGGTCGATCCGCCGGAGCCCGACAATAAGGCTGGAGGGCTCTAACGTGGCTGCTGGACCGGTCGAAGTCGGAAGCTTCAATTTCATGGATCAATTGCCTGCCCTGCAGGTTGCCTTGCCTATGTTTGCCGCAACATTGGCGGCTGTTGTCCGCAAGGGAAATATCGCCTGGCTCATCGCGCTGATGACGAGTTTGTCGATGCCCATCATTGCCGTTCTTCTGCTCCACCAGACATTCGAACAGGGCGTCATTTCCTACGAGATGGGAGGCTGGGAGCCGCCGATCGGTATTGAATATCGTGTCGATACGGCGAATGCTTACGTACTCGTTATCATATCGATCATTGCGGCAATCGTGATGCCCTATGCAAAGCGTGTCGTTGAGGCCGACATTCCTGCAGAGCATCAGTCCTACTATTACACCATGTACCTGATGTGTCTTTGCGGTCTGTTGGGTATTACGATTACCGGCGACGCGTTCAACGCCTTTGTTTTCCTGGAGATTTCGTCTCTTTCCACCTACGCGATGATTGCGATGGGTCGGGATCGGCGCGCGCTGATGGCCGCTTACCAATACCTCATCATGGGGACGGTGGGCGCGACCTTGTATGTGATCGGCGTCGGCCTCCTTTACGCCATGACCGGTACGCTCAATTTCAACGATCTTTCCGGGCGGATTGCAGATCTCGGCCCGCAACGGCCGGTCCTCGCTGCGCTCGCGTTTATTACTGTCGGGCTGAGTCTTAAGATCGCACTGTTCCCGCTGCACAAATGGCTGCCGAACTCCTATGCCTACGCCCCGTCAATGGCGACCGTTTTTCTTGCGGCAACGGCAACGAAGGTCGCGATCTACCTGCTCGTGCGCGTTTATTTCACGATCTACGGTCCCGCCGACATTGTCGCGAGCCACGATGTCGATACGCTGGTCCTGATCTTGTCCCTTGCTGCCATGTTCGTGGCGTCATTTGTTGCGTGCTTCCAGCTTAACGTTGAGCGCATGCTCGCCTTCTCGTCCGTGGCGCAAATCGGCTACATCACACTGGGGATTTCCTTTGCATCTCAAACGGGTCTGACCGGCGGCCTCGTTCACCTGGTGAACCATGCCTTCATGAAGGGCGCGCTCTTCATGGCGACCGGCGCTCTCATGTTGAGGGCAGGGTCTGTCAAGCTTGACGATCTGGCAGGCATTGCAAGGAAAATGCCCATAACGATGGCGGCCTTCGTCCTCGCGGGTCTGAGCCTGATCGGCGTTCCCGGTACGGTCGGTTTCGTCTCAAAATGGTACCTCGCGTCAGCGTCCTTCGAAGCGGGGCAGGGCTGGCTTGCTTTTGCAATCATGCTGTCATCGCTGATTGCGGTGATTTACATTGGCCGGGTTGTTGAGGTTGTCTATTTCCGCGAACCATCCCCGGCCGTCGAACGGATCACAAAAGAAGTACCGGTCTCGATGCTTCTGCCAATGTGGTTGATGGTCGTCGCCTGTTTCTATTTCGGCATCAATGCTGATCTAACGGCAAATACTGCGGCAAGTGCCGCTGATGTCTTCCTCTCAGCGATTGGCAATGCCAGCACTGGAGGCGAGTGATGCTTGGCTTCGAAACAATCCTCGCCGTCACAATCGCAATTCCGTTCATCGGTGCGTTTGCCATCGCCGCTTGCGGCAGGATACCAAACCTGCGGGAGGCTGTGACGCTCACGACGGCGCTCCTTCTGTTCTTCTCCGTTTTCAACGTCTACGACTATTTTCAAGGTGGTCTGTCACCGACCGCGGGCCCGTTTGAGGTTCTTCCAGGACTAGACATCGCCTTTGCTGTTGAACCGCTTGGCATGATGTTCGCTATCATCGCGTCGGGTCTCTGGATCATCAACTCGATTTATTCGATCGGCTATATGCGCGGCAACAATGAACCGCGCCAGACAACGTTCTACGTCTGTTTTGCCATTTCGATCTTCGGCGTTATGGGGATTGCCTTTGCGGCGAACCTGTTCACGTTCTTCCTGTTTTACGAGATCCTGTCGCTTGCGACCTATCCGCTCGTCACTCACAAGCAAAATCAGGATGCCAAGATCGGCGGGCGTATCTATATCGGCATTCTGCTTGGCACATCCATGTTCCTGATGCTTCCGGCGATCATCTGGACGGCCAGCCTTGCCGGTACGCTGGACTTTGCGGAAGGCGGGATCCTAGCCGGTAAGGCGTCACCGGAAGTTCTCACCGTCCTGACGGTCCTCTTTATGTTCGGTGTCGGTAAGGCCGCTTTGATGCCGATCCACTTCTGGCTGCCGGCTGCAATGGTCGCGCCGACGCCGGTTTCCGCGCTTCTTCACGCGGTCGCCGTCGTGAAAGCCGGGGTGTTCGCTGTCGTCAAAATCCTTGTTTATGTGTTCGGCATTGACCTCTTGAATGAGACGGGCGCGGCCGACTGGCTTCTCTACGCAGCCGGTTTTACGGTGATTGCCGCCTCACTGGTGGCGTTGCGTCAGGACAATCTGAAAAAGCGTCTCGCCTATTCCACCGTTTCGCAGCTTTCCTACGTCATCCTCGCGGCCGCCATTCTGACCCCGATTTCAATTGCAGGGGCTGCTTTGCACATCGCCGCCCATGCAATCTCGAAGATCACCCTCTTCTTTGCCGCCGGGTCCATCTATACGGCTGCCCACAAGACGGAAATCAGTCAATTGGGAGGGATCGGACGCAGGATGCCGTGGACGATGACGGCGTTCGCAATCGGAGCGTTTTCGATGATCGGCGTGCCGCCGACCGCAGGCTTCCTTGGGAAGTGGTTCATGTTGAGCGCTGCAATGACCATTGAACAATGGTTTGCCGTCGGCGTGATCGTTTTGTCGACCTTACTCAACACCGCTTACTTCCTTCCCATTGTCTACAAGGCTTTCATGGGTAAGGAAGAAGAACACCACGACGACGGTCATCATGAAGACCACGGGGAAGCTCCGCTACCAATTGTGATGGCGCTAACGGCGACTGCCGCAGGGGCGGTACTCCTGTTCCTTTTCCCGAACCTTTTCTTCGATCTAGCATCACAACTGGCGGGTCTTTGACCATGAACGACGAAACGCCCAAGGATGATCATTGGCTCGTAAGGCCAGGCACAATCCGAGCTTTGGCAGCGATTGGATGCATAAGTCTGGTCCTTGTCGTTCTTGCTGACCTTTACGTCCATCACAAAGCCTATTTCGGCATTGATGGCACCTTCGCCTTTGGTGCCTGGTTTGGTCTCCTTTCAAGCGTGGCGGTAGTCATTGCCGCGATCGTAATCGGTGTCATCCTGAAACGCCCGGAAAGCTATTACGATGATTGATTTTATTATTCCTCCGGGCCTCGTTCTGATTGTTGCTGGTCTGCTGCTTCCCTTCTTGAACCGCAGTCTCGGAAACCTGCTTCTGGTCGTCGCGCCGCTCGCTGCACTCAGCCTCGTCTGGAACCTGCCCGACGGCAACGTGCTCACATACTCTTACCTGGGATTTGAACTGGTTCCCGTACGCGTGGATGATCTCGCGCGGGTCTTCGCGACGGTTTTCACACTGATGGCATCGGTTGGCGCGCTCTACGCTTCCCGCCAGGAAAACACATTCGAACTCGCCTCTGCATTTGTGTATGCGGGCGCAGCCCTCGGTGTCCTCTTTGCTGGCGATTTGATCACCGTCTTTGTGTTCTGGGAGATCATGGCGATTGCCTCCACGATCATAATCTGGTCCGGTGGGAGCGGCGCGCGGGCGGCTGGCCAGCGGTATGCCGCAGTCCATTTTCTCGGCGGTGTCCTCCTTATGGCCGGAATTGCGGGTGAAATTACCGCCAACGGCTCCATTGCCTTCAACCCGATGGAAGCCGATTCCTGGGCGCGCTGGCTGATCCTCGCAGGCTTCCTAATCAATGCCGGCGCACCCCCTTTTACGGCATGGGTCGCAGACGCTTATCCGGAAGCCTCCTGGTCCGGGACGGTTTTCCTATCAGCGTTTACGACGAAGACCGCCGTCTATGTTCTGATGCGCAGTTTTCCAGGAACAGAGCTTCTGATTTATATCGGAGCGTTCATGATATTCTACGCGATTATCTACGCGCTCTTGGAAAACAACATAAGAAGGATCCTTGCCTTTTCGATCGTTGGGCAAGTCGGCTTCATGGTGATCGCAATCG
Source organism: Pseudomonadota bacterium (assembly GCA_039181265.1). GTDB lineage: Bacteria > Pseudomonadota > Alphaproteobacteria > Rhizobiales > JACESI01 > JBCDCU01. The sequence continues at coordinate 967 of JBCDCU010000089.1, read as the reverse complement.
GGATCGGTACGGAAGTCGCGCTCAATGGTGCAGCTGCTCACGCCTTCGTACACATTCTTTACAAAGCGCTTCTTCTGATGTCGGCTGGTGCTGTCATATATCAAACCGGCAAACACAAATGCACTGATCTGGGCGGGCTCTTCAGAACCATGCCGATTACCTTGATCTGCGGTGTTATCGGAGCCTTTTCGCTTGCCGCCGTACCAGGGACATCGGGCTTTATTACCAAGGGGCTGATTACCCAGGGTGCGGTCGATTTGAAGCTGGCCTGGGTCTGGTTTGCGTTGACTGCAGCATCTGCAAGCGCGCTCGTTTATGTCGGGCTTAAATTCCCCTGGTTTGTGTTCTTTTCAAAGGATTCCGGCTTGCGTCCGGCTGAACCACCAGCCTCTATGCTCTTTGCGATGACGATCCTCTCGGCGATGTGTCTTCTGATCGGGATCTTTCCAAGCCTGCTTTATGATATGTTGCCGTACCCGGTTGAGTATTCACCGTATTCGACGGCGAAAGTCATATTCCAACTGCAGCTCCTCCTCTTCTCCGGCCTGGTCTTCTTCCTGACACTTGGCCTTTTGAAGCCGGCGCTCACGCAAACTCTTGATTTTGATTGGTTCTACCGTGGCTTGGGCAAAGTATTGCGCCAAGCATTCGATGCGAGCACTCTGTCTGCTTGGCGGGGCCTTTCCAGTGGAGTTCAAGCATTGGTTGTAACAATGGTAGCTGTTGTCTATCGCTGGACAGGTCCAGGTGGATTATTTGCCGAATCTTGGACGACAGGGCGTATGGCCTTCCTTACAACTGTCCTGCTCGGTCTATATCTAGCATTATATTTTGCCTAACATTCTTCCAAAAACGCACTGAGCTTTTGTCTTTCATCGTTTCGAGCGCGTCGTATGAGATGGAATTTTGAAAATAATTGGCGTAATTGACCGTTAATTACTTAATTTTTCACAATTCTGCCCAATCT
>JBCDCU010000088.1:0-11373 GCA_039181265.1 Pseudomonadota bacterium | reverse complement strand
GGTAGTCTTCGTAGGCCGCGAGGCTTTCGAAACTGAACATCGCAAAGGCGATGTTGTTGGCGCCCTCATGCGGCAGAAAATAGCCGTGATGCGTGCCGCCAAATTTGGTGACGAGCGTGATCCACGCTTTAGCGTAGATCTCGAATTCAGGGATCTGATAGGGGTCGATTACATATCGGATCGTGCACGTGATCATGCGTGCCACTCCCTGGCGGGAACATGCCGCCAAATGTCCACTGTGAAGTCCTCGAACGTGAGGTCCTGTGCCTCAAGGGTCGCACCAAGCTTTTTCGCAACGCCCTGCGACGCAAAGTTCTTGGCGTCGATTGGGCTCATCACCGTTTCCCAGTTGAGCGTTTCGTAGACGTAGGTGATCGCCCGGCGTGCAGCTTCGGTCGCGTAGCCTTTGCCCTGATGCGCTTTGCCGAACGTCCAGCAGATTTCCGGTTCAGGCCAGCGAACGGGATACCAAGGGCCGCAAAAACCAATGACTTTTTCTTCGTCCTTTCCGACAATCGCGAAGGGACCGAAGCCGCGCAACGACCAATGGCCGACCATTGCTGCCATAAACCGCCAGATCCGATCCCGGCTTTGAACGCCGCCCGTAAAGCGGGTCACATCGGGATCGCTTTCGATCACCAGAAGATCGTCAAGATCATCCTGGCGAAAGCCCCTCAGGATCAGTCGCTCGGTCTCAAGCTCTGGAATCGCTGTGAGCGTGGTCATTTCTTGGGACCTTTTGGAAGGCCGGGAAGACCACCACCACCAAGACCAGGGAGTTTCGGGCCGCCTAAACCGGGAAGTCCGCCACCTGGCAAACCACCACCGGGAAGTCCGCCCGGAAGCCCACCACCGGGCATTTGACCCATTTGACGCGCAAGCTTCTCAAGGTCCTTCGGGTTCATTTGAGACGGATCGGGCATGCCCGCTCCCATGCCACCTGGCATGCCGCCTCCCATCATCCCGGAGAGTGCCCCCATAATGCCCTTTTTCTTTCCTTTGCCGCCCATGGCTTTCATCATGTCGGACATCTGGCGATGCATTTTCAGAAGCTTGTTGATCTCGGAGACTTCCGTGCCGGAGCCTTTGGCGACACGCTTCTTGCGGCTTGCATTGAGAAGTTTTGGCGCTTTGCGCTCTTTCTTCGTCATGGAGGAGATAATCGCCTGCTGACGTTTCAGGAGCGATTCATCCATGCCGCTCGCGTCCATCTGCTTCTTCATTTTGCCGACGCCGGGCATCATCGACATGATCCCGCCCATGCCGCCAAGCTTCTTCATCTGATCGATCTGCTCGTAGAGATCATCGAGATCGAATTGGCCCTTTTGCATTTTCTGGGCCATTGCAACCGCTTTTTCCTCATCGATTGAGGCAGACGCCTTTTCGACGAGGCTGACGATATCGCCCATGCCAAGAATGCGGTCGGCAATCCTTGAGGGATGGAAATCTTCGAGATCTTCCGCTTTCTCACCAACACCGATGAGTTTGATCGGTTTCCCGGTAACCGCGCGCATCGATAGAGCGGCACCGCCGCGTCCATCGCCATCAACGCGGGTGAGCACGATCCCAGAAATGTCGACGCGCTCATCAAACGCCTTTGCGAGATTGACCGCGTCCTGACCTGTCAGGCTGTCGGCAACGAGAAGGACTTCATGCGGGTCTGCGACCCGTCTGATATCCGCCATCTCCTGCATCAACGGTTCGTCGATTGCGAGGCGTCCAGCCGTATCGAGAATGACAACGTCGAAACCGCCGAGGCGTGCAGCGGTTTTTGCGCGCTCGGCAATCTGAACGGGCATTTGACCTTCTACGATCGGAAGCGTTTCGACCTCGTTCTGTTCGCCAAGAACGGCAAGCTGGCGTTGGGCGGCCGGACGGCGAACGTCGAGGGAGGCCATCAGAACCTTTTTCTTGTCGCGGGTCTGGAGCCGCCTCGCGATTTTAGCCGAAGTGGTCGTTTTACCGGAGCCCTGAAGGCCAACCATCATGATAGCGACCGGCGGATTGGCGGCGAGATCAATCGGCTCCGCATCAGAGCCAAGCATTTCGACAAGTTCGTCATGGACGATTTTGACGACCATTTGCCCGGGCGTCACCGATTTCACGACATCCGCACCCACGGCTTTGTTCCGCACCCGGTCCGTAAAGGAGCGAACGACGTCAAGGGCAACGTCTGCCTCAATTAGCGCCCGGCGGACCTCGCGTAATGCTTCACCGACGTCTTTGTCCGACAAGGCGCCACGTTTTGTGAGCCGGTCGAAAATCGAACCGAGGCGGTCGGACAAGCTTTCAAACATTCGGTTTCCTTCCTGGCGCGAGTCGAACGCGGATCGGTGATACCTGAAATGAGCCGAGTGCTTTGCGACAAGCAGTTTTGCACCCGAGGGCGCATCGCGCTGTCGGGTGTGAACCTCCGGTCATCAATACCGGTCAGCCCCAATGGTGATCCATTGCAGGTGATAGGCGGGCTTATAGGGTCATCGGCGCCCGTATGTCAAGGAAGTCGCAGATCTTGGAACCGTCTTCAGCGGCTTCAATCGTCATCAGGTTCGTACTTCATGAGCGCGGTTACGGCCCCATAGGTCGAGACGCAATAGGGAACCATGAAGGTGAGGATGCATTTCCACCAGACGATTCCTGAATCGGATGTGCCGAGGATCGCTTCACCCTGATTGATGAGGTTCAAGATTGACCCAACAATCACAGCGACGAAGAAAGAGCGTTTGACGATGCCGGGCCTGAAGGCGAGACGGAGAAAGCGGGGCATTTTCGGCAGGCCAGAGGCTGTGGGCCGCAAATCGCCGGGCTCGGTTGTTGACGATTTGAGGGCGGACATGGACGTTCAGACGCTGGTATCAACGATACGGCCAGTGCCGTCAAGCGTTGGCGCCGGAGCGGCGATTTCGGCCGCAGCATCGGCGAGGCGATCGAAATTCGTTCCGACAGCCTCAAAGAGCGGTTGTGCTGCGGACGGGCTCAGTTCGGAAATTGCTGCCGCCGCGCGGACTGTTGCGCGCTGCTGGATATCCGCACTGATGAAGTCGGTTATTGCTCCGATCGACGCCATATTCTGTCCAAAGACAATTGGATTGCAGAAATCAGGTTAACGCGGAGGATTTAAGAAAGCCTTTGCGGGATCACAAGAATTTCGTCTTGTGCCGGTAAGGTCTGGTCCACATGCCCAGCCGAAGTGACAGTGTCAGGCGGATCGATCAACGACCGAGCCGGTCCCGTCAAGGGTTGGAGGCGGTGCGGCCTGTACCGCCTCAATACGGGCCTGGCTTTCTTCGATGATTTGCAAGAGCCCGGCAACCTGTGCTTGCTCGTTCCTGATTGCAACGGTCGAAAGTGTCGACTGCAATTGCGCCGCCGCAAATTCTGTTGCTGTCGCAAGCGATGACATTGTTCCGATAGCCCCGGCAATCACGTTTTTAGCCACGCAGTGGCCTTCCCACGCTCCGAGACTAGCTGATTACGGTTAACTCAGGGTTTATAGCTCTGCTGTTCCTGATCGGCGTATGGGGCCTGCGTTCAAACGCTCCGGTCGATGAGTTGACCTGTTCCATCAAGAGTGGGGGGAAGGGTGCCGGGCGGCGTGTAGATCGCCGATACGCCCGTTGGCTCTGAATTCAATGGCTCAGGCTCTGCAACGCCGGGCACAGTTGGGGTCGCCGCTGACACGGAGGTTGCAGCCAACTGGGTCTGAACCGCAAAGGCTGCGCTTGTGTCTGGTGATATGAAAATCGTCACGTTCTTGCAGCTCCGTACTCAACAACATCCGGCTACCCTCACCATGTGGGAAGTCGACCACAGGGATACCAATCACACGGCCTCAAATCGTTGTGACCTCGATAAACTCTTTTGATATCTGGTGCTTAGCGATAGATATTGGGAGAAATTCTTACGGTATGCACGGCCATTCTGACGCCTGTTGCATGGCGAAAGCTTGCCGAATTGTAACTTTTTTCCAACGCTAAAGCCTTTATATAGGCGAAACGGAGCGGCGCCGGGTTTAACGGCGGCTTGCCAATCTGCAACCAAGCCGCGCCCCTGATTGATGGAAGCGATCGCCATGGAAGAGCCGTCGAAAGACTCAGAAGACCGACAGCCACGCGAGGGCGGACCGAGCGGCACAGAGGCTTCGCAGGGAAAGGCGATTGCGACGCGTCCGGCATCTGAAACGTCTCAGGTAAAAGGGTCTGCTGGATATGGCATTAAGCGCCTATCTGGCGCTGCCAGTTATCCCGACGACCAGCCAAGTGCACTTTATCGCGGAGTCGTTCTTTCGGTCCGTGCTTCGATGCAATTCGTCATCATGGCTGCTGTTCTTATCGGCGCGACCTTCCTGATGTTTCAGTTGGAGGCCTCGCGCAAAGAGCGGCCGAAGCGGGCCGCTCAGGAAACGGTCTACACAATAGAAGCGGTTGTCGCGGAGCAATCACGAAACCAACCGATCCTGTCCGTTTACGGTGAGATTGTTGCTGCAAGGACCCTCAACCTGACAGCTCTCGTTCCAGGCGAAATCGTTTACGTGAACCCGAAATTGCGCATCGGTGCGAGGCTTTCGGAAGGCGAGCGTCTTATCGAAATCAATCCGTTCAACTTTCAGGTTGCCCTTGATGAAGCGACAGCAAACCTGCGCGAAGCACGGGCTATGCTGAGCGAAGCGAAGGTAAGGCTTTCCCAGGAAGAGACCGGTCGAGCGCGCGCTGAAGAGCAGTTCAGGATCGCCACTGCGGATTTTGAACGCGCCAAGACACTGGCAGAGCGTGGGACGTTCACACAACGGGATGTTGAACAGCGCGAACTGACGTTAAGCGAACGCAAGGCCGCCTTCCAGACGAGCGAAGCCAACATCAATGTTCAGAAAGCACAGATTGAAGCGCGCGGTGCTACCGTCGAGCGTTGGGAAGTCGAGGTGCGCGAAGCGCGGCAGCAGCTCGAGAATACTATTCTCAAAGCGCCTTTCGATGCGGTCGTTCAGACCGTTGATGTCGAACTGCGGCAAACGGTAACGACAAGCCAGGCGCTGGTAACCCTCTTTGAAGCCGATACGCTTGATGCGCGGTTTGTCCTGTCAGATGGCCAATATGGCCGCTTGATCGACGGCAACGAGGATCTGATCGGCCGGAAAGTATCGATCGACTGGACCACGGGGACTGCGATGGTCAGCCATGAAGCGGAAATCGACCGCGTAGGCGCCGAGATCCTCTCCAATCGCGGCGGCGTTGGGGTTTTTGCCCGGATCGACCTTTCAAAACAGGCCTCACCGCTTCGTCCGGGTGCGTTCGTGACGGTCAATGTTCCGGACCGCACTTTCGATCAGACCTTCCGTCTTCCGGAAACCGCCGTTTTTGAAGGCGATGTGGTCTATGTGGTTGGAAAAGACAATCGTCTTGAAAAGCGGGACGTCGACATCGCTGTCTATGATCGCGACACAGTGATTGTCAAAGGCGGGCTTGCGAGCGGCGATCTTGTCAATACAACCCAGATCGCTGAAATCGGCGAAGGGCTGCTGGTGCGGGTCGGAAACCGTGATGAGAGCGCGATCGGTGTTGGCGCAGACGGTGAGAGTGGCACAGATGACGGTGAACGGCGCCGTGCCGCTCAGCCCCCTGGCGCCAGCCCGAGAGGATAGCCATGGAGCGCGCTTCATCACCGCGGCCGGTTGGCCCTACGGGTCAGGTAAACGGGCTTTTGAGCCTTTTCGTTCGGCATCCGAACGCGGCAAACCTGCTCATGATCCTTTGTATCATCGCAGGGCTTTTTTCTGTTCGCTCGCTCAACACCCAGTTTTTTCCGAACTTCATCGTCGACAGGGTAACCGTCACTATCTCCTGGCCCGGTGCGAGCGCTGAAGACGTCGAAGCCAACATTCTTGCAGCTGTCGAACCGCAATTGCGGTTTCTCGATGACGTAAAACAGCTCGATTCCGTTGCTCGCGAAGGTGGGGCATCCCTCACGATTGAATATGAGGAAGGCACGGACCTTAAAGAGGCCGAAGCCGATATCGAGACGGCGCTCGACGGTATCACAACGCTGCCTGAAGACTCGGAGGACCCCGATATCGTGGTCGGCCGTTTCTTTGACAGGGTCGCGGATATCACGATCCACGGGCCGTTTCCGGAATCGACTGTTCGCGAATACGCAAAGCGCATGCGCGATGATCTTCTCAATCGTGGCGTCGACCGGGTCACATTCACCGGCCTTAGAGATGAAGAAATCCACGTGGTCGTGTCTGAGCAAGATCTTGTCCAGCTTGGGATGACGGTCGGCGAGATTTCGACCACCTTGCGCGACAATACCCGCGATCTGCCGTCGGGGGACCTTGAGGGCGCGGTCGACCGGCAATTGCGCACGCTTGCCGAGGAACCAGATCCTCGCGATTTGCGCGATATCGAGATTATGGCGTTCGAGACGGGCGAGCGGGTGACGCTCGGCGATATCGGCGACGTGAAGCGTACCTATGACGATGACATGGCACGGGGCCTCGTCAACGGCAATCCGGCGATATCGCTGCGTATTGAACGGGCAGAAAACAGCGATGCCCTGGAGCTATCGGCAGTCGTCGATGAGTATCTTGAAGAAGCACGTCAGACCTTCCCAGCCTCGCTTGAAATCGTAACGGACACCGGCCGGACTGATGCCTTGCTTGCCCGGATCCAGCTTCTGATCAAGAACGGCCTGGGTGGGTTGGTTCTAGTGATCGCCGTCCTCTTCATCTTCCTGAACGGTCGCGTCGCCTTTTGGGTCACGGCGGGTATTCCGGTTGCTATCGCCGCGACGCTCGCGGTCATGCTGCTGCTCGGTCAGTCGATCAATATGGTATCGCTCTTCGCGCTTCTGATGATGCTCGGCATCATTGTTGATGACGCGATTGTGGTTGGCGAACATACTGCGACACGCATTCAGGCGGGAGATTCAGCTGAGGTCGCGGCTGAACGGGGTGCTGGGCGGATGTTCATGCCCGTTGTTGCCGCAAGCCTTACGACCGCCGCCGCCTTCGCGCCGATTCTTCTCATTGGCGATGTTGTCGGCCAGATCATGGGTGTCATCCCAATCGTGGTGGTCTGTACCCTTATCGCGAGCTTGATTGAGTGTTTTCTGATCCTGCCGGGACACCTCGCTCATTCGCTCAAAGAACGGGTCAAGCGACGCTGGTCGCCGTGGCGGCAGTTTTTTGTGTCGCTCTTGATCGCGGGCCTCGCGACCAGCGCATTGAGCGCCAACGGGGCCGTTCTTGGAGAGATTGTTCGAACCGCGGTGACCGGGCCATTTCCGTTTGTTGAAGCGAGTGGCGTCTTTGCGTCCTGGTGGGCGGTGCCGAGTTGGGTCGCTTACGTTCAGGATGACAGTCTTCTCGCCGTCATCGTGACGTCGCTTGTCAATGGTGTTCAGACCGTTGTCACGCCCATTCTCGCATCAATTGAGCTTGCATTTTTGTGGATTGCGACTGTCTGCATCATCGTTTTCTCGTGGATGCTTTTTGGCCTCGCGGCCTTTGTTGAAGGCTTTGTCGCCGCCGCCAAATGGGTTGCATCTTTCGCAGGCGGTTCAGACGGGACCGATGGTCCGCCACTGACATTTTTTGCCGCGATTGTTATCGGTATTGCCGCGTTTTTGACCGGAACCGCCATCGAATTCGCGTTCTACCTCAACACATTCATTTCCCGGTCGCGGGAGCCCGGTCGCGAGAATTTTGTCCGCCGTGGTTTCGATGCGGCTTTCGCCTTTTTCCGCGATTACCCGTTTACCAGCCTATTGAAACTGTCGTTTCATTGGCGGTACGTCACGCTTGCGCTTTGCCTTGCCTCCATGCTGGTTTTTGCCATCGGCGTTGTGCGCGGCGGTAAAATCGGGTTCAGCTTTTTCCCGTCCCCGGAAGCGGAATCGATTACCGCTAATGTCGTCCTGAACGCTGGTATCCCGCGGCCTGAAGCGCTCGAAATCCTTGCCGAACTCGAACAATCGGCCCGTGCCCTTGAAGATAAGCTTGGCGACGGTGAGAGGTTCATCGAGGGCATTCTCATCACTTACGGCCAGAACGGCCAGAACCGGGGACAAGCCTTCGCGGAGATCAAGGTCGATCTTACCGTGTCGGAAGTCCGGTCAGTGCGCACCCCGCTTATCGTGAAAACATGGCGCGAAAGCGCACCGGATATTCCCGGCATAAAGAGTTTCTCAATCACCCAAAGGCGCGGTGGCGCACCGGGGCGTGATGTTGATATTCAGCTCCAGGGCGCGTCACCTGAAAATCTGAAACGTGCCGCGATCGAGGTAACGTCGGTAATTTCGGCCATACCCGGTCTCACCGGCGTGGCCGATACATTGCCGTTCGGAAAGCCTGAAGTCGTTCTTGAATTGAATGAACGTGGCCGGACACTCGGGTTTACAATCGATTCTGTCGGCAATCAGGTTCGAGGCGCTTTTGAAGGAGCGATTGCCCGCCTGATCCCTGACGGCGACGATGAGGTAACACTCAAAGTCAAGCAGAAGATGAACTTTGCAGGGCTTGCATCGCTGAGGGATTTTCAACTTCGCTCGCCCACCGGTAATTTTGTTCCGCTCGGCGAGGTGGTCGAGATCCATCAGAAGCAGGGCTTTTCGTCTTTGATCAGGACTGATGGCAAGCTGACCGTTTCCGTCCAGGCTGACATCGATGGGAGCGTCACAACAACTCAAGACGTGATCGATGAGCTCGAGGAAACCGGCGCGATCCGCGATATCGCGTCAAAGTATGGCGCGACCTATCGCTATGATGGGAAAGACAAAGAACGCGCCGATGCCTTCGCGGATCTGCAGACCGGCATCATTGTCGCGCTTATGGTCATGTACATTATTCTCGCCTGGATATTCGGCTCTTACACGACGCCTTTTGCCGTCATGCTGATTATTCCGTTCGGCGTCGTTGGCGCTGTTGTCGGTCACTACCTTCTCGGCTTCAAGCTCACGATATTGTCGCTTGTCGGGATGTTGGGCCTATCAGGGATCCTCGTGAACGATTCGATCATTCTTGTCAGCCGCTTCCAAGAACGGCTGCGGGAAGGAGAGAGCTTCACAGATGCCGCGATTGGTGCAAGCCGCGACCGGCTTCGGGCCGTTCTTCTGACGTCCCTGTCGACGATTGGCGGTCTCACACCTTTGATGTTCGAAGAAAGCCGTCAGGCTCAGTTCCTTCTGCCAATGGTGATTACCATTGTCTTCGGTCTTGCTTACGCGACCATTCTCGTCCTCTTCCTGGTGCCGGCCTTCTTGGGGATCGGAAACGACATCAGGCGGTTCTTCAAGGCGGTCTTCTATGGCCGTGACGACAATGAACTGATCGTGCAAAGGGGCGATGATACGCCGACCGGTCTTGAGCCGCGCGGCGCTCCTGTCACATCCGCCAGAACGCAGGCGATAGCAGGACCAGGACCGTAAAGAGTTCGAGGCGGCCAAGAAGCATGCCGAAGGCAAGCAGCCATTTTGCGATATCGTTGAGTTCCCGATAGGTCTCCGACGGCCCGATCGTGAGGCCGAGACCGGGTCCCACATTCGATATGGCAGAGGCCGCTCCGGAAAGGGCGGTCGTTGCGTCGAGACCGGTAAGGCTGAGAAGGACGGCAAGGACGGCAAAACAAACCATATAAAGAAAGAAGAAGCTCATGACTGCGATGGATACGCTGTCGGGTAGGATCTGGCCGTTGAAGCGTTTCACGAAGACGCCGTTTGGATAGGCAACCTGATTGACGTGTTGTTGCAGGTCCTGAAAGAGCACTTGCCAGCGGAACATCTTCACCCCGCAGGAGGTCGATCCCGCGCAGCCTCCAACGAACATCAAAAGAAAGAAGATTGCCGTCGAGAACGGCCCCCAAGCATAATAGTCCTGGGTCGCGTAACCGGTACCCGTCATGATCGAGATCACATTGAATGTTGCGTGCCGCAGAGCATCAACGCCCTGATGGTGTCCGCCGGCGAGTTGCAGGCCGGCAACGACGAAAATGAAGAACGCAAGGGTCCCGATGAACATGCGGACCTGGCTGTCCGTGAAGAGGACTTGCCGCTGTCCCTGCAAGAGCTTGATGTAAAGGAGAAAAGGCAGCGATCCCAGGATCATGAAGACAATCGCAACGGTATCGATGGCAGCGCTGTCGAAATAGCCGATCGATTCGTCCTTGGTCGAAAAACCGCCGGTTGCCACAGTGGTCATCGCGTGAATTGCTGCATCCAGCGGCTGCATGCCCGCTGCCATATAGGACAGGGTGCAGGCAAGTGTCAGGATCGAATAGATCGACGTCATGATGCCTGAAATCTGCGTCGCGCTCGGCAGGATCTTTTCGGCCGTATCGAAAGCCTCTGCCTTGAAGAGCTGCATGCCGCCGACCTGAAGCATCGGCAACACCGACACCGCCATCACGATAATTCCAAGGCCGCCAATCCACTGCAGGATACCGCGCCACAAAAGAATGCCAGGCGGCGCGTCGTTGAGCCCGACAATAACCGTTGCCCCCGTTGTTGTGAGCGCCGACAGCGCTTCGAAATAGGCGTCGGTAAAGTTTGGCAGCACGGCGGACCAGATGAACGGAAGCGCGCCGAAAGCCGCAAGTGCCACCCAGGTCAGGACAGACATCAGGAAGGCTTCGCGCAGATTGAGTTTTGACTGCTCGCCGCGTGCTGCCGCGTAAAGTCCGCTGCCGATCAGGATCGTGACAAGGCCGGACGCGGCAAAGGCGCGCCAATCATCGCTGCCGGCAGCAAGATCGGCAATCACCGGCAAAAACATTGTCGCGCCGAGGATCATCGACAGGACGCCGATAACAAGAATGATCGGTCTGGCGTCGATCACGACCGAATTGCCCTAAGTCGTTTCATGAATTTCGAAATAGATCGCCTGCTGTCCTGTTGCACCCGCAGACAGGAAGCACCGAACCTTAGTGATAAGAGCGCGCCATATCCGGCATGTCGAGGGAAAAAGCCGGAATGTTCACATCAAAGAGCGTGCCGTCATCTTTGTTAATCATGGTGTATTTGCCGACCATGAAACCCGATGGGGTCTTCAAAGGGCAGCCGCTCGTATAAGTGAACCGTTCGCCTGGTTGCAGGATCGGCTGTTCGCCAACAACTCCGGCGCCCGTAACTTCCTGGATTTCTCCATTCGCATCGGAAATCTGCCAGAAACGGTCCTTCAACTGGACTGTCTTTTCTCCCAGATTGACGATCTCGATATGGTACGCCCACAGATATTGGTGCTGCTCAGGATCCGACTGGTTTGGCATGAAATGCGGTTCGACAGCGACCCGAATATCCTTTGTGACAGCTTCGTACATGGTTCATTTCCAGATCAGCTTAAACATCCCAGTACTGTGAATCGCGATCTTACTCACTGCCATTTCG
>JBCDCU010000087.1:0-11384 GCA_039181265.1 Pseudomonadota bacterium | reverse complement strand
GTGTCCTCGTTCATGATGAATGCGAAAGAACCGCGATAAAGTCCTCCCGGTACTTCGAAGACATTCTGTGCGACTTCGGTGAGTTTGAAACCCTTGCGGCCTTCGAGCGGCATAACCACACCGTCGGCTGCTTTGGAGGCGAGTGTTTCATAAACCTTTGGTGCCGGGACCTTGATGCCCTTTGCGCCAAGCGCTTCGCCAACGTCACCACCGACACCGCCGGGAATACGCAGTTTAAGATCGTTCACTTCGGCAAGTGTTGTGATCTTTTGTGATGAATGAAGCTGTGCAGGGCCGTGCGTGTGAAGTGCGATGACCTTTACGCCGCGATGCTCGTTGGCTGCCGCCAGGTACTTCTCATAAGCTGCCCAGTAAGCTGTCGATGCCTGTTCTGCGTTACCGGTGTAGCCCGGCAGTTCGATGAGCTTGGTGGTTGTGAAGCGGCCTGCCTGATAGCCGTGGAAGATGATTGAAAGGTCAGCCGCCCCATCCTGAACGAGGTCCATTTGCGCTGGTGGCGGTGCAAGCCCAAGCTTGATCTCAGCCGTAACACGACCGTCCGTCGCTTCTTCAATCATCTTGATGAAGTTCGGCCACATCTTGGCATTGATGCCGTGGGTTGGCGGTGCCCAGCTTGAAATCGTGAGCGTGTGCTCTGCTGCGAATGCGGCGGTGCTTGCAAGCATCCCGGCACCCGCAAGCGCGGAAATCGTAAGTTTACGATAAAAGCCCATAGTTGTTCCTCCCTATCCTAGAGCTTGTGCTGACCGTGCGTCTTTGCGCGCCCGGCGTCAATGATCGATTTGTCTGCTCGTCCGGTCTTCTGTCCTCCCGGAAATCTTGAGACACGTGCCTTTTCCCAAGAAGGCACGCCGACCGATCATCGTCAGGCCTTAATCATTGACCGACCGGTCGGTTTATGCAAGTCTTTTTTTATAGGCCGTAAAGCGGCTGGTGCCACGGGCAGGGAGGAGCCGATGGCAGACGAGATTCTCGTAAACCGTCAGGACGGGGTTTTGGAGCTCACACTCAACCGGCCTGACCAGCTGAATGCATTCAATCCGGCCATGCACGGGCTCTTGCGAGCGGCCTTGGAGGAAGCACGCGATGACCAATCCTGTCGCGTCGTCCTGTTGACAGGCGCGGGGCGGGGATTTAGTGCCGGTCAGGATCTTGGCGACCGTGATCCTTCGAAGATGGATGGCCCTCCGGATCTGGGCCACACGATCGATACCTACTACAATCCGCTCATTCGCCTGATCCGGTCTCTAGAAAAACCGGTCATTTGCGCGGTGAATGGCGTGGCGGCCGGAGCGGGCGCCAATATCGCGCTCTCCTGCGATCTTGTGATTGCGAAAAAATCCGCAAAGTTCATTCAGGCTTTCTGCAAGCTGGGTCTCGTTCCGGATTCAGGCGGTACATTCACGGTGACACGCCTTATCGGGGAAGCCCGTGCAAAAGCCCTTATGCTCACCGGTGAGCCCATCATGGCTGAAGAAGCCGAACGGATCGGAATGATCTGGAAGGCGGTTGAGGACGACCACTTGATGGACGAAGCAAGGCGGTGGGCCAATCATTTTTCATCAGCGCCGACATTCGGATTGTCTCTTGTCAAAAAGGCGGTTCACGCGGCGGCGACCAACACGCTCGACGAACAGCTCGATCTTGAACGCGATTTTCAGCGTCGCGCGGGTCGCACACCCGATTATCGTGAGGGCGTTACAGCCTTTTTGGAAAAACGCAAACCGGTTTTCAGGGGGACGGAAGAATGAGCGATGATGCGCTGAATTCGCTAAGCAAACGGCGCGCTCAACGCGTTGCTGAACTATGTGCTGCGCTCATGATGAAACGCGACGAGGCATCCCGGCATTTCGGAATGGATCTGATCGATGTCGGCGCCGGTTATGCACGCATGCGCATGACAGTGAAGGATTGGATGCTCAATGGTAACGGCAATTGCCACGGCGGCATGATTTTCAGTGTGGCTGACAGCACGTTCGGCGTTGCCTGCAACACCTACAACAAACTTGTTGTCGCCCAGGTAGGGGGCGTCACTTTTGTTGCTCCCGTTCATCTTGGCGATGAGCTTTCAACGGAAGGCCGAGAAGTCGTCCGGTATGGCAGAAGCGGGATCTACGACATCACCGTGCACAATCAGAACGGAGCCTTGGTCGCCGAGTTTCGCGGGCATTCCCGGCAACTTGAAAACGATCACTTTGAAAATATCGAGGAGCTTCTCGAACGGGAAGGTCTGGGGAAGACGGAAGGAACAGATGATGCTTGATCTGACGCCGGATCGAGCCTCGCTCGATCCGATAGAGATCGCGTCGCGCGACGAAATATCGGCTCTTCAACTCGTTCGGATGAAGCAATCGCTTACCCGGGCTTATGACGGGTCACCCTTTTACCGGAAGCAATTCGATAACGCGGGGGTTCATCCTGATGATCTGACAACGTTGTCGGATCTTTCGAAGTTTCCGTTCACGGTAAAAACCGATCTGCGAGACAACTATCCGTTTGGTATGTTCGCGGTTCCGCGCCAAAGCCTGGCGCGTCTTCATGCGTCGTCGGGAACCACAGGCAAACCGACCGTGGTCGGCTACACGCTGAACGACATCGATATGTGGGCGCAATGTGTTGCCCGGTCGATCCGTGCGTCGGGCGGACGTCCCGGAGACATTGTCCACGTCGCCTATGGCTACGGTCTTTTTACGGGCGGACTTGGCGCCCATTACGGAGCGGAGAAGCTTGGCTGCACGGTCGTGCCCGTATCCGGAGGCATGACACCACGCCAGGTGACGCTGATTGAAGACTTCAAACCCGATGTCATCATGGTGACCCCGTCCTACAGCCTTGCCATTCTCGAAGCTTACAAGGCGGCCGGAAAAGATCCCCGGGCTTCTTCGCTCAAAGTCGGTATTTTTGGCGCCGAGCCTTGGACCAATGCCATGCGGGCTGACATCGAAGAGGGCTTCGACATGCATGCGGTCGACATTTATGGGCTATCGGAAGTGATAGGACCGGGTGTCGCCAATGAATGCGTTGAGACGAAAGACGGGCTTCATATTTGGGAAGATCATTTTTATCCCGAGATCATTGATCCCGAGACCGGCGAGGTTCTGCCGGACGGAGAAATAGGCGAGCTGGTCTTCACGTCGCTCACAAAGGAAGCGTTTCCGATCATCCGTTATCGAACCCGTGATCTGACCCGCCTTCTCCCGGGGACAGCACGATCCATGCGGCGGATGGAGAAAGTCACCGGACGGTCCGACGACATGATCATCTTGCGGGGCGTCAATGTCTTCCCGACCCAAATTGAGGAACAGGTTCTCGCCTGCACGGGCCTTGCGCCGCATTACCAGATCGAGCTCAGCCGGACCGGCCCGCTCGATGAAATGACGCTTCATGTTGAAGCTCTACCGGACCATGCGGGCAACGCAGAACAAGCTGCCTTGGCGACTGATCTTTCGGAGCGGATCAAGGGTGTGATCGGCATCTCCGCCAAAGTGAATGTCGGGGATCCGGGGAGCGTCGACCGGTCCCAGGGCAAAGCCGTGCGGGTCGTCGACAAGAGGGGAAATTAGGCGGCGATGGCGCGCACCCGGGCAAAAGACTATGACGAAAAGCGCGGCCTCGTGCTGAAGGGCGCTGCGGCGCTTTTTGCCCGTGACGGATATGACCGCGCGTCAATGGCGAGTCTTGCCGGCGAACTCGGGGTCTCAAAAGCGCTTCTTTACCACTACTATTCTAGTAAGGAGGCGCTGCTTTTCGACATCATCGAAACGCATTTGCAGACCTTGCTCGACGCCGTGGAAGAGGCCGATCTCCCGGATGCCGAGCCGGAAGAACGTCTTCATCGTCTCGTTTCCGGCATTCTCGATGCCTACCGCGATGCCGATGATGAACACAAGGTCCAGATCGGCGCGCTCCATGTGTTGCCTGACGATCAGCAGGAGGCGATCCGCTCGATCGAGCGGCGGATCGTCAGGATCGTCGCCGATGCGGTGCTTGCGCTCAACCCGGCACTCAATGATGGCCGGACAGATCTCAAACCGGCTACCATGTCGCTCTTCGGAATGCTCAACTGGTTTTACATGTGGTTCCGCGAAGGCGGGTCCTTAACCCGCGAGGACTACGCAAAAATGGTCTCGACTATTTTTATCGGCGGGATCCGGAAGCTCTAGCCCACGCCCTGTTCCGCCTGAATTTTCTTGATAATACTATAGACCGTGCGTGGGTCGTCCAGCGCTCTAAAACTAAAGGTTCCGTCACCGCCAAACCATAAGCTTATGGTTGGATTATTTGGTTCCGGGCCTCTACCCAATCGTACGAAACCCAGGTGACCTTCGAACAATTCAACTGGTGTATTTGGTCGTATAGGCAGGACCTGAAGCCTCCGTTGACGGCTCAATTCCAGGATATATGCCTTCTTGTTGGTAACTGCGTAGAGTGTCCGTCTGCGGGCTTGGGCGTCAAATATATACCGACCGATCGTCAGATAAACTCCGACGAAAAAGAATAACAATATCATCATGGTCGTGGGAAACCCTGTCGGCTGAGCTGCTGTCACGCCAAGGCCCCAAATCGTGGCTGACATCCAAATTACCGAAAAAGGTATCAATAGGAAGTCTTCTCCACCAATGAGGAAAAGCCGGTGATCAGGTTGTCCCTGCCAAAGTATCTCCTCATCAGGGTCTAGATACATAGCTTGATTATTATTCAAGAGAATTCTCCAGGATTTTTGGAGGGGCTACTTCTGTATCTTATCGATAATTTGCAATACTTTTTTGGGGTCGGATATTCCACGGAACGTAAAAGATCCGTCTTCTACACCCCATTTATTATTGCGCTGAAAAATATTCGGCTTCGGCCCGAAGGTGATTGATGCCGGGTCTTCGTTCTTGAACTTCACCGGCATTTCCTCCGTGATCCGAAAATCTCTCAGATCCTTCTTCCCGAACGCCGAGCGCGCGATGAAGGCGCGACGATTGGAGAGCGCATAGACGGTATGTTTGCGTTCATGCGCGTCGATGATCCAACGCCCAACAAGGAAATATCCGAAGACGAGAATGAGGAAAGCCAGAAGCCATAAGGATATGCTTGAGAAAACCGAAACGATCAGATCGCCAGCATCGCCGGTCGTGGTCTCAAAAAAGAAGACCATGAAGAGCAGCCAGGCACCGGCGAGGAAATGACGGTATTTTTCCTGACGATCGAACAGAAAGACGCGCGTATCCGGACGTCCTTCCCATAAGATACGCTCTCCGTCCTCCAGGTATTCCGCCCAGCCGCTCTGCTTTTTTTTGCCGCTGGCAGCCATGCCGTCCTCGTCACTCTCCTGTTCGCAAACGTCGTCTTGCCGTTTCCGTTGCCGTCATAACCTTGTCAGAAACGGAAAAATAGGCCCTATGTCGCGGAATGAACGTAGAGAGCGCCATCGACCGCTTGATCGACGGCTTGCATGAGACAGCGCGGCCAAGGGTCTGGTCGCTTATTGTGACGGTCCTGGGCGATCAGGTCACACCGCGTGGCGGGGTGATCCAGTTGTCTGCCCTGCAGCAGATTATGGGTGGTCTCAGGATCGAAGAGAACGCGGTCAGGACCGCCCTGTCGCGGCTCGTCAAAGATGGCCTCGTCGAACGATTGAAAGAAGGTCGCACAAGCTCCTATCAGCTGAGCAGTGCGAATAAGGCGGAATTCGATGCTGCGTCTCGCAAGATCTACGGATGGGATAGGCCACCCTGGGACGGGTATTTTTCGCTAGCGCTCTTTCCTGGCGGAACAAATGGGAATGGGAGCCCGGATGCACGGGCAATGAGAAAGATGGGCTTCGGTCCCCTTATGCAGGGGGTCTATTTGAAGCCCGGCCCGAATCCTGATTGCACTCTGCCCGCGCCGGGGGTCACGCTTTCATCGCAAACTGATAATGCGGACGAGGCCTATGATCTTGCAAGAACCGCATTCGGGTTAGATGATCTTGCCGCTCAGTATCACGACCTGTTTGAAGCGTTTTCCAGTCTTGATGCGACAGGTAGCGAAATCCTTCGGCCGGAACGGGCCCTGACGGCGAGAACGCTGCTTGTGCATAATTGGCGGCGGATCGCCCTTCGGGATCCGGAACTTCCAGTTGGGCTCCTGCCCAAGGACTGGGCCGGATTCAAAGCCCGGGATCGGGTGAAAAAGCTCTATCTTCGATTGCTCGAACTAAGCGAAACAGCTCTCGATGCTCTTGGCGTCGGTAGCGCGCCGGATCCAGAGTTTCTGCGGACGCGTTTCGATTAATTAGTTACAAAAATTTCTTGCTTGAAAGAATTTTGTAACATATAATCTGCTTATCGAAATGGTCTGCCGCGGGAGGAAAGAGCATGTATTCGCAAGGACTGATCGGTGCTGACGGAAAAACGGAAGAAGACGAAGAGTTCCTGACGCGGTTTCAGGCGCGGATCGACCGTGAAGAGAAGATCGAGCCGAACGACCAAATGCCGGAGGGCTATCGCAAGACGCTCGTTCGCCAAATCGGCCAGCACGCTCACTCGGAAATCGTCGGGATGCTTCCGGAAGGGAATTGGATCACTCGCGCGCCGACATTGCGCCGCAAGGCGGCCCTCCTTGCCAAAGTGCAGGACGAGGGCGGTCATGGCCTTTATCTCTACTCCGCTGCTGAAACCCTCGGTGTTTCGCGCGACCAGATGACGGAAGAGCTTCTGTCAGGCAAGGCGAAGTATTCTTCGATCTTCAATTATCCGACGCTCACCTGGGCGGATATTGGTACGATCGGCTGGCTTGTTGATGGTGCCGCGATCATGAACCAGATCCCGCTTTGCCGTTGCTCGTTCGGGCCCTATGCGCGCGCGATGATCCGGATCTGCAAGGAAGAGAGTTTTCACCAACGTCAGGGCTATGAGATTGTCATGACCCTTGCGAAGGGAACTCCGGAGCAGTTCGACCTGGCGCAGGATTCGCTCAATCGCTGGTGGTGGCCGTCACTCATGATGTTTGGCCCGCACGATTCCGATTCAGCCCATGGCGAACAATCCATGGCCTGGAAGATCAAGCGTTTCTCCAACGATGATCTGCGCCAGAAATTCGTCGATGCGACTGTCCCGCAGGCTGAGTTCCTGGGTCTGAAAGTACCCGACCCCGACCTGAAATGGAATCCCGACAAGAATGACGGCAAAGGCGGTTACGATTTCGGAGCCATCGACTGGGATGAGTTCTGGCGCGTTGTTAAGGGCGGCGGAATTATGAATGTCGACCGGATATCTGCGCGCAAGAAAGCATGGGACGAGGGCGCTTGGGTCCGAGAGGCGGCACTCGCACACGCCGAAAAACGCCGCAAACGTGCACAAACTCTGGAAGCTGCCGAATAATACGGAGGCCGGTTGTGTTAACGCGGGCCATGCCGATCCTGCAGGTGAAGGATGTGGTTGTATCCGTCGCCTTCTATGAAGGGCTCGGCTTCACCTGTCACTGCATGTGGGACGAACCGCCGGGCTTCGCGATCGTTCAGCGTGGGACAGTTACCCTTGGCCTAGACCGGTCAGGCAATCCGGATCTGCCAACGAACCAATGGTGGGCGGCCTATCTCTATGTTGATGACGTCGACCAACTTCATGCCGAGTTCAAGGCCATCAAAGGCCTCGAAGTCAGTACGCCCGAAAACAAGGTTTACGGATGCCGGGACTTCGACATTGTGGATAGTGACGGCCACCGCATTGCATTTGGCCAGGACCTCAAACCGGAGCCGTATGGCTCGGGGTTGGGACCGATAAACCCGGAAAGCGATTAGGAGGAGAATTCATGTTTGATACAGAGGCTTCACAGAAGCCGCATATTGCGCAGCTCAATATCGGCCGGACACGCTACGAACTGGAAGATCCGCGGATTGCTGATTTCGTGAACAATCTCGATCGGTTGAACGCTCTGGCTGAACGCAGTCCTGGCTTCGTCTGGCGCCTCAAGGACGACGCTAACAACGCGACGGCCTTCCGGTTTCCCGGCGACGGTGAAACGCTCGTTAATATGTCCGTTTGGGAGAGTGCCGAAGCGCTCGAGCATTACGTCTGGAACACGGTCCACAAGCAATTCTATCGCCGCAAAGGCGAATGGTTTCAGCCGATGGGCGAAAACCACTTCGTAATGTGGCCCATTACGCCAGGACATCTTCCCACGCTGGAAGAAGCCGCCGAACGGCTCGACCATTTGAACAAGCACGGTTCAACAGATTTCGCATTTGGCTGGGATCACCTGCCGCATCTTAAGGCCTGGGTCGGTCAACAATGTGCATAAGGATCAAGCAATGACCAAGGAAACACCGCTTTTCGAAGTTTTCATCAGACCGCGCAACGGTCTAGCGCACAAACATGTCGGATCGGTTCATGCTGCCGACGAGGTGCTCGCTCTTCAGGCTGCTCGCGATGTTTATACGCGCCGTGGCGAGGGACTTTCCATCTGGGTCGTTCCGTCATCCGCGATCACCGCGTCTGATCCGCAGGACAAGGACGAAATGTTCGAACCGACAGCAACCAAGGTTTACCGCCACCCGAGCTTCTATGACATTCCGGATGAAGTGGGGCACATGTAATGGCCGATAAGTCGCATTTGTTTGAGGCCCTGATACGCCTCGCGGATGACCATCTGATTCTGGCTCACCGTGTGTCGGAATGGTGCGGGCATGCGCCGATCCTCGAAGAAGATCTCGCTTTGCCGAACATGGCGCTTGATATGCTCGGTCAGGCGCGCGCGATTTACACCTATGCAGGAGAAGTCGAAGGCAAAGGCCGGGACGAAGATGCACTCGCCTATCTGCGCACGGAACGTGAATACAAAAACATCTTGATGGTCGAGCGCCCGAATGGGGATTTCGCGCACACAATGCTGCGCCAGTTGTATTTCGCAGCGTTCATGAAGCCATATTGGGAAGCGGCCGCGTCCTCAAGCGATGCCACTATCGCGGGGATTGCCGCGAAAGCTGCTAAAGAAGCCGCTTATCACGTGCGTCATGCCGGTGAGTGGGTGATCAGGCTTGGAGATGGCACTGAGGAAAGCAATCGGCGGACGCGCGACGCGGTGAGCGCGCTCAATCCCTATATCGACGAACTCTTCCATACCGACGAAGCGGTCATCGCCGTTGCAGATGAAGGGCTTCTTCCCGATCCGCGCGCACTGCGGCCGAAGTTTCAGGAAACCGTGGGCTTCGTGTTCGCTGAAGCGGGGCTTGAAACCGAAAGCACGCAATGGCCGCGCACGGGCGGACGGTCCGGCCTTCACGGCGAGGAATTCGGGCACCTTCTCTCAGAACTGCAATATATGCAGCGCACTTATCCGAACATGACCTGGTAGGTGCCCTGATGGCTGCGGTGATGTCTCTTGATCAAAAACGGGCCTATGAGGCGGCAGCTTCGGTGCTTGATCCGGAAGTTCCCGCTGTGACCGTGGCAGATCTTGGCATTCTTCGCTCGGTGGAAATCGACGATGAAGGCGTGGCCGTTGCCCGCGTAACACCGACCTATTCCGGTTGTCCCGCCGTTCTTGCAATCGAACTCGCCATAGAAGCAGCACTCGCCGAAGCCGGTTTCAAGGCGCGCATCGAGCGGGTGATATCACCAGCATGGACCACCGATTGGATTACCGAAGAGGGCCGCGAAAAGCTGCGAGCGTTCGGGATCGCGCCACCCGCCAAAACGTCCTCGTCGATCCGCTCGCTTTTCGGCGAGGTTCAGGTCGATTGCCCGAAATGCGGTTCCGGTGACACCGAAAAAGTCTCCGAATTCGGATCAACGGCCTGCAAGGCGCTTTATCGCTGCCGGGCTTGTCTGGAACCTTTCGACTATTTCAAATGCCTTTGAGGATCCGTCCATGGCTTCTGCATTCCACTCTCTTGAAATCAAAGACGTTCGCCACGAAACAGACGACGCTGTGGCGATCGCATTCAACCTGCCGGAAAACAACGGAGCCGACTTTTCCTATATCCCGGGCCAGTTTTTGACGCTCAAAACCGAAATTGATGGCGAGGAAGTCCGGCGCTCTTATTCGATTTGTTCTGCGCCGGGCGAACCCTTGAAAGTCGGCGTGAAGAAAGTGGAGGGCGGTGCCTTTTCGACTTTCGCTCAGACGCTGAAGCCCGGTGACCGGCTCGATGTCATGCCGCCCGATGGCCGTTTTACTTTGGATGCAGAACCGTTAAACGCTCGGCACATTCTGCTTATTGGCGCCGGATCAGGCATCACACCACTCCTTTCCATAGCAAGCTGGCTCCTTGAGAAGGAACCGCACTCGTCAGTGACGCTCGTCTATGGCAATCGCGAAACCCGTACGATCATGTTCCGTGAAGCGCTGGAAGATCTCAAGGACCGCTATCTTGAAAGGTTTGAGGTGTTTCACATCCTGTCGAGGGAACCGCAGGACGTGGCACTGTTCAACGGCCGCATTACCGGAGCACTCATCGGAGATATGACCGAAAGCGGGCTCATCGCACCCGGCCTGAGCGATCAGGTCTTTCTGTGTGGGCCAGCGGAGATGACGGAAACCGTCCGGGATCATTTGACTGGGACGAACGTTCCTGAAGCGAAGATCCATGTTGAACTCTTCACGCCCGCGGACGGTGCTCAGCCCAAGCCGCGATCGGAGGCAGCGGTTGCTGCTGCCAAGAGGGGCGTTGCTGTCGATGTCATTCTTGATGGATTGAAAAAGTCCTTCGTCATTGATGATCCTGAGGACACTGTCCTCGCGGCTGCAACGAAGGCCGGACTTGATCTGCCCTTCTCCTGCGCGGGCGGGATGTGTGCGACCTGCCGCTGCAAGGTCGTTGAAGGCGCGGCAGAAATGGACATCAATTATTCGCTGGCCGATTGGGAACAGGAACAGGGCTACATCCTGTCATGTCAGGCTCATCCGGTGAGTGAGAAGATCGTGCTCGACTTCGATGCGGTTTGACAGTCGCGCGAAGGGCCTCGGATCAAGCGTTCCGAAGAACCAGCACATCAAATGAGTCCCGAATTCTAGCGGGTAGGGGAGGAGAGGATTATGGCTGCACCGGCTGTCTTACAGAGCTATGCGGCAGGCGAATGGGTCGCAGGTAGCGACCGTCGCATCATCACCAGTGCGATCACTGGCGAGGCAATCTTTGAGGCTGGCAGCGACGGGCTGTCGTTTTCTCAAATGGTCGACTACGCCCGTGAGACGGGCGGGCCGACCTTGCGGAAAATGACGTTCCATGAACGGGCAGCCATTCTGAAAGCGCTCGCGCAATATCTCAATCAGCGCCGCGAAGACCTATATGCGCTCTCTTATCACACCGGGGCGACAAAACCCGATTCCATGATCGATATCGATGGCGGGATTTCGACGCTCTTCGTTTACGCGTCCAAAGGGCGCCGCGAACT
>JBCDCU010000086.1:0-11421 GCA_039181265.1 Pseudomonadota bacterium | reverse complement strand
CGTCATGGGCACGAATGAGATCAAGCAGTTCGAAACCATTGCAGCGTGGCATGTTGATATCGACAATGATGATGAACTCAGTTCGCCCATCAGTCGTCATCTTGATATGTTCCAACGTCTCGAAAAGCTTTTCCGGTTTTTTCTCAGAGATAAACCTGTTGACGATGCCCTGTTTCCGCATCTGCCTCCGGGTCAGGAAAATTTCATCCACATTGTCGTCGACCATCACGAAGATGGAATCCACCAGTTCATTCATGTGCGCCCCACTAAGCTCGACTGTTCCGATGAGTGTCCATTGTTCTTGTCATTATTGGCGGACACGGGATGAGGATAATGCCGTAGTCATTTCCACATTCGTAAAAAAATCGAATGAATTTCTAAGGAGAACCTTAACCAAACCAACGGCCAAACCGCTGTAATTCCGCCACAAACCATCGATCAGATAGGCTTTTCAGCAAGATCCATTGTTCTGGGAAATTGCGCCCATCCGTATTTCCCAGTAGAGATTTCGATGCTTTCAGCTGGTGATAATTCCGGATCTTGGAGCTTTATGGCGCCGATTTCGGGCGATAGACTGGCCCGAGGGACGAATCGCGGAGCGTTGGGACGAGTGAGCATCTTCAAACGGATATTCTCAGGCGGCGGTACCGAAGAGAGCACCAATCCCGAAGACCCCAAACCAGAGGAGACGGATGCTCCGACCGGCATGGTGAGTGTCGGCTGGCTGCTCTCGGAAGAAAAGGCGAGTGTCATCTTCTACCCGCCCGAGCGCCTCAAGGTCGAACAACACGGGACACCGCACGGAAAATCCGTTGCCCGATGTCCGGCCATTCTCGGACTGGAGGCCCGGCATTTCATTATCCGCTCGCCCTTTGACCTCAATCTGCGCTTTGGGCGCACAAAGGAGGGAAAAGCCGTTGTTCAAAATGCTGCGGGCAATCAAAGCGCTTTGAGGCCGGAAGCGTTCAAGAGACGGGTAAGACTTCAGTCGGAAGCCGAATGGCGCAAGCCAGGCTGTCCCGTCCTGCAGGTGACACTTCCCTATATTTTTATCGCCGATGAACCGGTCTGGATCAGTCAGTTGCCAGCCTTCGCCCACTGGACGACACCGCAACGGCCCGGCCTCATGCTTGGCGGACGTTTTCCAATTGACGTCTGGCCGCGCGCGCTCATGTGGGCATTTGAATGGCGCGATCTCTCGCAACCACTCATCGTGAAGCGGGGAGACCCGCTCTTCTATGTTTCTTTCGAAGCCTCGCCGCCCTCCAGACCCGTAAAGCTCATAGAAGCGGAGCGGACCGAAGAACTCTCGACCTATATGGAGCGGATCTCAGGCGCGGTCGATTCCGTCAATCAGACGTTTTCACTGTTCGATCAGGCCCGCAGGTTCCGGCCGGAGACCCTCTTGAAACCGGTGAAGCGATAGGGCGTCGCCTACAAACGGCCGATGCGGCCGTCCAACTCTTCTGTTGCTATTTGTTATTCCCAAAGATGGCGTTGTAATTATCCATAAACGCCCCAACACCGACGCCCGTCAGCGTCTCACCGAAATTCATCATGGTTTCCTGACCTGTGTTTGAGACAGCCTCACCGGATGCCATGCCGATAGAGGCCGTTGTATAGCCCGCAACACGATTGGCGACGACGCCGCCGAGAAGAGTTTTGCCGATACCCCAGCCAAAATCAGACGCCGATTTCGTGCCATTCATGACGCCCATCGCATCGTTTCCCGTTGATTTCACCGTGTAAGCGTTGGAGGCATCCGAAAGAGCCTTGCCAAGTAGCTGCGCAGCTTCGGTCGACATCGTTTTCGTAACCGATGTCGAAATCCGTGCGGAGAGCTCTCCAATAAACGCGCCTGCCATGGCACATCCTCCCCTAGGGTAGCGAACTTGACAGACGGTAACATGAAACCTTTCATGCAGATAGGAATGTTTATCAGTGGGGGAGCTATGCGGGCTGAAACGATTTTGAACGAGTGGCTCGGGGCCATTGAGCCGGAAAAGGGCCGCAAGATCACGCTCGATTCCGACAATGTCGCTCATGTCAGCATTGATGGTGATTTCGCCATGGGCATCACAGTCAATCCGGATACCCGGATGATCGGTTTTGTCGCGTTCCTCCTGAATGCGCCGGATATATCGCATGGAACGCTTCTCAGAGCGATCCTCAGCATGAACCTTGCGCTTCTCGCCGTTCACAACGCGACCCTGGCGGTCGATGAAAGATCCGGTCAGCTCGTCTTTGGACGCACGGTTTCTATCGAGCCGCTTGATCAGGAAAGCTTTTTCAAACTGCTCCTCCAGACAATCGAGATCGCCAAGACCGCCCGCGAAGGCGTCGAGAACGCCGGAAAGCTTGGCGAAAACGCGGAAGCGACGATGAGCGCAGAAGATGCAGCGGGAGAGGAAGTCTGGCTGAAGCTCTAGAGCTTTCAATAAGACCGGCACGGAATGAGGATGACGCGGCGATCCGGTCTCTCATCGCAAAACGACTTCTTGAGACGCCAGACCTTCCCAATCGGGATTTGCACCAATTCGGCATCGATCTCCTCGCGCTCAACGAGCTTACCGCTCTGCGCAAGATGATCAAGGAGGCGGGAGGAGGGCTTCTGGTCGCAAAGGCCAGGGCAGGGCCCATATCCGGCATGATCGCGTTTACTTTCCACGAGGAAGCGGTGCAACCCGCACCCGGCTTCATCCAATCGGAACGCGCTTTTGAGACCCGTGACCCAGATGGGGCAAACATTGGTCTGCTCTCGCTGTTTGTGGAGGATGCTTATCGCAGGCGCGGTCTCGCGCGCGGTCTTGTTGACCAGGCGTGCAGCTATGCAGATCGGAAAGGATGCGCTGCGGCAATCATTTCCCATCATGAGAAGAACACCGCAATGGCCGGCCTGTGCGAGGCGCTTGGATTTAAACCAAGGCAAAGACGCTGAACAGAACGAACCAATGAGCCGACCGGGACGGTCGGTGTTTCTCAATCAGCCGAAATATTTAAGGAGAGAATGGCTCCCCGAACAGGACTCGAACCTGTGACCCAGTGATTAACAGTCACTTGCTCTACCAACTGAGCTATCGGGGATCAGCCAGTGCGTGTTTCACGCTAGGCGGGTCGTATAGCAAAGGTGCGCGCGCTTTGCAAAGCCAAAAGATCGATGAGATGTGAAGAAAGTAAGCGCTGCCTGAAGATCGTCAGATATCGAGTTCGTCGACGAATTCAGCGTTTTCCTGAATGAAGGCAAAACGCGCTTCCGGCTTGTTGCCCATAAGCTGGGAAACGCTGCTTTTCGTAGCATCCACATCGCTCTCACGAACTTCAATACGCAACAATGTGCGTTTGCTCCGATCCATGGTGGTTTCTTTCAGCTGCTGCGGCAGCATTTCACCAAGACCCTTGAACCGGCCAATATCGATCTTGCCGCGACCATTGAATTCCGTCTCGAGAAGCTCATCCTTGTGGATGTCGTCGCGTGCATAAAGCGTTTTGCCGCCCTGGCTGATTCGATAAAGCGGCGGCACGGCCATGAAGAGATGGTTGTTCGTGATGAGCTCCGGCATTTCGCGGTAGAAGAAGGTGATCAGTAGAGATGCGATATGGGCGCCGTCGACATCGGCGTCCGTCATGATGATGACGCGCTCATAGCGAAGATCATCGTCGCGATACCGGCTGCCGGTTCCGCAGCCAAGCGCCTGAATGAGATCGGCAAGCTGTTGGTTCGACGCAAGCTTCTCGCGTCCCGCACTTGCCACATTGAGGATCTTACCGCGCAGGGGAAGAACCGCCTGGGATTTGCGGTCACGCGCCTGTTTCGCAGATCCACCCGCCGAGTCACCCTCAACGATGAAGATCTCGGAGCCCGCAGCAGCATTCTGACTGCAATCGGCGAGTTTACCCGGAAGGCGCAATTTGCGCACAGCCGTCTTGCGGTTGATTTCACGTTCCTGACGACGACGCAAACGCTCATCCGCGCGATCGATCACCCAGTCCAGGAGCTTCGTCGCATTGGCAGGCGACCCGGTAAGCCAGTGGTCGAACTGGTCCCTGAGTGCGCTTTCAACGATCCGGATCGCTTCCACTGTTGCGAGCTTATCTTTCGTCTGCCCGACGAATTCAGGTTCGCGCACAAAGACCGACAACATCGCGGCACTCGACGTCATAATGTCGTCGGAGGTGATGATCGAACCCTTTTTGTTACCCGTCAGTTCCGCATAATTCTTGAACCCACGCAAAAGCGTTGTGCGAAGGCCGGTCTCGTGCGTGCCGCCTTCTGGGGTCGGGATCGTGTTGCAATAGGAATTGACGTGCCCGTCACCGGCGAACCAGGCAATTGCCCATTCAACGGAGCCATGCCCACCCTGGCGCTCCGTCTTGCCGGAAAAGATGTCGTCGATCACCTTCTTCTCGCCAGCGAGATTGGCATCGAGATAATCGCGCAGGCCGCCGGGAAAATGGAAGACAGCCTTTTCCGGCACGTCGTCCTTTTCCGAAAGCTGTTCGGGCGCGCAGTTCCAGCGGATCTCGACACCACCGAAGAGATAGGCCTTCGAGCGCGCCATCTTCATAAGCTTCGCGGGTGAGAATTTCGCGTTCTTGCCAAATATCTCATGATCGGGATGGAACCGGATCCGCGTGCCGCGGCGGTTGTTGATCGGACCGCAATTCTCAAGCGGGCTTGTCACCCGGCCACGGGAAAATGTCTGCCGATAGAGCGTCTTGTTGCGGGCAACTTCGACTTCGAGCCGGTCGGAGAGGGCGTTCACAACCGAAACACCAACACCGTGAAGACCGCCGGATGTTTCATAAACCGCTGAGTCGAATTTGCCGCCCGCATGAAGCGTCGTCATGATCACTTCGAGCGCGGACTTATCCTTGAACTTCGGATGCGGATCGACCGGAATTCCGCGCCCATTATCGCTCACACATAAAGTGCCATCCGCTTCGAGGTTGACATCAATCCATGTCGCATGACCGGCAACGGCTTCGTCCATGGAATTGTCGATCACTTCGGCGAAGAGGTGATGAAGTGCCTTCTCATCCGTGCCGCCAATATACATGCCGGGCCTGCGGCGGACCGGTTCAAGCCCTTCAAGGACTTCGATATCGGCCGCAGTATAGTCATCTTTGACCTGGGTTTTGGCAGCAGATGATGTCCGCGTCGCACGAGCCTTTGCCGCCGCAGGCGGGCGTTGCTCGGTTCTCGAAGGTGTATTGGAAACAGGCAGTTGACTGGTCACACTGGCGCCGCCCGATGGGTCGCCGAGAGACGCAAACAGATCTTCGGATTTGTCAACAGCCATACGCTACCGCCATAAGAAAAATTAATGATTGCCCCTGGAATCGGTCTCAGCGGCAAGGAGAGACATGCGATTCGTCTCAAATTCTGTTTTTGTTCGCGCGGTTGTACAAGGCTTTTCCACCACAATCCACAAAAAAGAACAAAAATAGAACGGTCAGACGTTCGCTAAACAGGAGTGTGACCCGTCAGCTGACGTTCAGTTCCTTGAAGAAGTCGTTGCCCTTATCATCGATGATGATGAAGGCTGGGAAATTTTCGACATCGATGCGCCAGATCGCTTCCATGCCGAGTTCTTCATACTCCACGACTTCGACTTTTTTGATGCAATCCTGTGCCAATCGTGCGGCGGGACCACCGATTGAGCCAAGATAAAACCCACCATATTTCTGGCAGGCTTCACGCACCTGCTTGGACCTGTTGCCTTTGGCAAGCATGACCATAGAGCCGCCGAGAGACTGGAACTGGTCGACAAAACTGTCCATACGCCCGGCTGTCGTCGGACCGAACGACCCCGAAGCGTAGCCTGCGGGGGTCTTTGCCGGTCCGGCATAATAAATAGGGTGGTTCTTGAAATAGTCAGGAAGGTCTTCGCCGTTTTCGACCCGTTCCCGTAGTTTTGCGTGCGCTGCATCGCGGGCGACAATGATCGTACCTGTAAGCGACAGCCGCGTCTTCACGGGATGTTTCGTGAGTTCAGCAAGGATGGCCGGCATCGGCTGGTTGAGATCGATATCGACCACCGTACCTGAGAGGGCATCCGGCTCGACATCCGGCAGGTACTGCGCCGGATTGGTCTCAAGCTGCTCAAGGAAAACCCCGTCCTTCGTGATCTTGCCGATTGCCTGACGGTCGGCGGAACAGGAAACGCCAAGACCGATTGGAAGGCTTGCACCATGGCGCGGGAGCCGGATCACTCGCACGTCGTGGCAGAAATACTTGCCGCCAAACTGCGCACCGATGCCAAGGTTCTGCGTGAGCTTGTGGATCTCTTTCTCCATCTCAAGGTCTCGGAAGGCATGACCTTTCTCTGACCCTTGCGTCGGCAGGTCATCGAGATAGCGGCACGATGCAAGTTTCACCGTCTTCGTTGTGACTTCAGCCGAAGTCCCACCGATCACCACGGCAAGGTGATAGGGCGGGCAGGCAGCCGTTCCAAGCGTCAGGATCTTTTCCTTCAGGAAAGCCATCAGACGGTCATGGGTAAGAAGCGACGGAGTGCCCTGGTAAAGAAAACTCTTATTCGCCGATCCGCCGCCCTTGGCGATGAAGAGGAATTTGTAGGCGTCGTCACCTTCGGCATAGAGCTCGATCTGGGCGGGAAGATTGGTTCTCGTATTTTTCTCTTCAAACATCGAGATCGGTGCAAGCTGGCTGTAGCGCAGATTGCGCTTTTCATAAGCGTCGAAAATGCCTTGACCGATCGCCGCCTCGTCGCTGCCTTCGGTAAACACGTGACGGCCTTTCTTGCCCATCACGATAGCAGTGCCGGTGTCCTGACACATGGGAAGGACACCGCCAGCGGCGATGTTGGCGTTCTTCAGAAGATCGTAAGCCACGAATTTGTCGTTTGAGGTCGCTTCAGGGTCATCGAGAATTTTGGCAAGCTGCTCCAGATGGCCTGACCGCAGGAGGTGATTGATGTCCATGAAGGCCTGTTCGGATAAAATCCGGAGTGCCTCGGGATCGACCATCAGCATCTCACGTCCGTTGAAATCAGCAACGCTCACATAATCGCCGGAAAGTTTCCGGTAGGAAGTTGTATCCGCCATTGGCGGGAAAAGCGGAGCAGGTTCATAAGAAATCGCGGACATTAAAACCTCCGGTCTGAGATCCAGGCGTTGGTCCTTCCTAGCGAACCTGCCTGATGAGAAGAAGTCACTTTTAGAGCGCATCTGAGGCGCCGCAGACGGTCAACCGCCGATATAGGCATCGATTGCAGGGAGCATGTCCCGGTAGTGGGAAACAATTCTGTCGGGACCAAGTGTGTCCACTGGAACGCCGGAATAGCCGAATGGCACCGCGATCACAGGGATCCGGGCAGCCTTTGCCGTGTTGATATCGGTTGCTGAATCGCCAATCATCACGGCACGGTGTGCGGCACCGCCTGCCTGCTCGATGGTCCCTGTGAGATGGGCAGGATCGGGTTTTCTGACGGGAAACGTGTCAGAACCGCAAATCGCTGCGAAAAACCCCGTCAACGAGAGTTCATCGAGCAATTTGCGCGACAGACCTTCATATTTATTGGTGCAGACCGCCATCAAAGTCCCGCGACCCGAAAGCGCTTCCAGAACCTCGAGAACACCGTCAAAGGGCCGCGTTTCGACGGCAATATTCTCCTCATAAACGCTGAGAAACCGCTTGTGGAGGTCAGCCCTGGTTTCGTCATCGAGCAGGGTTTCATGAAGGGCATAGGCCCGCTCGATCATCTTCAGTGCGCCCTGACCCACAAGATCGCCCAGATGATCCTTGCCGATTTCAGGCAAACCCTTCTCCGCGATAATAATGTTGAGGGTTCTGATAAGATCACCACCGCTGTCGACGAGGGTTCCGTCAAGATCAAAGACGACGATTGGCTTGGTTGTCATGGGCATCCCGATTGAAGGGTTCCGGCTCCCGGAGCCGCCGATCGCCTGCTTGGCTAAAGGAAAGCAGCCATGATCGCAAGGGAGTGAAGACCCACAGAACGGAAAGTGTTGGCGGCACTTCAAACAAGTGATAGGACCGGTCGCGACCGGCTTAGGTCCGGGAGAATATTCGGCGGAACGACGCGACCGGCGTCAGCGCGATGGAGAGTACGCGCCCCGCCATCTGGTCAGGAGGAACCCCATGAATTTGAAGGATCAGAGCCTTTTCAGGCAGCAATGCTACATCAATGGCGTATGGATCGGTGAAGGTGTCACCGACATTACAAACCCCGCAAATGGCGATGTTCTCGGCAAAGTGCCCCACATGGGCGAGAGCGAGACGCGCGAAGCCATTGCAGACGCGAAGGAAGCCTTCAAGTCCTGGTCGAAGATGCTAGCCAAAGAGCGCGCGGCCATTATGCGCCGCTGGTTCGATCTTATGATCGAAAACGCAGACGATCTTGCCATGATCATGACGCTTGAGCAGGGAAAACCGCTCACCGAAGCCCGTGGTGAAGTCACTTATGGCGCTTCTTTCGTTGAGTTTTTCGCCGAAGAAGCAAAGCGGATTTACGGCGAGATGATCCCGACCTTCCGCAACGATTCGCGTATTGTCGTAGCAAAACAGCCAATCGGTGTCTGTGCGGCGATCACACCGTGGAATTTCCCGAACGCTATGATCACCCGCAAGGTCTCACCGGCACTTGCCGTTGGTTGCACAATGGTTGTGAAACCGGCTCCGGAAACACCCTTCAGCGCGCTCGCGCTCGCGGTCCTTGCAGAACGCGCAGGAATGCCTCCGGGCGTTCTCAACATCCTTACTGGCGACGCGCCTGCGATCGGCAAGGAAATGTGCGAAAACCAGGATGTCAGGTTCATCGGCTTTACCGGTTCAACACCGGTCGGAAAGCTTTTGATGCAACAGGCTGCAGGCACCGTGAAACGCGTCGGGATGGAGCTTGGCGGCAACGCTCCCTTCATTGTGTTTGACGACGCTGACATTGATGCGGCCGTCGATGGCGCGATGCTCTCCAAGTACCGTAATTCCGGTCAGACATGCGTTTGCGCCAACCGCATCTACGTCCAGGACGGTGTCTACGATGCCTTTGCCCAAAAGCTGACTGAGGCGGTTTCCAAGCTCAAAGTTGGTCCGGGGACAGAACCCGGCACCACGCTCGGTCCGCTCATCAACGACCGCGCGCTCGAGAAAGTGGAAAGCCATGTTCAGGATGCCGTTTCCAAAGGCGGCAAGGTGCTGATCGGCGGAAAACGTCATGCGCTGGGCGGAACCTTCTATGAACCGACAATTGTCGCCGACGCGACCGTTGATATGCGTGTGAGCTCCGAGGAGACCTTCGGCCCGGTCGCGCCACTTTACCGCTTTAAGGACGAAGAGCAGGTGGTTGGCCTTGCCAACGATACCAATGCTGGACTTGCGGCCTATTTCTATTCCCGTGACATCGGACGGGTCTGGCGCGTTGCCGAAGAGCTGGAATACGGCATGGTCGGCATCAACACCGGAATTATTTCCGGCACGGAGGTTCCGTTCGGTGGCGTGAAGGAATCCGGCATTGGCCGGGAAGGCTCGCATCACGGGGTCGATGAATTCGTCGAGATCAAATATCTCCTAATGTCCGGCCTCGACAGCTAACCGTTAAGGGAGACTTTGTGTCCCAAGCCGACAAAAAGGCGGCTGCCGAAGCCGCAATGGAGCTCATCAAGCCCGGCATGAAAGTCGGGCTTGGCACGGGGTCGACTGCCAACGAACTGATCGACCTTTTGGGCCCGGCAGTCGCGGATGGTCTCGATATTCTTTGCGTTGCAACATCAAAGGCAAGCGATGAACGGGCGAGGGCGCTCGGCATCCCGATGAGAACCCTCGATGAACTTCCGCGCCTCGATCTCACGATTGACGGCGCCGATGAAATCGGACCCGGTTTGTCGTTGATCAAAGGCGGTGGCGGCGCGCATCTCAGGGAAAAGATCGTCGCCTGCGCCTCGTCCGAAATGGTGGTGATCGCTGACACTTCAAAATGTGTCGAAGTTCTCGGGGCTTTTCCGCTTCCGCTTGAAGTGGTGCCTTTTGGTTTTGCTGCGACCGTCAACGCGGTCGAACAGGCAATCGATAAGGCCGGCCTTTCAGGAACGCTG
This sequence comes from Pseudomonadota bacterium, assembly GCA_039181265.1. Taxonomy (GTDB): domain Bacteria; phylum Pseudomonadota; class Alphaproteobacteria; order Rhizobiales; family JACESI01; genus JBCDCU01. The sequence continues at coordinate 1,347 of JBCDCU010000086.1, read as the reverse complement.
ACCAAACGCCAAAAAGACGGCACTGATTTCGTAACCGATAGCGGAAATCTCATCATAGATGCCACGTTAGGCACGATTGATGATCCGGAACGGCTCGCCGCGTCACTGGCGGATGTGCCGGGCCTCGTCGAACATGGCCTGTTTCTCGGGATCGCAAAGAAAGCCTTTGTGGCAGGCGAGGGCGGCGTGGAGGTGCTAACCCCATGAGCACCCGACTGAACGATCTGCATCGTCCGTTTCCCGGTCGCATCGTCTTGCCGCTCGCAGTTTTGGCAATTGCAGCCTGTGCACTTATTTATTCATCGTCATCATGGGCGCAGCAGAAGCAGTTCGCGCAATCTCATCTCGATGCAGCGCACGAAGCGGTCTTCATCACGCGCACATCCCGCGCTTATAATGAGGTTATCCCTCTTCTCGCAGAGCGGGCGCGTGCCCATATGGTGGAGCGGAGACCGGATCTCAAAGACGATATTGAAGAGGCGATCGGTGAAGCCGCGCTCAATCTCGTCGAGCGTCAGGGCGAACTCGACCTTTTGATTGCGCGAAGCTGGGCGGCCCGGTTCAGCGAGGAAGAGCTGCGCGATATCACAGCGTTCTTCGCGACGCCAACGGGATCGAAACTCGCTCGCATGAACACCGAACTGATCGCGGTCGGACTAGAAATTGCGAGATTGTGGGGGGCTGAACGTGGCGAGGAAATGATTGAACTCGTCCGCCAGAACCTCAAGGAAAAGGGTCACGAATTCTGATCGTGACCGGTCCATGGAAGAGGCAGCTTTGATGCTCGGTTAGAGTGAAAAGCGCCGATAGGAGATGCTGGAATGGCTGACTATGACTACGACCTTTTCGTTATCGGTGCCGGTTCAGGCGGTGTCAGAGGAGCTCGAATAGCTGCCACCTACGGCGCGCGCGTTGCGATCGCAGAAGAATATCGCGTCGGCGGAACCTGCGTCATCAGAGGCTGTGTTCCGAAAAAGCTTCTCGTCTATGCGTCTCATTTTCCAGAATATTTCGAAGATGCCGCTGGTTATGGCTGGAGCGGCATGGGCGAGGGAACGTTTAACTGGCAAACTCTGATCGCCAATAAGGACAAAGAGATCGACCGCCTCAACCAGATCTATATCAAGAATCTGGAAGGCTCCGGCGTCGAACTCTTCCAGTCCCGCGCTGAACTCGTAGATCCGCATACGGTGAAGCTTGTCGGCCTTGATAAAACCGTGACAGCCGAGCGTATTTTGATTGCGACGGGTGGCGCGCCAAACCTCGACCATCGGGTACCGGGGATAGAACACGCCATCACCTCCAACGAAGCCTTTCATCTGGAAGAGTTGCCAAAGCGGGTAATGG
>JBCDCU010000085.1:0-11563 GCA_039181265.1 Pseudomonadota bacterium | reverse complement strand
TTGAAGCATTTGCGGTATATCGATGCTTTGGCACAGCATGGCCATTTTCGCCGTGCTGCCGAAGCCTGCGCGATCTCGCAACCGGCAATGTCGCTCCAGATCAAGGAATTGGAGGCGATCCTCGGTGCAAGTCTGGTCGAAAGGTCGTCCCGGCAGGTCCGGTTGACACCGCTTGGGGAGAACTTCGTCCGCCGCGCACAATCCATTCTACTCGCTGTCGATGATCTTGAAAATCTTGTTCGCGCGTCCGCTGGGCCCCCGACCGGTGTTCTGAGGCTCGGTATCATTCCGACCGTCGCACCCTATCTGCTCGCCAACATTATAAAGGGACTTTCGACACACTATCCGGATCTCGATGTGCAGCCGCGAGAAGCCGTGACACCTTCCCTGATCGAGAGCGTTTTACAGTCGCATCTCGATTTCGCGGTGGTCGCCCTTCCCGTGTCGGAACCCGGACTGCAAGAGTTTGCGCTCTTTCAGGAGGACTTTGTTCTGGTGCGCCAGGCAGGAGATGCAAAAAAGCCCGTGCCGGATCCTGGCATGCTGAAGGAAATGCGATTGTTGCTGCTGGAGGAAGGCCATTGTTTTCGCGACCAGGCCTTATCGTTCTGTAATCTCACGCCGTCTCGGGCCCGTCCAATGATGGAAGGCAGTTCGCTGACGACACTTGTCCAGATGGTAGGCTCCGGCATGGGGGTGACGCTGATCCCTGAAATGGCCATTCATTTGGAAACCCGCTCCGCTGACGTTGCGATCGCGCGCTTCCCTTCCCCGAAACCAAGCCGGACAATCGGCCTCGTCTGGCGCAAGACCAACCCGCTGCGGGACCAATTGATGACACTTGGCGCGATAGTTCGAAGTATTGCCCAACGCCAACGCGAAGATGTTGTTCAGGGTGTTTAGGTCGCAGGATTGCACCAAACTGGTGATAGATCGTTAGGACGGCCTGAACCATCAGCAGGAGAACGCTAATTCCGACAGCCCTTTCCCTTGGTGATGGTGCTGCTGATGCTTTACTGGCGGCAGGCCATACCAATGTGCGCCCAATCCATGACGAGTTCTCGTTTGGCCCCTTGGGCGATCTCTCCAAGCCCGAAGCCTTTACCGATATGCGTGCCAGATATTGGGCAGGTGTCTTAGCCGAAGCGCCTTACGAAAAACGGGACACGGGAAAAGAGTTCTTATCGGAGACGAGAGCGTTTCTTGCGAAGGATATGGCGCTCCTTGATGAGGCGTTTTCATCCGACGAACCCATCGAAATCTGGGCAAGCGAGAGTCTGCAGGACATGATATTCCTTGCGTTGTGCGCCACGCTGACGAAACCGGAAACGCCTTTGATCCTACGGCGCCCTGGAATTGGTTCCAGACCACCCGCATCAGGTATCGGCGGCTTTTCACAGGACCAACTCAAACGACCCGCCGAACCGCACGTTCTTGAGAATGACGCGTTGGACAATCTGCGCCGGTTTTGGCATGCGGTGACGGCTAAAAACCTGGAAGCGTTGCGGGCATTCCGGGCAGAAGCGCCAGATGATCCAAGTGGTCTTGCCAAAGCCGCCTCAGCGCGCCTTGCCCGACTACCGCATCCGTATACCGGCCTCGATTCAGTCGAAACGCGAATACTCACTCAGCTTGGTCGAGGCAGCCAAAAATCTCAGAGCGTCGCCCGCCTAATCGGCAAAACGCTGGGGGCTAATGCCGATGGTCCGGATCTCATTGGTGACCTGTCTCTTTATTTCGCCCTGCGCCGCCTGGGCGACTTGCGCCTGCCCTCACCTCTGGTGACGCTTACTGGTGATGGCACCATGCGCGGGACCGATGTCGCCTTAACCTCTTACGGCGAAGAGGTTCTTGCCGGTCGCGCGGACCGAATAGCGGCAAATGGCTGGCGGCTTGAACTCGGCGGGATTTCCTTCGATGTACCGCCTGGCGGTGAAGCCCCAAGGGCGCCAGTCTAAAGCGGAAATGGCTGGGCAGATGCCCGCAAAGACCACAAGACGATGTCGCCGCGAGAAAGATCAAATCCGCACAACAATCTTGCCCACATGATCATTGCTCGCCATATGCGCATAGGCGGCAGAAACATCCTCAAACTCAAAGATCTCAGCAATCAGAGGCTTGAATTCCCCACTTGCCCACAACGGCATAAGGAAATCGACGGCAGCCTTACGGCGCTCTGGATGATTCAAGAGATGCCAGACCAAATGGAACCCTTTGATGGCGAGACCTTTCGACAGAATGGGAAAGAATGGAAGCCCGGGCACTTCGCCTGACTGAAAACCCATCAGAACCAAATTGCCTTCGGGGACGAGAATATCGGCCGCAGGGGCAATCATAGGGCCGATTATCGAGTCACAGACCAAATCGACCCCTCTGCCCTTCGTTATCTCCGTAACGCGTTCAACAAGGTCTTCGGTGTCGGTTGTTATCACGTGATCCGCCCCGGCATCATTCAGAGCTCCCACTTTTTTGGAGGTGCGGGTGGTTGCGATACTGGTCGCATTCAGCGCTTTTAGAATTTGCAAAGATGCAATTCCGACGCTCGAACTGGCACCTGTAATGACCGCCGATTTTCCAATCGCATCGATCGGCATTTCACCTTTTTGAACGATCATACCGTAAGCGGTCGCATAGGCCATCCAGAATGCTGCCGCGTCTTCATAGGTGATGCCATTTGGGATGAGTTCGACTGCCTCTGCGGGTACATTGACCACCTCCGCCAATACTCCGCATTTCGCCCAGTCGACCATCGGAAGGATAGAGACCCGGTCGCCCTCGGAAATGGTCTCAATCCCGTTTCCGACAGCAATCACCTCACCGGCACCTTCCACCCCTAAGGGAGCGCCCGGGACCGGAGGCTGCAACAGATACTGACCCGCAACGTACAGAAGTTCGGCACGGTTCAAGCCAGCCGCATGGACACGAACCTGAACCTCTCCTGGTGCTGGGTCTGGAACAGATTTTTCGACAAGCACGATGTTCTCGGGTCCGCCGAGTGTGTCGAATTGTGCGGAAAGCGGCATTGGAACGTCCTTCAGTTCTATTTTCGACCTACTTAATGGTGCTTTCATGCAATATCACGTAGCAATAGAGCATCTAAGCGGTGCAAAAATGCGAAGGCGTCATGGACTGGGAAGACATTAAGACCTTACGAGCCGTCGTCCGGCACAAAACCGTCAGAGCGGCGGGAGAGGCTCTCGGAATTCACCACACCACCGTCGGACGCAGGATTGAGGCGCTGGAAGCAAGCCTTGGTACAGGTCTCTTCAATCGAACGCCTGACGGGCTTCTTTTGACGACGGCCGGTGAACAGCTTTTCAAGGTTGCTCAAAGCTTTGGCGAAGCGCTGATTGAAGTGGAGCGCAGCATTGCCGGTCTCGATGATGAACTTGCTGGGCCTCTGACAGTGACGATGCCGGAGCCGTTGCTTAACAGCGTTTTCATCCCGGAACTCCGGCGTTTTACCAGCCAACACCCGACCGTGGAATTACGGTTCGACCCCTCCCTTTCTCTACGGGATGTTTCCCGCAGGGAGGCCGATTTCGCGGTACGCATGGACAATAACCCGCCAGACACCCTGGTTGGCAAAAGGCTCTACGCTTACACGGAGACGGTTTATGCTTCTCCTGACTATTTGACCGGCGATCCGCGTAGCTTTCGTTGGCTCGGCTGGGGTCAAACCATTGAGAATGTACCCGAATGGGTTCGGCATTCCGATTTTCCGGACATTTCCGTCTGGGGTGTTTTTCCAACTATTCCCGCGCAACAGGCGGCTGCACGAGAGGGTCTTGGCCTTGCGATCCTGCCTTGCTTTTTCGGGGATGAGGACCCGTTGCTGCAGCGCGCAACGCATCGTCCTCCCGTGAAGAGCCGCGATATCTGGCTTCTCACACATAACGATCTAAGGCGAACAGCAAAGGTCCAGGCCTTCATGGCGTTTGCAGAAGACGTTCTGCGCAAGAACAAGAACCGCCTCACCGGACGGCTTTGAGGTTCCGAACCAACGCAAAAACGCACCAATCTGATGCAAACACTCTTCGTGATGTCGCGAAATTGCGATGCTATTTCCAGATCAACAGCCTTAGCGATCTGGAGACAACAATGTTGCAGACAGCGAAGCCACATAGTGCAGTCCATCCACGGATCATAGAACTCGGTCTTGAAGCGGAATATCCGTTTGCGTCGCATTACATGGCCACACCGATGGGCAAAATGCACTATCTGGATGAGGGTGAGGCAGCAAACACGTCTGTGGTCTTGGCGCTTCACGGGAACCCGACTTGGTCGTTCCTTTATCGCAGTTTCATCAAAGGTTTATCTCCTGAAAGACGGATTATCGTTCCGGATCTGATAGGGTTCGGCCTCTCGGACAAACCGCATGATGAGGGGGCTTATTCTCTCAAAGGCCATATCGACACGATCGAAGCCTTGGTCGTTAAGCTCGATCTCAGCAACATCACGCTGGTGATGCAGGATTGGGGTGGACCGATCGGGCTCGGCGTCGCAGCCCGCCAGCCCGACCGCATCAGGGCCCTCGTAGTGATGAACACGTTCGGGTTCTATCCGCCCGTTGACGGCATGGATCCTGAAAAACTGAAACTTCCCGCGCCGCTTCTTATGATGCGCTCAAGAGGGCTTGGCGATTTCATTGTGCGAAGGCTCGGATTTTTCGAACGCCAGGTCATGAAAATGGCAACCGCTACGAAGCGCAAAGGGCCAATCAAGCGCGCCTATACAAAGATTTTTCGAAATCCGGGTGAGCGCGCAGGCGTCATGGCGTTTCCGCGCATGATCCCGACGAATACCCGTCATCCCTCAGCACGCATACTGATCGAAGAAACGGCTCCCTATCTGGAACGGTTTACAGGACCTGCCCGGATCTTCTGGGGTGTGAGAGACCCCCTTTTCCCGATCGAGGCTCTGACCGCCTGGAAAAAACGATTGCCGCAGGCGCGGGTCACGGAATTCGCTAATGCACGCCATTACCTGCAGGACGATGTTCCAGAGCAGCTTGTTTCCGAACTTGGCGACTTCCTGCGTCAGGAAGCCGACTGATCGCGTCCCTATTCAACGTCAAACATGATAACGCGGAGGCAAAAACCATGTCCGATGAAACGCCCGTCTTCCTGCTCGCCCTTCTTAAAGTCGAGGACCTACCGGGTTTTATGGAAAACTATGCCGGTCCCTTAGGGCCGATCAATGCCCGGCACGGTGTTGAAGCGGTGTTGAGGGCGACACAACTTCGCGCGATCGAAGGATCTGTCGAAGAGAACGTCGCAGCGGTCTTGCGTTTTCCGTCCGAGAAGGCGTTGGATGCCTGGTACAACGATCCGGACTATGCCCCGCTCATCGAAAAGCGCCTGGAATTGACGGATGGAAACGTCTCGCGGCTCATCGCGCTGACACCAGTCGGATAGCACCACGCCGGGCAAACAGATGAACTTCGCGCTTAAAGCGCGAAGAGCCCGTGTTTGGAAATCGGCAAGGTCCGAATGCGTTCTCCGGTCACCTGATAGATCGCATTCGTAAGAGCCGGCGTCACCGGCGGAACACCCGGCTCGCCCAACCCGCCAGGCGGTTCATCGCTCTTGATGAAATGTACTTCCTGTGCGGGCGCACTTCCAAGCCTCACCATCTCATAATCAGGGAAGTTCGACTGCTGGATGGCACCCCCTTCCAGGCTGATTTCACCGTGAAGCGCTGACGTCAGACCGTAAATCACTGAACCGGTGATCTGTGCCTCACCCGCTGTTGGATTGATGAGCCCGCCACAATCGACAACCGATGTGACCTTGTGAACGCGGACGCCGCCATCAGCAGTGACGCTCGCCTGTACAGCCTGGGCCACGATGCTTTCGAAACTCCTCACCATCGCAACGCCAAGCCCATGGCGTTCGGGTAAGGCACTGCTCCAATTTGCCTCTTCGCCGAGGCGTTCAAGCACGGCACGGATACGGGGATCGCTGGTGTGGTCGAGACGGAATTGAAGCGGATCGGCCTCAGCCGCTTCAGCCAGTTCATCCATGAAGCATTCGTTGAAAAAACCCATCTGAGTGAAATCAACGGCGCGCCAGGTTCCTGCCGGAATGGGGCTTGGACAGATCACCCGCTGAATGTCGCGGCTTTGGACATTGTACTGAAACGCGAACGGGCGTTCACTGTCCGGCATTCCGGAGCGCGCATCAATATAGTGATGGCGGACAGCGGTAATGCGACCATTCTCCACAGCCCCCTCCATCCGGCTCAGGATTGCCGGGCGATAAGTTCCATTGGCCATATCTGTCTTACGCGACCAGATGACCTTGACAGGCGTGTCGAGTTTTTCGGCTATGCGAACGGCGTATGCCACAAAATCCATCGCACCGCGACGCCCGAAACCGCCACCGAGATTGACCGGATGCATGGTCACCTTTCCCGGATCAAGGCCGAGCAGTTCGGCCGCCTTATTGCGGGCGAACAATTGGTTTTGATTACCCGTCCAGATCTCGGCCCCGTCTTTCGAAAGGGCCACGGTGCAATTCATCGGCTCCATGGTGGCATGGGCCAGATAGGGCACGTCGAAGGCCGCGCGACGGACTTTTCCTGACGCAAAGGCTGCGGTCACATCACCTTCGCCATCCATGGTTTCGAACTCGCCGCTATCGAGATCGGATTCATGCTGCGCGCGAAGCGTCGATGACGAAAGGTCGGTCTGGCCGCCCTGCCAGGAAATCCTGATCTCCTTCAGCGCGCGATCGGCCTTCCAATAACTGTCCGCAGTGACCGCAACGACATCGCCGAGATTAACGACTTCGCCAAGACCCGCTCGCGGCGTTACACCGCTTTCGTCGATCGCGGCGACGCGGGCGTCGCGGATCGGCGGGAGTGCGATTGTGGCATAAACCATTCCCGGAACGCTGACATCGATGCCGAACTGGGCGGTTCCATTGATTTTTCCCGGCAAATCCAGCCGCGGCTTTGACTGGCCGACGATCCGATAGTCAGCACTCTCTTTAAGTCTTGGCTTGAGGTTGGGCGTGAATTCGGCAGCCCGCGTTGCAAGCGTTCCATAGGGTGCGCTGCGTCCGGACGCAGTATGGATAATCATGCTATCTCGCGCTGTAAGGCTATCGACCGGAACGTTCCATTCGGCCGCCGCCGCCTTCAGTAGCATTTCGCGCGCTGCGGCACCGGCACGCCGCATACCATGGTGGCCCGTAAGGCGGATCGCCGTGCTGCCTCCCGTCAACTGACCGACGAGGCTACCGGCGATTTGCAGAAAGGCGAAGTCCAACATGGGATACATGAAAGCGGGAATGTTTGCGCCCTCGCCCACAATGTAACCCCGTCCGAGGTCACTGTTGATGTACTCATCCGTCACCGGCGCCTGTTCGATCGAGACCATATCCCAATCGGCCTCCATTTCTTCGGCAAGCATCTGGGCAAGACCTGTTCCTGCCCCCTGGCCCATCTCGGAGTGAGGAAAGAAAACGGTAATCCGATTATCCGGTGTGATCTTGACCCAGGTGTTCAAGACAATCTCTGACTCTGCCACAGCCTCCGCAGAAGACATTTTCAACCGATTGGGTGATAGCGTTATGCCAAGTGCAAGGCCGCCGCCGACGACACCGGCTGCCGCCAAAAAAGAGCGTCGCGTCCATTTCCCAACGCCGGATGATTTCTTCACTTGCTCACCCATCGCCTAAGCCTCCCGACGTAAGGCTGCGGCCGTATGAACAGCAGCACGAATACGGTCATAGGTTCCGCACCGGCAAATGTTGGTGACGGCTTCATCAATATCAGTATCCGAGGGCTCTGGCGTTTCATCGAGGAGCGCTTCAACCGCCATGATCATCCCGGATTGACAATATCCGCATTGCGGGACCTGATGTTGAAGCCAGGCACGCTGCACGGCAGTCGGCGAATCGATCGGCGCAAGGCCCTCAATGGTGCGAACCTCGGCACCCGCCACAGCGGTAATCGGCAGCACACAGGTGCGGGTTGCCACCCCATCGACATGCATCGTACAGGCGCCACATGCCGCGATCCCGCAGCCGAATTTCGTCCCTGTTAACCCGAGGTTTTCACGCACCGCCCATAACAACGGCATATCCGGGTCGACATCGAGTGTGACCTCCTCACCGTTCAATTGAAACGTCGTCGACATCGCACTCTCCGTCCCTGTTGAGTATCTACGAAGGGAAATAATTACGAATATCGTAATGTCTAGTGAGCGGATTAAAATATTTTAGATGAATAACGCCTCTCTTCCGTTCTGATCGCAAATGCCTATGGTGAAGCCATGACCGACGACGTACTCTCGCTTCATGCTGCGGTGACTTCCATCATGCGCGCGCTCAAAATTGCCGAAAAGCACATTCAAGTCGCGCATCGCGAGCTGAACTTTGTAACGGCGGATATTGAGACGATGCGGTTTGTTGCAAACAATCCGGGTTGCAAGCTTTCGGATCTTGCGGACTATCTTGACGCTGTGCCGACGACAGCAAGCAGCATTGTCGATCGGCTGGTTGAACGTGGATTCGTTCTTCGGGAAAGACCTGAAACAAACCGTCGCTCCGTTGCATTGTCTTTGACATCCGCCGGAAGCGAAGCGTTTACGCTCATAGACGCAGAGGAAAAGGCCACCATGCGGTTGATGCTAGACGCCTTGCCTGAAGACGATCGTGCAGCCTTTGTCCGGTCCATGACGCGTATCGCAAAGAGCGTCTCAAGCCCGGAAGGTGCATGAGACGTTCGATCTATCGGTTCCTTTTCCACCCTTCATGGCAGGCGCTGGTCCTGGCCTACCTTCCCGAGTTCCTTGCCAAATGGAAAACAGGAGCTGATCGGATTTTGGTTCTGCTTGACAGGCTGAACAATCATCATGATAGAAATTTGAGTGATTTCATCATGTTTTTGAATGCAAGCCCGGGCAGCCTTGCAATAGCAGAATTCCGGGCGTGACCAGGAGGCGTCCATGTACATCGCAATGAACCGTTTCACAATCAATCCAGGTCATGAAACGGCCTTTGAAAATGTTTGGAAAAACCGCGATTCAAAGCTTGAACAGGTTCCGGGATTTCAAACATTTAAATTGTTAAAGGGGCCGGTCAACGAAGAAAATGGCACGACGCTCTATGCCTCTCATACCATTTGGGAGAACCGTGATGCCTTTATTGCCTGGACAAAGTCCGAACACTTTCGCGAAGCGCACCGCAACGCCGGAGACAACAGCGCCATGTACGTTGGTCATCCAAACTTCGAGGGTTTTGAGGTGGTTGAAGGAGCCTGACCACCTCACCTCTTTTCAGATTACCAAAACGGGAAGGACCGGAGGTGAACTCCGGTCCTTCTTTTTTCGGCTCCGACTTAAGGGTCAGTTGCGGATCCGAACGCGGGCTCCGTTGAGCGACCGTGGGGCTAGCGTACGCTGACGAACGGTGGCTCCGCGCCGCTGGCTGATCGTCGCGCCGCGGACCTTGACACGGGCGCCGTTGCGGACGGTACCTGTGGTGGTGCGCAAAGTACGCGGGGCAGCGGGCGTACGGCGAATTGTATGACCGCCAACAAGGCCAGGCTTTCTCGCCCGAACGACCGGGTTCCGCCGGTTCGGCTGGGTAGCATTCACCCGTCCGCTCCTTTGAACTGCCGGAAGAAGGTCACGCTGACGCGTGGTCACGCGTGGATCAATGGAGCGTCTGCGGGCTGGCGATGCCGCGACAGGACGTTTGCCGATTGAACGAAGCCCGGGTGACCGATGTATGCCGATATCGCGATTGCGCAAAATCCTCGGCTGCGCTTGCTGTGCAGGGCGAACCCGAACGCGCGCGCCATTCACAGACCGCGATACCTGGCCAGGACGGACCCGTACGCGGGCACCATTAACAGGTCGTGACACCTGGCCAGGACGGACCCGCACGCGGGCACCGTTTACAGGGCGCGATACCTGACCGGGACGGACCCGAACACGAGCGCCATTTACAGACCGCGATACCTGGCCGGGACGAACCCGAACACGGGCACCGTTTACAGGGCGCGATACCTGGCCGGGACGCACCCGAACGCGAGCACCATCAACTGGCCTTACCCTTGTTGCGGGGCGATCGCCCACCGATACGCGAGGACGGATGCTTGGATTAACAGGACGTATTTCACGCGTCCCCGGTCTCACCGCAGGAATGATCGGAACCCGGCCTCCAACGTTCGGGATGACACCTGGAACGACAGGCCGTACAGGCGTTACACCTCCCTCAGGTGGGTCCGTCACACCGTCTCCCGGAAGCGGAGGCGTCGGAAGGACCGGCGTTGGAAGTGATGGCGTCGGCAAAGGTGTCGGTCCCACGCCAACAGGAATTGGAAGTGGTGTCGGGGTCGGCCCCGGGAATGGTCCTGGAACCGGTCCAGGGGTCGGGATCGGGAGTGGCAGGATCGAACCGAGATCTTCGCGGCCTGCTTCAATGATACCGGGGTCGATGTCGATAACCGGTCCGCGGCCGGTATCGGTGCCACCATCTGTCCCGGCGCCACCATCTGAACCATCACCGGTGTCGGTTCCTGGATCGGTTTCTCCACCGGGTTCTGAACCGGGGGTCGGGTCGCTTCCTGGACCAGATCCGGGAACCGGATCAGATGTTGGACCCGATCCACCACCGATATTGACGACAATTGTTGGTCCTGTGCCGCCGACCCCGAGGCCCAATCCGGGGATCGAAAGACCCGGTATGCCAAATCCATAATCGGGTGCTTCAGGGATTGGGTGGTAACCGCCAGACGGTGCCGGGTAAGGATCGCCGACCGGACCACTGTCAACGTCGAGACCTCCCACAACTGTGCCACCTTCACCCTCTGGAAGGGGCCCGAAAGACGGACCGGATGGCACGGGCGCGTCAACGCCGAGACTGCCTACATAGGGTGTTTCCGGCTCATAGCCGGCGCATTGAACGACAACCTGGTAAGCGTGGAAATCCTCGTTGGAGGTATGAGCATCTCCAATCGTCACACCGCCCTTTGCTGCATTTTTGCGGGCCGCGACGACGTGAAAGTAAAATCCTGCGTGCGCTTCCACTTCAAAAGTGTCTTGAAGGATCTCCTTTTTCGAACGGCCATTTTCGATTTCAATCTGAAGCAGCTCGTCGCACGCCTCAATAGGATTGTTGCCGACCCACGCGACATCGGCGATGTCCATATCGAGATCAATCGCATCTTCATAGGTGCGCAGAAGACCACCGCCGATATCCTTGAACGGCAGAACATGGCGCCAGAGACCGCCTGCGGATTCAAAGTAATTGTCATTGACAGATCCGGTGAGCATCGCTGCTGCGATCCGGCGCCCGTTGATCGCCTTCGCCTTGAGATCCAGCGAAAAGACGTGATTCTCAGTTGTGATTTGGTCATAGCCGTTGACGTCGGCCTGAACCTTGATTGCGGTCGTATCGATCCCGTTGTTCAGGATCTCAACATATTCGAGCCAGTCTTTCGCACTTGAGAGGCTGGTTGTTGCCAGAAGAGCCGCACCGCTGAGTGCGATCATTTTGAAGCCTTTGATGGACATTGTTCTTCTCCTTTCTGTCGCGTTCGCCGGTTA
>JBCDCU010000084.1:0-11587 GCA_039181265.1 Pseudomonadota bacterium | reverse complement strand
TTATGCAATCCTTCACGAGGAAGATGGCGGCTCGAAAATGGTCCGGCGGCACCCGAACGGTGGACGCATACTGACCCGCCGCGACCGGCACGGTCATGTAATTTCTCGCAAGCACATCAAGAAGCGTCCAGCCTTCGTTACGATGCACAATCCCGACGGAACAACCCGTACCGTCACACGCGGCAGGAACGGACGGAACGTGATCACGAAGCGTGATCGTCAAGGCCGGGTTATCGGCAGACAGCAGATGCCGGATCGCTCCAAACCGTCAGCCACGCTGCACAATCCGGATGGATCCACCCGCACCGTTACGCGTGGCCGCAATGGTCGGAATGTCATCACAACACGCGATGCAAGGGGCCGCGTCACGGGACGCGAGGTGACACCGGATCGTAGCCGTCCGTTTGCACGCTCTTACAATCCTGAAACCGGAGAAGTGCGTCAGGCAGGACGGGACAGCCGCGGGAACCGCTACTTCGTCTCATCAACGCCCGTCTATCGCTGATTGGCTCCAACAAACACTCAAAATCGCCGCTCTGAAAAGAGCAATCCTACCAAACCGGTTCGGTGGTGCTCGCCACCGAACCGCCACCCAACGCATCCAACACTCACATTCAAATTCGGAGAAAACCCATGAAAACCAAACTCTTCAAATCCGCCATCCTATCAACCGCAGCCCTTTCACTCGCATTTGGCGTTTCCACAGCAAATGCGAATGTCAGTTCACAGTCCGACATCCTTTTCATTCTGGATGGCTCAGGATCAATGTGGGGCCAGATCGACGGTGTTGCCAAAATCGATACCGCAAAGGCAACGCTTACCAAAATGCTTTCGGATGTTCCGCAAAGCGCGCGGCTTGGTCTCATGACCTATGGCACGAAGGACAAGACCAGTTGCGAGGATGTCACCTATACGAACCCGCTTGGTTCGGCACGCGGTGCGATCTCCCAGACCATTGCGAGCCTGAGCCCGCTCGGTAAAACGCCGATCGACCGATCCTTAGCGCACGCCGTCTCGCAACTTGCCAATACTCAACCGCATGATGTGCAGAAGTCGCTCGTTCTCATCTCTGACGGCATCGAAACATGCGACGGCGCGCCATGTGAGACGGCCAAAGCGGCCCAGGCGAGCGGCGTCTCGCTGAAGGTTCACGTGGTCGGGTTCAATGTCGACCGGCAGGCTCGCAACCAGCTTGAATGCATCGCTCAACACGGCGGCGGCAAATATTTCGACGCTGCCGACACCGCCGGGTTCCAGAAAGCCATTGCGGATGTGGTTGAAGTCGCACAAGCCCCCATTGAGATTGCGCGTGCCCCGGAACCGGAACCGTTCGCTTCCAAGCCATTCTTCATTGACGAATTCGATGGCGAAGCGCTCGGAACGGCCTGGACTGTCGGCAACGCCGATGAAGAGGCTTATCTCGTGGAGGAAAGCAGCCTTTTAATGGTCTCGTCAAAACAACAAGGATTTGCAACCGCAGAACCGACCAATCTCGTCAGCCTTTCTGAAAAACTGCCGAAAGGCGACTGGGACATGAACCTCTATATGAAGATCGAAGCCCAGACCAAGAAAGACAGCTTCTGGTTCGGCCTGCACAAGGATCCGCAAAACTATATGGGCCTGATGCTTTATACAGGGATCGGAAATCCATGTGCCGAGTTCGCAATCCGGCTTGAAAAAGCCTCGAAAGGCGAACGCACAAAATTCGATACGCGGATCGCGGGATCGAAAGCCTGTGGCTGGGGCCACGGCGGCGTCCATGAAGCAATCCAGAGCGCCGGTGAGGACGGCATCGTCCTGACGATTGCCAAACGCGGCCGCAACTACACCGCATCAGCCCGGCTTGAAGGTATTGTCGGCGACACCGGAACACCGAAGACGGTAAGCACGAAGTCGCTCACCTCGCTCAAACTACCAGGTAAGCCCTCCATGATGCTCGGCAAATGGGGCAATGCCGATGGAGAAATCCTTTCCTTCGTCGATCGCTTTGAAATCGTCCCGGTGAAGTAGACAAGCGATCTCGACAGATTCAAACGCCACAGGAGCCGCAGCGCAGGGTCGTTGCGGCTCTTTTCTTTACGAATGATAAGGCGTGTTGCCATTCGATCCGGCTGCGAAGACAGGCCGATTTGCACCCGGGAACACCCCACCTGTTAGATTCTGATACAATCTATAGTTTGACTGGAGCGCGGATTCGCTGGTACCGCAAATCTAACTAAAACGTTACCAATGTTTTTTACGGGGTACCTATGCGTAAATTTGCAGGTCTTGCACTGGCTGGCGCTTTGTCGGTCGTGTCATTCAGCGCTCATGCGGCAACCATGTCGTTCACAAACATTACCGAGGGCGTGCGCGACCTTGTATTTGGAACCGAGGCACTGGACGGCGTAGACGCAACGCCCACACCGTTTGGTTTTGACCTGACCTCAGGCGGCGCGCTTACAGCATCGGAATCCATCGAGCTCTACGGCCGTATCGTTGGTTCGCAGGACGTCTACCAGTTCACGACCGATTCAGCGTTCGAAATCTCCTTCATTTTCGACGGTTATTTCCTTGATGCCGATGGTGTTGAGGGTGGTGCAGCCGGTGCATTTGTCTCAGAATCAGGTTTCGTGACTGAAGGATCTTCTATTAACACCAGCACATTCAGCCTGGTTGAGATCGGCGGCGATGGAACGACGTTCTCAGACCTCATCTTCACATCAACCGTCAGCAGCGGTCCGTCCCTCCTCTTCAGCGGTGGACCCGGCACCTACTCATTTGCGATTGACGGCAGTACGGGCCCGAATGATGGTCCCGCTCTCTATGATATCGAGATCGCAGCCGTGCCGCTTCCAGCAACACTGCCGCTCGCGATCGCTGGTTTCGCCGGTCTTGCATACGTTGCGCGTCGTCGTCGCAATCGCGCATAAAGCGAAAAACCATAGCATTTGATTGAACCGGCGCTCCGCGCCGGTTTTTTCGTTTCGGTGATGCAAGACATTGTCGCTACCTATGGACATCGGCGCTTTCAAAATCTCATTGTCATCGCCGCACAGAAATCCTGAAAAAAGCCGTTATCCAGAGTTTCAGAACTCACCTTCATAAAACATTCAAACGCTTGCTTAAAATGCGGGGCCAACGGCAAACTTGTTTCTGCGGATATCTGCGGACTATTCTGCCCGTGCATATCCTTCTTCTGGAGCAAGACACCCGGTTTTCCTTCAATGCAACGACGTTTCCCTTTCGGATCTGCTGAAAGTCGCTGGCGTAGGTCGTGGCGCGTCTTATCCGCGACTCTTCTTCTGGTCCTCGCTCCCACCATCGCACATGCAGCCTCCGATCACCTCAAAGTGGGCCTTGCGGCCCTGGCGACCTCCGTCGATCCGCATTTCCATAGGGCCGGCTATAACTTCGATCTTCGTGAAAACGTCTCGGATGCGCTTGTCTACAACAACGGCGTTACCGGCGAGATCGAGCCGCGTCTTGCCTCAAGCTGGGCGCAAACGAGTGAGACGACCGTTGTCCTGCAGCTCAACCCGAAAGCCGTGTTTGCAACAGGAAACGCACTCGGAAGCGATGACGTGATCTACTCCCTGTGTCGGGTTCGCAATGTCCCAAACAGCCCCGGGCTTTTTACAAGTTTCATCAAGACGATTGAGGCTGTGACAGCCCTCGGCGATCATGAGATCGAAATCGAAACGGCCGCTCCTGATCCGATCCTTTTGCGCAATCTGTCGCAAATCGGGATTGTTGAGAACCCGACCGATCGAACGCTCAGCTTTGACAAACAGACGTGCGGGAATAACGACTGGCTTAAAACAACAGCCATCAACAGAGGCACCATCGCGCCGGGTATCGGCCCTTACTGGGTCGAAAAGTTCACGCCGGACGTTGAAATCATTCTCACCCGAAACGAGAGCTATTACGGACCGCGCCCTCATTATGCGAAAGTGACCCTGAAAGCGCTGCCCGATAACAGCGCCAGGATCGCCGCTCTTCTTGGTGGGTCGGTCGATGTGATCAATCAGCTTCCCGTCAACGGAGCCGATGTCCTGATTGATCGCGGCGGTTTTCAGATCGTGACCGTCCCATCAACCGTCCTGATCTTTTTGCTGGCGGACCAGTATGAGGAACCCTCTCCGAAGATTTCCGGGACCGGAGGAAAGAACCCGTTCAAGGACAAGCGCGTTCGACGCGCATTAAACCTTGCCATCGACAGGTTGAAACTCGCTGAAATCGTCATGGGCGGGTTTGCCAACCCGGCGCATCAGATCGTAGTTGACGGCATTCAGGGTTTTGACCCGGATATCGAATCTTACCCGTTCGATGTGCAACAGGCCCGGGACCTTCTTGCGGAGGCAGGATATGCCGACGGCTTCAAGCTGACTTTGAGCGCTCCGAGCGACCGGTATGTCAATGGCCCGCTCGTTGCGCAGGCGGTTGTTGGCATGCTCACCAAAATCGGTCTTGATGTCGAACTGGAGACCTTTCCGAAGAGCATTTATTTCAGCCAGGCAAGCAAATACGAATACAGCCTCTATCTCGCCGGTGCGGCGGTCGATACCGGCGAAGGGTCGAGCATTCTTCTCAACATTGCCGGAAGCCGCGACCTTGAACGTGGTTCAGGCGGTGCGAACCGTGGCCGCTATTCAAGCGCGGTTTTTGACGGCCTTATATCCGAGGCGCTCAGCACGCTTGACGATACCGAGCGCGAAGCCCTCCTCAAGGCAGCGAGCAGGACAGCCCGGGACGATGAAAGCCATGTGCCGCTTTATCATGAGCTAGGCGTATGGGCCGTGCGGGAAGGCATTTACTTCGAGCCCAATCCCAACTTGCGCAACATATTTTACACGGCACGCACGCAGTGAAGAGCGCAAAGTCAGAGCCCTCTCCCCTTGTGCTTGAACAGAATTCCTGTTCCCATTCCGAACGTCTGATGTTTCTTTTCGCCTCGATCTTGGGCTTTCCTGCCCGCTAACTTTGAAACCGGTCCCGCCCCAGTATGCTGTTGTTCCTGATCAGACGGCTATTCCAGAGCGTGGTGGTGATCCTCATTCTTTCGCTAGTCGTCTTTGTGGGCGTTTGGCTGATCGGCAATCCCGCGGATGTTCTTATCTCACCAGAGGCAACGGAGGCAGATCGCAGGGCCGCCATCGTGGCACTGGGGCTCGATAAGCCACTCTGGCAGCAATATCTGATTTTCCTTGGAAATGCCGTCCAGGGCGACTGGGGAACCTCCTTCGTCTACAAGGAACCAGTCACCGATATCCTGCTTGACCGCATGCCTGCGAGCTTTGAACTTGCGCTTGTTGCTTTCGTAATGGCAATCGCAGTCTCCCTGCCCTGCGGGCTCTACGCGGGTTTGAGACCAGACCATCCGCTTAGCCAGGCGATCATGGCCTTTTCCCTTATCGGCGTCAGTATCCCAACCTTCTGGCAAGGCATCCTCCTCATAATTGCGTTCGGCATCACCGTCCCGCTCTTTGCCGTTGGCGACCGTGGCGAAGTCGCGACCTATTTCGGGATCACCTCAAGCCTTTTCACTCTCGACGGTTGGCAGCATGTCATTCTTCCCGCCTTCAGTCTTGCGCTCTTGAAAATGTCGCTATTGATCCGAGTGATCCGCGCGTCAACGCTCGAAATCGTCAATCTCGACTTTGTGAAATTTGCTTATGCCAAAGGGGTTCGGACCCGGGTTGTCGTTACCCGGCACATTTTCCGTAATGCTCTTATTCCGGTGATCACAATCATCGGCATCGAGCTTGGAAACCTTCTCGCCTATGCGGTGATTACCGAGACGGTGTTTTCCTGGCCTGGCCTCGGCAAACTCCTGATCAACTCGATCCAGGTCCTGGACCGCCCGATGATCGTTGCTCAGCTCGTCTATACCGCGCTTTTGTTCATCGCGATCAATTTCATCGTCGATGTCCTTTACATCGTCATTGACCCCCGCGTGAAAGAAGCGATGGGAAGAGCGGGTGCAGGGAGGAGGCCGTAATGTTCGGAACGGCATCCGATTTCTGGCACCGCTTTTTCGAGAACCGGACCGCTGTCGTTTGTCTGGCGGTGACCATCCTCTTTGTTCTGGCCGGCCTCTTCGCACCCATCCTGGCGCCAACTGACCCTTACGATGTTCAAAGTCTGCGCCTTGAAGATTCTCTGCGCCCCATGGGAACAGCTCAAACTGGTGAGCCGGAGGAACGACGGCACACATTCACAGTATCCGGCGCCGAACTCACCTCCGTACCGACCTTTGAAGAAGGCCTTTACCGTGTCGCTCCCTGCGGCTCGGCCTGCCTCGCCTTCACCGTTGAAAAACAGGCCTATTCGGTAACGAGGCTTGAAGTCCGCGATTTACCGCAAGGCATGAGCGTCATGGGCGCCCGGAAACATCCCGTCCGCAATTGGTGGACTGTCCGCACACCGCGCAATGACACCGTGGAAATCATGAGCGATGCCCCTCTTCCCGCGACATTCAGCTTTGATGCCGTCATCACCAAAGCGGGTCCTGGAAGCGGCCTCATCTTCTTTCTCGGCACCGACACGCTCGGCCGCGATATGGTGTCAGCGATCCTTTACGGTATTCGGATCAGCATATTCGTCGGCCTGGTCGGCGCCGGCATTGCCATGGTGATTGGAACGGTTCTCGGGCTTCTGGCAGCCTGGTTCGGTGGGTTTGTCGACACAATCACAATGCGGACGGTCGACTTCATGCTCGGCTTTCCAGCGCTCCTGATTGGCCTTGTCGTGTTGGCAGCGCTTGGCAACGGAATAGAAAAGATCATCTTCGCAATTGTGCTTGTACAATGGGCCTATTATGCCCGCACCGCACGGTCGGTGGCCCTTGTCGAACTCAACAAGGAATATGTCGAGGCAGCGCGTTGCCTCAGGCTCTCTCCGATGCGCATCCTCATGCGCCACGTTCTGCCGAATTGCATGCCGCCCCTTATCGTCCTTTTCACGCTTAATATTGCAGCCGCGATCTCGATTGAAGCCTCGCTGAGCTTCCTCGGCATGGGCCTGCCCCTCACCGAGCCCTCGCTCGGCATGTTGATCGCCAACGGCTACGAGCTGATTTTTTCCAACAAATACTGGGTCAGTTTCTTTCCAGGTCTCGTTCTTCTTCTGATGATCGTAGCTATGAACCTTCTCGGAGACCGCCTCCGGGACCTCAACAATCCGAGGTTGAAGACGTGAGCGATCATCAGAAAGACAATACGATCCTGAATGTGGATCGGCTCAACACCTGGTTCTTTACACGGGCCGGTATCGTGAAGTCGGTGCGGGACGTCTCGTTCAGTCTCAAAAAGGGAGAAGTCCTCGGCATTGTCGGTGAATCGGGCTCCGGAAAATCCGTTACCGGTATGTCGATTATGGGGCTTATTGAGCCGCCCGGCCGGATTGTCTCGGGCTCGATTACGTTTCAGGGAACCGAGCTAACAACACTCTCGTTCGATGAGATGCGGCGTTATCGCGGGCGTCGGATCGCGATGATCTTCCAGAATCCGCTCATGACCCTGAACCCGGTTCTGACAATCCGCGACCAGATGTTTGAAGCGATCTCCGAGCACGATAATGTGCCGAAGAAAGACCTCGAAGCACGGGCACTTGAAGCGCTTAAGGCTGTCGGGATCCCGTCGCCCGAAGAACGGCTTTCGCGGTATCCGCACGAATTTTCCGGCGGAATGCGCCAGCGGATCGTGATTGCGATTGCCCTTCTCCATAATCCCGATCTGATTATCGCGGACGAACCGACAACCGCGCTTGATGTGAGTATCCAAGCTCAAATCATCCACAAAATGCGTGAGCTGATCGATGGCATGGGCCGCGCTATGATCTGGGTTTCGCATGATATTGCGACCCTGTCGGAGCTCTCGGACCGTATCATGGTCATGTATGCGGGCGCGGTCATGGAAACTGGAACAACCGCTGAAATCATTTCAGCACCACGTCATCCCTATACGGTAAAGCTTCTGGAATCCCTGCCATCGCGTAATGTGCCCGGCAAACCGCTGAAACAGATACAAGGCAACATGCCATCGCTGATCGATATCGGTCCAGGCTGTCCTTTTCGCTCCCGGTGCGAGCGCGCGCTTGACGCCTGCAGCGAACCGGTGGAAGTGAGCGCTATGAGCGCCACCCACTTTGTATCTTGCCGCAATCCCCATGACGCTTCGGAAAACAAACACGCCGGAGCCGCGGAATGACAAAGAGCGGCGTTCTCTTCGAAGCCCGCAATCTCGGAAAAGCGTTCGTCAACGAACCGGGTGCGTTGGAAAAGGGATTAGCGCGTCTCTCAGGGGGCGAAGCCACCAAGCAGATCGTACGGGCCGTTGATGATGTCTCGTTTCAGCTAAAAGAAGGCGAAACGCTCGGCATAGTCGGCGAATCCGGCTGCGGGAAATCGACGCTCGGCCGGATTATCGCCGGATTGATTTCACCAACATCAGGCGAAATGACCTATCGCAGCCGACCGATGAGCGATCAGCTTTCAAAAGCGCGGGATACCCTCAAGATCCAGATGATCTTCCAGGATCCCATGTCATCGCTCAATCCACGTCTCAAAGTCGTCGATATCATCGGTGAAGCGGCAAAGGTGCACGGCATTACAAAGCGCGGCGACATGCGCGCCTATGTGGCAGAGCTTATTCAAACGGTCGGCCTTGATGTTGAGCATCTCGATCGCTATCCGCATCAGTTTTCGGGCGGTCAGCGCCAACGGATCGGTATCGCGCGGGCCCTTGCCGTGAAGCCCGAACTCCTGATCTGCGACGAGGCGGTTGCGGCGCTGGATGTTTCCGTTCAGGCGCAAATCGCAAATCTGTTCATGGAGATCCGCGACCGCGCAGCGCTGTCGATGATCTTTATCAGCCACGATTTATCTGTGATCCGCCATCTGTGCGATCGGGTGCTCGTCATGTATCTCGGGCGGGTCGTGGAAATTGCCCCCACAGCCGATCTTTTCGATCATCCGCGCCATCCCTATACGCGGATGCTGCTTGATGCGATGCCCAAGATCTCCGTTGAAAAGCGGGTCTTCGAGCCGATCCGCGGCGAAATCCCCTCCCCGCTTAATCCGCCACCGGGTTGCACATTTCACCCGCGCTGTAGCCGTGCCGATTCCGTGTGCCACAAGGCCAATCCACCCTTGGAAACATCAGGCGAGCGGGCTGTACGTTGCTATCATCCGCTTTGAGCGGATTGGCTTTTTCGTCGTTTTAGAGAAATGGTCGGAGCGGCAGGATTCGAACCTGCGACCCTCTGGTCCCAAACCAGATGCGCTACCAGGCTGCGCTACGCTCCGATTGAATGTATTCGGCAGGTGCGCGGCTTATAGGCGTGATCCGCCGCCCCTGTCAATTGGAATGCTGCAATGGAACGAACTAAGATCGCAGGAAAATGACAGATACGGGACTATCACCTTTAAAAGTGTTCCAAGACCTTGGTGAAACCATATGAATGAGCGCCACGCCGCGAAGATCCACAATGAAAAGACGAAACTCCTCAGCACCTCGCTTAACGCCGTGGGTATCGCGCTCTTTCTTTCCGGTGCGATTTTTCCCATCGTGCGGGATCATGATACAACCGGACTGCTCGATTTTCTCACCTGGATTTGGATTTTGACAGGAATTGCATTACATATTGTAGCAAGAGTGAACCTGAACCGCTTGAAGGACGAAGGCTGACATGTCTGTTGAATTGCACATGATCCTTGTGACTGTCCTTGTATTGGTCCTTGCCTTTGGCGGGACTTATTTACACGCGCGCCTCAGCAAGGATTGATCTTTCCAATCCAGGAAACACTGGTTCAAGGGTTCTAGGCGAATCAAGATTCCCGTTCCCATTTAAGGGAACAGATTTTCAGCGCCGAGCCTGATCTATTCTTCGCGAAATGCCCGATTCATATGATCGGTGAGTGGCTTGAACAGAAAGTTCAGGGCTGTCCGCTCTTCGGTTTTCACAAAGACCTCCACCGGCATTCCGGGTTTCAATTCGACATTATCGAGACGGGCGCGTTCATCTTCAGAAATCGCAATCCTCGCAAGATAATAGGGTGACCCGAGATTGGCATCGGCAACCGTGTGCGGTGAAATGGCCTCGACCTCGCCCGACACTTCGGGCGTCTGACGCTGATTGAAGGCTGAAAAACGCACCGCAGCCGCCTGCCCGATAAAGACCTGGTCAATATGGTGTGGTTCGACCCTGACCTCGACTTCCAGCCGCTCACTCTGCGGCACGATCTCCATGAGCGTCGTTTCCTTCTGGGCGACACCGCCCTCGGTGTAAACGGAGAGATCGTGCACAATCCCGGAGACAGGTGCGCGGATATCGGTTGCGGCAAGCCGTGTGCGGGTCGCAAGCAATTGCTGCGTCAGGTTTTTGATTTCGAGTTCGACGTCCTTCAATGCTGTCAGAACCGTCTGGCTTTCCTTCCAGTCAACCTGAAGGATCTGGAACTCGGTTTCCTTGATCATATCCTGGACACGGGCTTTTTCGGCGCTCGCTTCACCGGTTTCTGCCCGCAATTGCTCCATACGGGCCTTCGCTTCTCTAAGACGTCGCTTCGAGCCAAGCCCTTTCTTATCGAGCGTCTCAAGGCCCTCGAGTTCTTCGGCCATCAAATTGACCTGTTTTTCCGCGGCAAGGCGCCGGAATTCGAGAGCAATCAATTGATGGCGCAATTGCGAGACCCGCTCGGATAGCTGACTGCGTTCACCATCCCTGATCTGCGCGCGGGTCTTGAAAAGCGTCTCCTGCGCTTTGAGGACGGCTGCGGGCGGATCGATGTCGAGCGTATGGAAATCGTCAATGGTAAGCTGGAGGCGTTTTTCTCCGTCGCGCTCAGCGCGAAGACGCATGCGTGTCGCAAGTGCTTCGGTCAGCCGGTTCACCACGATGTTGAGCTCGGCACGTAGCAGGCTGTCATCAAGTTGCAGGACGGTTTGCCCTTCCTCAACCATCGAACCATTGTCCACCGCGATTTCGGAGATCACGCCACCCTCGGGATGCTGAACCGCTTTCGGTCTGCCATCGACAGCAACCGATCCCTGGGCGATGACGGCACCCGCAAGGGGAGCGGTTCCCATCCACAAGGCCCCCACCACGCAAAGAAGTACGAGAGCCGCATAACCGACAAACGCCGTGCGCCTATATCCCGTTTCAGGATCATCATCATTGGCAGGAACAAGCTTGTCCATGAGGCCTGCCAAATCTGCTGTGCCGGTTGTGTCGTTAGACGCATTGCGACTGAACATCTTCATTGTCCGCCTCCTGCCCCGGCTCTAAACGGGCTCTTGCCCGCAACATGGAGCGGGGTCACCTTGCGCATGACTTCGTCCCTGTCGCCAAATTGGACCTGACGCCCATCGGATAGCATCAGCACCTCGTTGACGGCGTTGATCGCGCTTGGCCTGTGGGTCATCACGATCACTGTCGATCCGGCATTTCTAAGGGCGGCGATACAATTGGAAAGGGCTTGGTCGCCTGCCGCATCGAGATTTGCATTCGGTTCGTCGAGAACCACGAGCTTTGGACGCCTGTAAACGGCGCGGGCAAGCGCGATACGCTGCGCCTGACCGCCCGACAGGACCCCTCCATACTCGCC
>JBCDCU010000083.1:0-11669 GCA_039181265.1 Pseudomonadota bacterium | reverse complement strand
TTCGGATCGAAATATGTCAGGTCATGCTGGATACCGGTGAAATCAAGAGACTCAAGGTATGCGGCACCTGATTCTGTGAGACGAGACGATTCAGTTAGTGGTTCCTGAGACAGGGATGCCGGCGAAAAGACCACCATAAAAATTATAAAAATCAATACCTTGTAAAACGACACGCAATCCACATTTGCCAAGCGAATCATCAGAAAATCCAATTAATGTTGGGCAGCCTATTCCAGCATATGGACTTTGACAATTGTACATTTACCGCCAATTGAACTAACCGAAACGTTAACATCTCAACCTTGATGGGGGGCACAACTCGGGCGGCTTTACCCGGTTTTTCCTGACCGGTGCTACGTCGCGGTTCGGATTGAGTGTTTTAGATGCAGGCATTGCAGAAAGCGGCAAGCCGTCCCCACGCACCTTGATGCGCAATCGGAGCAAGGCCGACGTTCACGGCGCCCAAGCGCAGGGACGGTCACGCGGCCGGAGCTGACATTCGCCCCTCAACATCAAACAACTGGAAAGCGGCCGTTGCTGCCATTTGGACATCTGCAATGAATGGCAGCCTTCGAGGACATCGCTTTATGCTCCAAAGGTTTAATCCTCTAAAAACAGTTTGCAGAACGGGTAATTCGTCATTCGTTCCACGCCTTCGTTTGTGATCAAGAACTGGTCTTCAAGCTTCACGCCCTCCATGTGTTCCTCCTCGCCAATGTAACTCTCAATACAAATCACCATACCTGGCTCAAATTCGCCTCCAAATCCATAAGGTACGCCTTCGAAGTAATGCGGGATGTAAGGGAATTCACCACTGAGGCCCAGCCCATGCCCCAAGCAGTAGTAACCATGTCCGCGATTTGCTGCCGGGATTGGCCATGCCTCACGTGCGAAGTCTTTGTAGGACACGCCAGAACCTAGCAAGGCAGCATTGTGATGAAGTTGATCGTAGGCAAGCTTGTAAAGAGATTTCTGTCTTCGGCTAGGAGCAGCGTTCCCGCAAAGAAAACTGCGCGAGAAATCGACCGCATAGTGCATGTATCCAAGGGCATCAGTATCGAAACAAACAATATCGCCAGCCTCCATTAGCCTTGGTCCAGCCTCCTGAAAATATGGAAATGTGCGAGAACCAGACTGAAACAACCGTGTCGAAACGTACTCGCCCTCGGTGGCGATCAGGTGGCGGTGGAACTCGGACCAGACTTCGATCTCGCTCGCACCCGGGGCGATCGCGGCTTCGACTGAACTGGCCGCGGCCTCAACCCGAGAAACCGCTTCGCGCATGACTTGGATCTCAAGTGGCTGTTTGATCAAACGGGCGCGAGAGAAAACATCGGTCGAATCAGAAATTTCCAGCCCGGCCGCGCGCATTGCGTCTGTTACCGGAACATCGAAACCCTCTATCCCAACGCGTAGATCATCCCCCAGGAGATTAACAATCTGTTGGATAAGATCACGGATTTGATCCGTGAAGGATGCCCCCCAAATTGGCGAGACGCCAGGGGCGGGACGAACATCCGTGACGACCGGGTTTTCGGCCACTAAGTGCTCGCATCCCGCAAATTCCCACAGAACCACAGACCCGCTGGCCATCACCAAGGCGAAACGGAATGGTCCCATGAGACTAAACACCGTCATGTTGCGAACCCCGGTCGCGTAAAGGATGTTGATTGGATTTGATGTCATAACAGCGGGAATATTCCGCTCAAACATCACATCCAAAAGGCGTCGGTGTCGTTCGCATACGAGTTCATATTGATTAAAATTCCTGCCAGATAAATCCTTTTGTGTTACCAACTAGGCACCTCATCCCGATCATTAACGTGAAAGCTGCCGTGTTGAAGCACGCGAAGTCTATTCGTAACAGGAGTAGCTCAGAAGTTGACATTCATCGAAGCCGCAGCACCTGTCTCTTTGGTGTCTTTCCGGACTTTTGCTGTGGCCGTTTCGAAGGTCTTCTCTGCGCCACGGCAAGTCACAAACACCACGGCAAAATCTAACTGGCACCCCAGAGAGGGGCGCCCAGCAACCAAGTTCCAGGGTTGGTATCAAGGGATGAGGAGATGCCGCAACCTTTGGAAAGGAACGCGGTCGGGTGAGCGTGTCGTCAGTGACAGCACCCCACTCCCCTAAGCCGGGATTTTGTACCCGCCGTTATATTCATCGCTCTTACGGCGGACCTTTGAATGCTCGACAATCCGTTCGCGGGCGATGCCGCGGAAGGCTTCAATCGATGAATAGCCTTTGCGGTCCAGATAATCGCTGAGGTCGTCCTTCAACTCCTGAATGAGTTTGACGCCAACGCCGCCACTGCCCTTTTCTTCCATCGCGGCGGTGCAGACCTGCAAATTGCCCGCTCCATGGACAATGAAGTTAAAGGCTTCGCGGAACCCTCTGATCCCGCCAATACCGGAAATCGACTTATCCGGGAATGCACGCGAAATGTCAGACACACGTTGCAGAGCCTGATGGATGATCGCCAATCCGCCGAGCCCGCCGGATGTGACAAGCCCGTCAACCTCGACCTCGAATTTAAAGGTTTCCGGGTCCATCAATGGAAGCGACGGAAAAGTGTTACAGATCGATATCGACGCTGCGCCCGCGTCGTAGGCTGCTTTCGCTGCATCCACCAGGGTCGCGGTTGCCGGGGTGAGTTTGACCCAGACCGGTACGCTGACCGCGCCGGAGACCGCCTTCACGATCGACTGGATGATCGCTTCATCATTGGCGATGTTCGCCCCCATATCCTTACGGTCCATATGCGGGCATGAGAGATTGAGTTCGACCGCGTCGCATCCAACATTCACGCAGGCCCGTGCGAGCTTGCGCCAGTTTTCCATCTCTTCTTCATTGCCGGCACCCGCCATGATCGATGCAATCAGCATACGGTCCGGATAGGTCGTTTTGATTTCTTCAAGATCCGGGAGCCACTCTTCCAACGGCTGATCGGAGATGAGTTCCCAGTTCCAGGACGAATGGGACACCGTGTCCGGTCTTTTTTCCCGCGACACATAAGGCTTTGCATCGCTCGCGCGCTGAAAGATCGTTCGCGGCCCTGCCACATTTTCAACCGGGTGAAGACCAATCGTCTTTGTGACAACACCGCCCCAGCCTGCTTCAAAGGCTCTCAGAATCTTTTTCTTGCTTTCCGTCGGCGGCGCGGAAGCCAGGACGAATGGATTGACAAAATCAAGACCCGTGAAATGTGTGGCAAGTTTATTCGACATAACAAACCCATGAGCGGTTAGAGGTTAAGAGCGTCGCTATTTCTCGAAAATAGCAAACTGACTGAGAAAACGCGATATTGTAGAGTCAGAAACTCATATTTCTTTGCCCATATTGCAGGCAGATCTCCCTGCTTCCGGGTCCTATCGCGGCTCCACTTTCCATTGATCTGAGACCGGATCACACCCCGGTCCCGCAAAAGCGCGACCGGGGATTGTTGTATCAAATCAGCCTATTTGATCATGTTGGTGATCTTGTCGGTCCAGGCACCAACCGGAGCTTCCGAAATGACCGGGTCCGATCCACCGGCAAGCAGTGTTTTAACGGTCTGTTCGGCTGCGGCCACATCAAGCGTGCCGTCGGAGCCTTCCGTCAGCTTGTTGATCTCGCCCATCATGCGACGCTGATGTTCCTCGGTCTGCGCACCAGACGCATCGTTTTCAAGGACGATCTCAACGGCTTCGTCGATGTTGTTGCGGGCGTATTCCCAGCCTTTCATGCTGGCTTTCACGAAGCGGGCAAGCTTGTCGACCATTTTGTCGTCTTCAAGCGCGTTTTCAAGCACGTAAAGGCCGTCTTCGAGTGTCGCAACGCCCTGATCGGTATAGTTGAACACGACCAGATCGTCGGCTGTGAAACCAGCATCGATGATCTGCCAATATTCATTATAGGTCATCGTCGAGACGCAATCGGCCTGTTTCTGGATGATCGGGTCGACATTGAAGCCCTGCTTCAGGACCGTCACGCCATCGGCACCACCTTCTGTCGGAATGCCGAGCTGGCTCATCCAGGACAGGAACGGATATTCATTGCCGAAGAACCAGACGCCGAGCGTCTTTCCTTTGAAGTCTACAGGTTGGGTAATGCCTGTGTCCTTGCGGCAGGTCAGCATCATGCCGGAGCGCTTGAACGGCTGCGCGATGTTGACGAGCTTCACGCCCTTTTCGCGTGAGGCAAGCGCAGACGGCATCCAGTCGATGATGACATCGGCGCCACCCCCGGCAATGATCTGAGGCGGGGCGATGTCAGGACCACCCGGCTTGATTTCAATGTCGAGACCGACTTCTTCATAAAAGCCTTTGTCTTTTGCAACATAGTAGCCCGCGAATTGTGCCTGCGTGACCCACTTCAGTTGAAGCGTTAGTTTATCGGCGGCCTGTGCGGCGACCGTTGCAGAAAGCGCGACAGCCGTGCTGAGCGCCAACGTGAGCAGTTTCTTCATTCATTTCTCCCTTAGTAATGAAAGCTGATGTCCTGGCCTCATCGTCTGTTGGATGGGTGCCAAAAGGTAACGGATCGCTCCAGCAAGGAGAGCGCACCGTAGGAAAGCGAGCCCGCAAGGGCTGCGACGAAAATCTGCGCCCAGACCATATCGATATTGAGCCTCCCGACTTCGGCGGAGATCCTAAAGCCCATGCCGACAATCGGCGTGCCGAAAAATTCAGCAACAATGGCGCCAATCAGGGCAAGCGTCGAGTTGATCTTGAGTGCGTTGAAGATGAAGGGCATCGCGGCAGGCAGGCGCAGTTTGACGAGCGACTGCCAGTAACTCGCCGCATAGGTGTTCATGAGATCGCGTTCCATCTGTCCGGCTGCGGCGAGCCCTGCGACGGTGTTCACGAGCATCGGGAAGAAGGTCATGACGACGACCACAGCGGCCTTGGACTGCCAGTCGAAGCCGAACCACATCACCATGATCGGTGCGATACCGATGATTGGAAGCGCGGAAACTAGATTGCCGATCGGCATGACGCCCGCTCTGAAAAACGGCGAGCGGTCGACGAGAATGGCGATCAGGAAGCCGAGAGAACACCCGATGATGTAACCGGTGAGGACCGCCTTCACGTAGGTCTGGACGAAATCCGCCCACAAGATCGGCACGGAATTCGTAATCCGTTCCCAGATCATGCTTGGCGGCGGCAGAAGGACTGTCGGCACCGAGAAGCCGCGGGTAATTCCTTCCCAAAGCGCGAGGAGCGACGCCCCGAAAAGAAACGGGATCAGAAGATTAATAGCAAACTTTGTCCGCTCGTTTTGCGGGGTCAAAGCGGCAAGGCGGTTGTTGGCATACCAGGCGCCAAGCCAGAAAAGGACGGCGACTATGAGGACGGTCGTATCGCTCATGCGACGGCCTCCCGCGCGCCCATGCGCCGGCTCACGATCTTACCGACCCAACCAACGAGCGCCACGAGGAGCCCGGCCATGATCGCGGCCACAATCAAGGCCGACCAGATCTGGATCGTTTGCCCGAAATAGGAGCCCGCCAGAAGCCGTGCGCCAAGACCCGAGACGGCCCCGGTCGGCAATTCACCGACAATCGCGCCGACAAGACTTGCTGCAATCGCAATTTTCATCGAGGTGAAGAGAAACGGGATTGAGGCTGGCAGGCGCAGTTTCCAGAAGGTCTCGGCACGGCTCGCGCTATAGGTCTTCATGAGATCGAGATGCATCGTCTCGGGCGAGCGCAGGCCCTTCACCATGCCAACGGCAACCGGGAAGAACGACAAATAGGTGGAAATCACCGCCTTCGGGAAGAGCCCCGATACGCCAACGGCGTTCAAAACCACGATCAACATGGGTGCCAATGCCAGAATGGGGATCGTCTGGGAGGTGATGATCCACGGCATCATGCTTTTATCGAGCACCCGCGAATGGACAATGCCAACGGCAAGCAGAATGCCGAGCATCGTCCCCATAGCAAAACCGAGGAGCGTTGCCGACAATGTCACCCAGGCGTGAAAGATGAGCGAGCGCTTGGAGAAAGGTCGCCCCTTCTCGATCATGGCTCCGGTTGTCTTCCAGATTTCCTCTGCGACCTGATGCGGAGCTGGCAGGACTGGCCGTTTCTGATCCATGGTCGCCGGAACCACTGCACTCCAGTTGGTTTCCTTCCCGATCCGCTCCGCCTGATCCCATTCAAATGGCGCATTCATGAAAACCGCCGCACCATACCAGATCGCGATAATCGCGGTAATAATGGTGAGAACCGGGACGAACGCGTTGCGGGGCTTAATCTTCATAAGAGTGCCCTGCCCGCAATCCGTCGCGCACGCGATGGGCGATTTTCAAGAATTCCGGCGTTTCGCGAATATCGAGCGGGCGCTCATCGCCGAGATCGCAGTCGATCACATCATGGATGCGGCCCGGCCGCGGGCTCATGACAACGATCTTGGTCGATAAGAACACGGCTTCCGGAATCGAGTGCGTCACGAAAACAACCGTCTTTTTCGTATTCGCCCAGAGTTTCAAAAGCTGCTCATTGAGGTGGTCGCGGACGATCTCATCCAACGCACCAAAGGGTTCATCCATCAAGAGCATGTCCGGCTCGACGGCGAGCGCACGGGCAATCGATGCGCGTTGCTGCATGCCGCCTGAAAGCTGCCAGGGAAACTTCTTCTCAAAGCCCGTCAGATTGACGAGGTCGAGGTTCTCTTCAATCCGCTTCTTCTGCTCAGCCTTCGAAAGGCCCATAATCTCCAGCGGAAGCGCGACGTTCTTCTCAATCGTCCGCCACGGATAAAGGGCTGCCGCCTGAAACACATAGCCATAAGCGCGCGCTTCGCGGGCCTCGGACGGGGTCATCCCGTTGACGGAAAGGGTTCCGCCTGTCGGCGTTTCAAGGTCGGCGATGACGCGCAGCAACGTCGTCTTGCCGCAACCGGATGGGCCGATAAAGGAGACAAACTCGCCTTTTTCAATCGTCAGATTGATGTCCGACAAAGCGTGCACCGGACCATCATTGGTCTCGAATGTAAGATTGAGGCCTGTTGCCTCAATCACGCTTGGCGGTGTTTCGGCGACCTTTAACATTACACACCCGTTGCAGGGATGCCCGTGCGCACGACCGGTGTCGGTGCCGTGAGCGCCTTCCACTTGGAGAGCGCCTTGTTGACCGTCGCGTTCGGGTCACGCTTCACATATTTGCCGTGGCCTTCCTGCGTTTCCACCGCACCATCATTGATAGACACGTGACCGCGGGTCAGCACGAAACGCGGCAATCCTTTGACGTGTTTTCCTTCAAACACATTGTAATCGATCGCGGATTGCTGGTTTTCCGCCGTGATGGTCTTTTCCTTCTCCGGGTCGAAGACGACGATATCGGCATCGGACCCGACCAGAATCGCGCCCTTTTTCGGATACATGTTCAGGATCTTCGCAATATTGGTTGAAGTGACGGCAACATATTCCTGCATGGTGATGCGGCCCGTTGCGACGCCGTGCGTCCATAACATCGGCAGACGATCTTCGAGGCCGCCCGTGCCGTTCGGGATCTGGGTGAAGTTTCCGACGCCCATGCGCTTCTGCTCGGTGGTAAAGGCGCAATGGTCGGTCGCAACGACGGATAAGGTCCCGCCGGAAAGCCCCGCCCAGAGGCTATCCTGATGCTGTTTGTTGCGGAAAGGCGGCGACATCACCCGGCGAGCCGCGTGATCCCAGTCTTCATGGAAATATTCCGTTTCATCCAAGGTAAGGTGCTGGATGAGCGGTTCGCCCCAGACCCGCTTTCCCAGCATCCTGGCGCGGCGGATCGCTTCATGAGCTTCCTCGCAGGATGTGTGGACCACATAAAGCGGCGCGCCTGCCATATCGGCAATCATGATCGCCCTGTTGGTCGCCTCTCCCTCAACCTGCGAGGGACGCGAATAGGCATGGGCCTCCGGGCCGGTATTGCCCTCTGCCAGAAGTTTTGCAGAAAGTTCTGCAATCACATCGCCGTTTTCGGCGTGCACCATCGGGGTCGCACCCAGTTCGGCACAGCGCAGGAACGACGCATAAAGCTCATCATCGTTCACCATCAGCGCACCCTTATAGGCAAGGAAGTGCTTGAAGGTGTTGATCCCCTTGTCCTTAACGACGGCCTCCATCTCATTGAAGACCTGCTCGCCCCACCAGGTAATCGCCATGTGGAAGGAATAATCGCAATTGGCGCGGGTCGATTTATTATCCCAGCGGTCAATCGCACCGAGGAGACTTTCCTGCGGGTTCGGCAGGCAGAAATCGACCACCATGGTCGTGCCGCCCGCCAGCGCCGCGCGGGTGCCGCTTTCAAAATTGTCGGCGGAATAAGTCCCCATAAACGGCATTTCGAGGTGGACATGCGGGTCGATCCCGCCCGGCATGACATAGCAACCGGTCGCGTCGAGTTCTTCGCCGCCTGAAAGGTTCGGCCCGATCTCGGTGATGACGCCGCCTTCCACCTTCACATCCGCCTTATAGGTCAGGTCAGCGGTGACGACAGTTCCGTTTTTGATGATCTTGGTCATGTTGAAAATCTCTCCCAAATTCCGGCCAAAATTGCCTGTCAGCTGACGATTTCCGCCGTCTCAACCACGGCGTGGAACAGAACATCCGCCCCGGCGCGCGCCCATTCAAGCGAGATCTCTTCCGCTTCATTGTGGCTGAGCCCGTCGACGCAGGGGCACATGATCATGGCCGTCGGCGCGACGCGGTTGATCCAGCAGGCATCATGGCCCGCACCGGAAATGATGTTCATGTGGCTGTAGCCGAGGCGTTCGGCGGCATTTCGGATCGCCGTCACACAGGTCTCGTCGAAGGTGACCGGGTCAAAACCCCCGACTTTCTGAAACCCGATCTCAAGGCCCATATCATCGCAGATCTTCTGAGCCCCTGCGTGGAGCCGCTTTTCCATGTCCGCGATCACATCGATATCCGGCGAGCGGAAATCCACCGTGAAGATTGCCGTTCCGGGGATCACATTGCGGCTGTTCGGATGAACCTCGATATGACCGGCAGCCCCCACCGCATGGGGTTTGTGCGACCAGGCGATTTCATCGACAAGTTCCAGGACCCGCGCCATCGCAAGCCCTGCGTTCTTGCGCATCGGCATTGGCGTGGAGCCGGTGTGGCTTTCCTTGCCGGTGATCGTTACTTCGGTCCAGGAGAGGCCCTGACCATGGGTGACGACGCCGATATCCTTCTTTTCCGCCTCAAGAATGGGGCCCTGTTCGATGTGAAGCTCGAAGAAAGCATGCATCTTACGATCGCCGACTGTCTCATCGCCCTTCCAGCCGATGCGCTCCAATTCTTCGCCAAAGGTCTTGCCGTCCGCGGCTTCCCGGGCATAGGCCCAGTCAAGCGTGTGGATATCGGCAAAGACGCCGGATGCGAGCATTGGCGGCGCAAAGCGGGTTCCCTCTTCATTCGACCAGTTCGTCACCACAATCGGGTGCTTTGTCTTGATCCCGAGATCGTTGAGCGTGCGGACGATCTCAAGCCCCGCCAGAACGCCGAGCACGCCGTCATATTTACCGCCAGTCGGCTGCGTATCGAGGTGCGATCCGACATAGACCGGAAGCGCCTCCGGATCCGTCCCCTCGCGGCGCATGAACATGGTGCCCATCTGATCGACGCCCGTGGAGAGGCCCGCCTCGTCGCACCATTTTTTAAAGAGCGCTCTTCCCTCGGCGTCCTCATCCGTCACGGTCTGGCGATTGTTGCCGCCGGCGATCCCCGGACCGATCTTCGCCATCTCCATGAGGCTGTCCCACAGGCGGTTGCCGTCGATCCGCAGGTTCTCACCCGGTGCTGAGACTTTGTCTAACATTTGCCCTCTCCACGGTTTTCCACTGTCTTAAGCAATAACACGTGTTCCAGCCAGTCTATGAAGGGTATTCAACAGCTTCAAAGCCGGAATTTGTGAAAATGCCGCAGTCGGGGCCGGAAGGTGTTACTGGCGTCAAAGGGGCTGCGCGTTCCAAGACGTATGGATGGTTTTTGAGAAAAACCGGAGCACGTTCAAGCTCTTCGACCGGTTTTCTAAAGTAGCGGCTGGCAGACAAGGGCACCCTATAGGCGTCTTGATTTTTTGCCTGCACATTCCCTGACATTTGGTTCCTACGAAACACCCCTACCCGGTTCCTGAAACGCTGCTTGATCCGGATCGACCGGTCAAGATCAAAATTGAAGCAACCTCTTGTTCAATTTGGCAGCAACGCAGCAAAGAGCTGCACCAACACCTGGCCAGTGTGCGGAAGTGTTCGTCCGAGGGTTTCCCTCTTTACCGTAAGAACGCGACAATCGGGATTTGAAGCGAAACCCGTCCCAATTGGAACTGGCAGGTGCCAAAACCGGCTCGCAAAACTGGTCCTTTCAAAGCCCTGATTTCGGTTGCGCGTGCGGCGTAATTCAGCGAAGATTTCAGAGAGTTCTAGCCTGCTTATGGACGTGGGAGGATCAGTCCGGCGGCCACAACGCGCTTTTTTCAAAGGCTCTTCGATTTTTATCGAAACCCACTCAATTGCGGCATCGATTGAAACAACTCAGCCCGCACCGGTCGCGCCAACGGTAGACTGACCACACGATGAGAAGGGGCCGTGGGCGCTAGAAGAACAAGGAAGAACCCGTGAAATCCTGCTCATGCTTTCAAGGTGGGGAACGGGAAAGACCTTTTTAGAGACGACTTAATTTGGAAAATTCAGGGTTATGTTACTCGATGCGCGACCAGACAGAATTGATTTCCGCGACCGGGAATTTCGGCCGCAGCTTGTTTCTCTTCCGGACAAATATCCCACCATTGAGCAAATCGGGCTCTTTCTCGAGCAATATCAACAAAAGGATATGATCCTTAACCAGGGCTCCGAAGGCGCATGCACCGGCTTCGGCCTTGCTGCGGTCATCAATTACCTCAACTGGTACCGCAAGGCCATGGACCACTGGCGGGCGGATGGGATCACGCATCCAACCGAACTCCCGGAACCGCCTGCGAAAGTCAGCGAATGGATGATCTATAATACCGCCCGGCTCTATGACGAATGGGAAGGTGAAGATTATTCCGGATCGAGTTGCCGCGGGGCGATGAAAGGCTGGCACAAGCACGGGGTCTGCACGCAGGAACACTGGCCGAAGGCTGGACCGGGCAACGATGACAGTTGGAGCCAAAATGCGGCGCGGCGCCCGCTTGGTGCCTATTATCGCGTCAACGTTCAATCGATCTCTGACATGCAGGCTGCAATCTACGAGGTCGGAGCGGTCTATTGCTCTGCTCGGGTCCATTCGGGCTGGTTCTTTGGTGAAATGACGGAAGCGCCTGCCGCGGAGGTTTACCATCTCACCGAAAATGGCCAGACCACCGAGCGCAGTTTGCCGGTCATCAGCCTGTCACCGGTTCGAAGAGGTGGGCACGCCTTCGCAGTCGTCGGCTATACTGCGCGCGGTTTCATCATTCAAAACTCCTGGGGTCCGGATTGGGCACGAACTTGGGGTCAGGCACGCTCGGTCATTCCCAATGCCGCGGGCGGCTTCGCCCTCATCACCTATGAAGATTGGGTACTGAATGCCCATGACGCCTGGGTCGGGGCTCTGGCTGCACCGATGCTTGTTTCCGACATAGCAACCTCGCCAGCAACGCAAACCGATCTCAGCCTTCTGGAACAGGCGGCGCAAAGCCGGGCCGAAGCGCATCTAAGGGCAAGCCAGCCCCCCGG
>JBCDCU010000082.1:0-11736 GCA_039181265.1 Pseudomonadota bacterium | reverse complement strand
TTCACGGCTTGTTTAGAGGTAATACTGACGGCTGTAACGGCCATGGATACGCTAAATGGACAATCAAACCCGCACGATCGGAGCGCAGACCGGCATCCTGCCGGACGAACAGATTGCCGGACTGCTCGGTGATCACTTCATCCGGATCGGCAAGCCCCTGGACCCCGATCAGATACAGCCTGCAAGTCTTGACCTGCGCTTAGGCGCTGTTGCCTATCGGGTCCGGGCAAGTTTTCTTCCAGGGCCCGAACGGACAGTTGCCGAGCGTCTTGATAGCGTGAAGCTTCATGAAATTGCGCTCTCGGACGGCGCTGTATTGGAAGTTGGGTGTGTCTACATCATTCCACTCCTGGAAAGCCTGAGGCTCCCGGAAGGCGTCTTTGCTTCGGCAAATCCCAAGAGTTCCACCGGGCGGCTCGATATTTTTACGCGCCTCATCTGTGACCGTTCCCGTGAATTTGACTCCGTTCAGCCGGGTTATCAGGGGCCGCTTTACCTGGAAGTGTCGCCTCGGACCTTTCCGGTTGTTGTTCGAACCGGATCGCGGCTCAACCAGATAAGGTTTCGCGATGGGCCCTCTGTCATCTCGGATGAAGCCTTGCAGCAATTGCATGAGACCGAAACGCTGGTTGCTGCCGCCAAACCCTACATCACGAACGGTATTGCGCTTTCAATCGACCTTAAGGGCGATTCAGCGGGTCTTGTCGGCTACCGAGGTAAGCGCCACACCGGTGTGATCGACGTGGATCGTAAGAACGCGCACGACGTCAGGCACTTCTGGGAACCGATTTACGCCGATCGATCCGGACCGGAGCCTGGATCGATTGTGCTTGATCCTGACCAATTCTACATTCTGGTCTCGAACGAGGCCGTCCATGTGCCGCCTGATTATGCGGCAGAAATGGTTCCGTTCGATCCGCTTGTCGGTGAATTCCGGGTTCATTATGCGGGGTTTTTCGATCCGGGTTTCGGGCATTCCGCGGTTGGTGGCATGGGAAGCCGTGCGGTCCTGGAAGTCAGAAGCCATGAGGTGCCGTTCATTCTGGAACACGGCCAGACGGTCGGTCGCCTCGTCTATGAGCGGATGCTTGAGCGGCCAAAAGCGCTTTATGGTGAGATCAGGACGTCGAACTACCAGGGCCAGGGTTTGAAGCTCTCAAAACACTTTCGCGCGGTTGACGGATAGGCGTTTGTCATCGTCTGATTGACTCTGCCAGAGATCCAGGGCCTGAGAAGAGTTTTAGGCTTTCCTTTAAAAAGGTCATTTGCCATGAGAATCGCGATCATGGGCGCGGGGGCGCTCGGGTGTTACTTTGGGGGGCGGCTGGCCCTTGCTGGAAATGACGTTCATTTCATCGCCCGTGGCGCGCATCTGGACGCCATGAAGACCAACGGACTTCAGGTCAAAAGTCCGCTTGGTGACTTCACAATCGAAAAACCACAAGTGCATGGTGATCCAGCGACGGTCGGACCGGTGGATTATGTTCTCTTTCTCGTTAAGCTCTTCGATACTGAGGCAGCTGCGCATCAGATCGGACCTCTGCTCGGTGAGGAAACCGCAGTAATCTCCTTTCAAAACGGGATCGATCCGTGGGAGCGGATTGGCGCGATCATTGGAATGGAACGGGTGATCGGCGGTGCTGCACTGATCCCGGCGGAAATCGTTGAGCCCGGCGTCATTCATCACAATGCCGGTTTTGCGAAACTGGTCTTCGGCGAATTCCATCACGAGTTTACTGAGCGCGTCACGCGTTTCAAAGATGTGCTGGATGCTGCGAGGGTTTCTGCAGAGGCGACCGATGCGATCGACGTGCAATTGTGGGAGAAGTTCATCATGCTGAGCGCGTTCAGCGCAACGACCAGCCTGATGCGCTCATCTATTGGCCCCGTCATGGCAAACCCGTTGGCTCGTAGCTTTTTTCAAAACGCCCTTCAGGAGAGCTTCACGGTCGGAAAAGCAGAATGTCCGGCAATCAAGGATGATTATGTCGCCCAATGCATGGCCTTTATGGACAAGGCCGCGCCTTCAATGCGCTCATCCATGTCCGGTGATCTTGAGAGAGGGAAAAGGCTTGAAGTGAACGATCTCAGCGGTGCCGTGGTGCGTATCGCCGAAAAGCATGGGATCGATACGCCCACCCATCGCGTTACGGTCCAGGCGTTGAGCCTCTATGCTGATGGCAGTCCCTCATAAATAAAAACCCGGCTCTTGGCCGGGTTTTGGATCTTTTCTGGAATCTTGGTTCCGCGATTAAGCTTCGTCCGCAGAAAGCGCGTTGAGGAGGCCGTACCGCTCTTCGCCGATTTTTTCGAGGAGTTCGAGCTGCGTCTCCAGAAAGTCGGTGTGACCTTCTTCGTCGGTCAGCAGCTCTTCGAAGATCTGCATGGAAACATAGTCACCTTCTGCATAGCAAACTTCGCGAGATTTTTTGTACGAGGCAATGGCTTCCAACTCTCCAGCGAGATCGGCTTCCAGTACCTCTTTCACGGTGCGACCAATCCGCAACGGTGCGACAGTTTGAAGGTTCGGGTGGCCTTCCAGGAAGATGATACGCTCGACGATCTTGTCGGCATGAACCATCTCTTCCAGCGATTCTTCCTTTTCTTTTTTTGCGAGCTTTCCATATCCCCAATCGTCAAGGAGGCGATAATGGAGCCAATACTGGTTTATGGCTCCAAGCTCGAGGAAAAGGGCTTCGTTGAGCCGTTCGATGACTTTTTCGCTGCCTTTCATGGCGCAAACCTGCCTTTGTTATGTAAGTGAATTACCGGTAGGCCGATATAGGTTAGAATGATTCTAAAGTAAAGGTCTTTGCATGGCAATGCTGTGAATAATGAGACGGCGGCCGAACGCATGTAACGACCTTCGGATAGCCCAGAATCCGTAATAATTGGCTGAGGCCTAGATCATCACCTGGCGGCGCAAATTCATTGAAGCGCTTCTATTTTATCGAAAAATGATCTCAGCACCCATGCACTGTGGCCCAATACACGGGGGCTTTTTGCTAAGGATTTTCGAGATTTTAGTGAGTTTTTAGATCGTAAAGACGTCTATGCGTTTTCGACGCAATCGAAGGCCGGTTTGTTTAGGCCGCCTGTCCGATTCTTTTTTGGCGATTGATCCGGCGGCGCTCACGATCCTCCGCTTCTCGAAGCTCGTGTTCGCGGCGAATGCGATCAATGAAGCAAATGATCTCGGCTTGCGGTGTGAGCGAGTTTTCATGATAGGCCGTCACGACTTCAACGATGATGTTGATTACATTTGGAAAACAGCCACAGCATTTACCGCGCTTTTCGAGTGCGTGATAAACTTTCAAAGGGACAATCAACTGCCAGGGATCGTCATCCAGAAATTCATGGATAACGGCGACGATCTCGTCTCTTGCAATGACATTACAATGGCAAACGATCATGTCAGGCTCATACAACAGAGTTAAGTGTAAGAGATATAGTGATTGTTGACCTGGGTAGTCAAGAAAATTCGGCAATAAGATCAACAGCTTAGAATTATTCTAATTCAAAAATAGCTACGAAAAAAACCGGATGCGCTGCTAGGCGCACCCGGTTTTACTTCTCAGATTCAATGATTTGTCAGTTCGGAAGCGTATCGTCTACGCCTTTGACGTAAAAGTTCATGCTGGCCAAGGCTGCGTCATCGGCTACCTCGCCCTCTTTCAGCCAGGGGGTACCGTCCTGCTTGAAGATCGGCCCGGTAAACGGATGGAACGTGTCAGTCTTGATGCTTTCGGCGAGTTTCGCTGCCGCATCCGCCACATCATCCGGCATGTTGGTGTATGGAGCCATCACAACATGGCCTTCGGTCATGCCATCCCACGTTGCCTGCTGTTCCCAGGTTCCTTCAAGAACCGCCTTTGCTCGCTCGATATAGTAGGGTGCCCAATCGTCGATAATGGCTGTCAGCTGAGTTTTCGGCCCGAAAGCAATCATGTCGGATGCCTGTCCGAAAGCGAAGATGCCCCGTTCCGATGCGACTTGCATCGCAGCGGTGGAATCGGTGTGCTGCGTCAGAATGTCGACGCCCTGATCGATCAGCGATTTTGCAGCGTCCGCTTCCTTGCCCGGATCGAACCATGTGCTGACCCAGATGACTTTCACGCTGAAATCTGGGTTGACTGACTGAGCGCCGAGGAGAAACGAATTGATCCCCTGGACGACTTCAGGAATCGGAAAGGATGCGATGTATCCAGCGACGCCTGTCTTCGACATCTTTGCCGCAATCATTCCCTGGACATAGCGTCCTTCGTAGAAACGGCTGTCATATGTGGACACATTCGCGCTTTCGCGTTTGTACCCGGTTGCGTGTTCGAACTTCACGTCAGGGAATTTCTTGGCGACCTTGTTGGTTGGATCCATATAGCCGAACGATGTCGTGAAAATCAGATCGTGTCCGGTTCGTGCAAGGCGTTCGATGGCGCGCTCTGCGTCCGCGCCTTCTGAGACACTCTCGAGAAAAGTCGTCTCGACTTTATCGCCGAGGGCTTCTTCAACGGCTTGCCGTCCCTTGTCATGCTGATAGGTCCAGCCGAAGTCGCCAACCGGTCCGACATAGACGAAGCCGACTTTGATCTTGTCCTTGGCTTCTGCAAGAGCCGCCTGTGGTGCGGATGCGATGGACGCCGCGCCAATCGCGAGCGCGGCAAGCGCGCCAAAAATCATTCTTTTCATGGATACTCCTTCCTAAGGGATGTCTGTTCGGAAATTCGTGTCTCGATTTGATGGGGCTGTCACCCGTAAACAAAGAGATCTGGCGGTCATTTGTCGGCAACGAAGGGTTGGCCGAGACATGCCGGCGTGTTCATCTGGACGAGTTTTCGGTTTCTCGAAATCAGAATCAAGACCAAAATCGTCGCAACATAGGGCAGGGCCGAGAGGAATTGCGAGGGTATCTGAACGCCCGCAGCCTGCGCATGGAATTGCAGGATCAAAACGGCTCCAAAGAGATAAGCACCCGCGACGACCCGGAACGGACGCCATGACGCGAAGACCACAAGAGCAAGAGCGATCCATCCGCGTCCGGCACTC
Source organism: Pseudomonadota bacterium (assembly GCA_039181265.1). Classification (GTDB taxonomy): domain Bacteria; phylum Pseudomonadota; class Alphaproteobacteria; order Rhizobiales; family JACESI01; genus JBCDCU01. Next base: position 6,693 of record JBCDCU010000082.1, on the reverse strand, counting down.
ATGCCTTCTACCCATTGCAGAGTGTAGGATAGCGAAAGATAAGCGCCGGCGAGGCCTGCGCAGGCACCACCGAATAAAATTGCGAGAAATCGAACAAGCAGAACGGGGTAACCGATGGCATGGGCGGAGCTGTGGTTGTCCCCCACGGCTCTCAGGATTAACCCGGCACGGGTTTTGAACAAGAACCAGAAGACCCCGGCGGTGATCGCGAACGAGGCGTAGAGCAGAATGTCATGGCTCAGAAGCAAGGGGCCAACAATCGGCAGATCGCTCAGTCCGGGAACATCCAGTTTTGGCAACTGAACTCCAGGCTGACCGATATAGGCCTGACCGATGAGTCCCGATAAACCGAGCCCGAGAAGTGTGATCGACAGACCGGTCGCCACCTGATTTGCGGCCATTGCAAGAACCAGAAGCGCAAACAGAGATGCCAGCGCCATGGCGGCAATCATTGCAGCAAGAATGCCAATATAAGCTGATCCGGACGATAGGGCCCCGGCAAAACCTGCAATCGCCCCGATGATCATCATGCCTTCGACGCCGAGGTTTAAAACACCCGACCGTTCGACAACAAGTTCACCGATAGCGGCGAGGAGAAGCGGTGTGGCGGCGGTCATGATGGTGACCGTGACCGCAACGATAATCTCCGGCGTCATGACGATGCCTCCTGCGGATTGCTGCCATCCATAGCGGGCGGCGTGGCCCGGCGTAGTCTCAGCCGATACACAATCAGGGTATCGCAGGCGAGTACATAAAAGAGCAGAATGCCCTGGAAGACCCGGGTGATCTTGTCTGTCACACCGATCGTGATCTGAGCACTCTCACCGCCGATATATGTGATTGATAAGACGAAGGCAGCAACCAGCGTGCCGATGGGATTGAGGCGACCCAGAAACGCGACGATGATCGCGGTAAAGCCGTAGCCTGGAGAAATCGCCGGCCGCAATTGATCGATCGGTCCCGCGACTTCGATGATCCCGGCAAGGCCTGCAAGCGCGCCGGAAAGACCAAGCACGAAATAGGTCGTCTTATTGCGGTCGAACCCTGCAAACTTTGCTGCTTTTGGTGCATTTCCGGAAAGCCTCACACCAAATCCGGAAAATGTCCGCGTCAGGAACACGAAGAGAAGGATCGAAACAGCGACAGCTATCAGAAAGCCGATGTTCAAGCGATCATCGCCGATAATCGGCATAGACGCGAATTCATGAAATTGGCGGGTCTCCGGGAAATTCAGGCCGCCGGGATTGCGCCATGGACCCCGCACGAGCCAGTCGAGAAAGAGTTCGGCGACATAAACCAACATCAAAGATGTCAGAATTTCATTTGCGCCGAACCGAACCTTGAAGAGCGCGGGCACGAGACCGTAGGCCATACCGCCCAGAAAGCCCATCAACAGCATAATGGGCAGCACATAATAGCCTTGCAGTTCTGGAAAAAGGACTGGCAGGATCGCGCCAATTATCGCCCCGAAAATAAACTGTCCCTCTGCGCCAATGTTCCAGACATTGGCGAGGAAGCAGATTGTGAGACCGGCTGCAATCAGCGCAAGCGGCGTCATCTTGACGAGCACTTCTTCGAACGACCACCAGACCGTGAGCGGCTCGAAAAAGAAGAAGTAGAGCCCTGCTAACGGATCCTTCCCGAGGGACGCGAAAATGATCGCGCCCGTTGCAAGCGTCAGCCCCACCGCTATGAGCGGTGACAGGAGCATCATCCGGAAAGACGGCGTAACCCTGTGCTCAAGCTGAAGCTGCATGACCGCCTCCGGCTGCGGGTTCGTTTGCGTCTGTGTTCAGCGGGTTCAGTTGTCCCGTATTGGAGGGTTCGAAGCCCTCGCCACCCATGAGCAAGCCGATCTGTTCGCGATTGGTGTCTTTCACCGGAACGAACGGTGACAAACGCCCTTCGAACAGGACAGCAATTTCATCGGCGATTTCGAAAATCTCGTCGAGGTCCTGCGAGATCACGAGGATTGCCGTGCCGTTTTCCGCGCTGTCAATCAGGGTCTGTCGAATATTCTGGGCGGCTCCCGCATCAACACCCCAGGTTGGCTGGTCAATTATGATCAGGTCCGGTACGCGCCCGATCTCCCGGCCAACAATGAACTTCTGGAGATTTCCGCCGGAAAGCGATCCGGCTGCCGGATCGGGGCTACCGCGCCGAACGTCGAAGGCCTCACATATCGTTTCCCGGATCGAGCGGGCGCGCGAGCGCCTTACGAAACCACGGGTCGTCATTTCGGGATCCGCTGCCGTGCGGGTGAGGACGACATTGTCAGTTAAGGACAATGTGGGTGCCGCACCGTGGCCGAGGCGTTCTTCGGATACAAAAGCAGCACCGGCACGACGGCGCTCATTGATCCCTGTCGTACCTGCAGGTTGCCCGAATAACAGTATCGTTGAAGCATCCTGCATGAGCGTCTCGCCGGAAAGGCACGCGAACAATTCGGATTGACCATTGCCAGCGATCCCCGCGATCGCCGATATGGTCCCGTGTCTCACCGCAAAAGAGATGTCTTTTAGAGCTGTGGCAAAAGGAGATGCCGGTTGGGTGGAGAGGCCGTTCACCACGAGAGCGCGCTCCCCGATTGCTCTGTCGTCCGTCGCCGCCCGGATATCGGCAACACCCGCACCAACCATCATGGCTGCAAGGTCCGCTTTTGACGTTTCACGCGGATCGCACGTTCCGACGACTTTGCCATGTCTCAGAATCGTTGCACTTTCGCAAAGCGCCCGCACCTCTTCGAGCTTGTGGGAGATATAGAGAATGGACCGTCCTTCCGCCCGCAACTTGCGCAAGGTTTCAAACAGCGCGTCGGCTTCCTGCGGTGTCAGGACCGATGTCGGCTCATCCATTATGATGAGTTCGGGATTTGCCAAAAGACAGCGGATAATTTCAACGCGTTGGCGTTCGCCTGCAGACAAATCACCGATCTGAGCCTGCGGATCGAGTGGCAAACCGTATTGCTTCGAAACGTCCGCGAGGGTCTTTGCGATGTCGGAAAGCTTACGGTCGCCCGGAAGAGCGAGCGCAACGTTTTCCGCGACTGTTAGGGCATCGAAAAGGGAGAAGTGCTGGAAAACCATACCAATGCCGGCGGCGCGTGCGGCAGCCGGATTGGCAAAACGAACCGATTTTCCCTTCCAACGGATTTCACCCTCGTCTGGTGCAAGGGCTCCGTAAAGGATCTTCACCAGGGTCGATTTGCCGGCACCGTTTTCACCAAGCAGAGCATGGATTTCGCCTTTCGAGACCTCAAGGCTGATCGCATCATTGGCTGCAAGTGTGCCAAATCGTTTTGTAATGCCCGATAGTGAAAGCATAATTGTTCCGCGGTCCCCAGCGGCGTTGAAGGAACCATATGCTTAATTTCAGTTCAAGCCTAATTCTTTGGCACGAAAGCGGCTCGGGCGTACTTAGGCTTCTGTTTTGACGTGCCTTTGCTGAACATCTGCACGATCGTAGACGGCCATCATCGTCGCAGACATTCGGGCAATCTCGATCTCACGCTCTCCGGCAAGAGCAAAGGCTTCCGCTTCGGCGAAGGTTACTGTCCGGCCTGCCTTCACGACATGCCCGCGAAATCTGAAGATTTCCCCTTTTGCGGGCCGCAGGAAGTTGGTCTTGAATTCGATCGTCAGGATTTCGCCATCCGAGGGCAGAAGGGACATGGCGGAAAATCCGCAGGCGCTGTCGAGGACGGTGGCAATGATGCCGCCATGGAGAAAACCATGCTGCTGGCTGAATTCCGGGTGCTGCGGCATGTCAAACGTGACCAGACCGGCTTCTATCTCCACAATTTTCACGCCGAGACTGGCCATCGTCGACTGGTTTGCGAATGCCTGCCGGCACCGCTTTTCAAACTTTGGATCCTGAGGAGAAAACGTCATTCCAGGTCTGCTTTCAGAAAGGCGGTGCCGCCGCCGAGGATTTTCGGATCGATGTCACCGATGACGTCATGATCCTTGCCGTCATAGTCTATGTTCGACAGGACATGGCGAACGGCATTGAGGCGCGCGCGGCGTTTGTCATTCGAGCGTACGATCGTCCAGGGTGCGTGGATACTGTGGGTCCTTGCGATCATGAGATCGCGCGCAGCGGTATAGTCGTCCCACTTACCCAGAGCCCTCAAGTCGATAGGCGACAATTTCCAGCGTTTCAGCGGACTGTGACGCCGATCGTGAAAACGTTTCAGTTGCATTTCCCGCCCGACATTGAGCCAGAATTTGAAGAAACGAATGCCATTGTCGACGATAACATCTTCGAAGCGGGGCGCTTCTGCGAGAAAGGCGTCACGCTCTTCGTTCGAGCAGAACCCCATGACCGGTTCTACACCGGCGCGATTATACCAGGACCGGTCGAACAGAACGATTTCGCCCTTGGTTGGAAGATGTTCGACATAGCGTTGGAAGTACCATTGACCCCGTTCCGTTTCAGTCGGTTTTGTGAGGGCAATGACGCGGGCATGGCGGGGGTTCATGTACTCTTTGAAAGCGTGAATTGTGCCACCTTTTCCGGCTGCATCACGCCCTTCAAACAAGAGCACGATCCTTTCCCCGGTCGCTCTCACCCAGTCCTGTAATTTGACAAGTTCAATTTGCAGGTCCCGGAGGGCCTCTTCATAGTCTTTGCGCTTGAGGCGCTTGTCGTAGGGATAATCGCCCGAGCGGAATGCGCACTCTTCGAAACCTTCAGGAAGATCCGGGTTTTCCAGATCGAATCCGTCCACAACTTGTGGATGCGGTTCTCCGCCCAATGTCCTACTCCTGTTACAATACTTATGCTCTAATTGAGAGGCTCAGTGCGTCGATTGGTACATGAGTTAGGCAAGCGCGCAAGCTTCGCGCATCGTTTCGACGTGGTTTAATCGCGCGGATATTCGGTCTGGACAGCTGTATAATGACAGACAGCATCGCAAATGAGGAGAATTTGAGGGAGGAACGTGGTCGGCAATCCCTGTCCGGCGACGATAGTCCGACGTCTGTTTCAAATCTGTCCGAAGCCCGCCCAACTGCCTCCGAAACCGAGCCAAATGCTACTGGTGCAGATCGCGAGACCGGCGTCGAAGACACGTTTTTCAAACGTTTGTACGAACAGCGTTATCTTCTTCTGACCCTTGCGGGTGTTTTTGCTGTTGCAGCCGTCAATTGGCCGGAAACCACTGAGTGGCTGGTCTTCGGCTATCTGGTAGTGTCCGCTACTGCTTTGTGGGGCGTTCCGGCTCGCAATCGCGCCGGGACGATGGTTCCTGATCGTCGTGGTGCTGCTCGATCACCCTGGCCTGGAACGCAAGTCAAACGCTTTATCGACGTTTTGCCCGAACCCAGCGTTGTTCTCGACGGCGACGGCGTCGTCCGACACGCGAATCCGGCCATGCGGGATGCGTTCGGGTCGCTGCCGCTTGGTGATCCCCTCACGTTCAAGTTGCGCGAGCCCGCGCTGATGAGTGCAATTGAAAACGTTCAAATGGGGGGCGACGTGGTAACGGTTCCCTATGTCGTGAAGGTCCCGTCGGAACGCCACTTTCGCATTCACATTGCTCCGATCCGCTTGCCGCGGCCTGCTCATATTGAGAGGCGGGCAGTCTCGAAGGGGCAGGCGAAAAAACCTGACTTTATTTCCGTCATTATGTTCGATCAGACTGATCGTTTCCGGGTAGACCAGCTTCGCAGCGATTTCATTGCGAATGTCAGTCACGAGTTGCGGACTCCCGTTGCCTCCTTGACCGGGTTTATCGAAACTCTGATTGGTCCAGCGCACGATGATGAGGCGACCCGCGACCGTTTTTTGAAAATCATGCTCGAGCAGGCGCGGCGCATGAGCCGCCTCGTCGACGATCTCCTCTCGCTCAGTCGGATTGAAATGCGCAGTCATGTGCGCCCTCGCGACGAAGTGGATCTTGGCAATGTCATCGGGCATGTGAGCGATGTCATGACCCAAATTGCGGCAGACGCCGGTCTCACGCTGTCGGTCGAATTGTCGGATGACAATATGGTCGTTAAAGGCGATCAGGACGAACTCATACAGGTTTTTCAGAACCTTGTTGAAAATGCCTGTAAGTACGGCGCCGATGGCGACCGGATCGAGATCAAAGCCGGTGCCACACCGCCGCCGGTTGAACTCCAGCGATCCGGCATTTCCTGGTTTTGCGTCGAGGTAAAGGATTTTGGGAAAGGGATCGCCCCGGATCATATTCCCCGCCTCACGGAGCGGTTTTACCGGGTGGATGCAGAGGAAAGCAAAAAGAAAATGGGCACGGGACTGGGGCTTGCAGTCGTCAAACACATCCTGACCCGTCACCAGGGGCACCTGAAGATTACCAGTGCGCCAGATCAGGGGTCAAACTTCCAAGTTTACCTCATGAAGTTGCATAAATCTGGAAAATATTCTGAAAATCTCAATTAAATCAAATACTAAAACTGTCATCCAATTGTCATGTTTTTGTCACAAAACGTTGGTGCTGGGATTCTAATTTCCCCGCAACTGTCGACCCTCCAAACATGTCGGCAGGAACAACGCGCATGGTAGGGCGTTCGCCCTTTCCGTGCATACAGATACGTTTCCATCTGACAGGGACATTTCCAGTGAAAAAAACAGCTTTCCTCGGTGTCGCTCTCTCCGCTGTAATGGTGGCAGGCGCGGCACACGCACGTGACCAAATCCAAATCGTCGGTTCGTCGACGGTTTTCCCGT
>JBCDCU010000081.1:0-11764 GCA_039181265.1 Pseudomonadota bacterium | reverse complement strand
GTCGCGACCGTTCGCAACACACAATGTTGCTGGTCGGGCGCGCAGGACTGCAGGTTTGAAATCAGACTATCCAGAAAATAGCGCTCCCCGAAGCGCACCAAGGCAATGAAATCATGACAGAGTTTTTGAGAAAATTCGCAACCCGCTCAACGCCGCGATACACCAGCTATCCGACGGCACCGCATTTCCATACGGGTATCGGCTCGGATGAATATGCGGGCTGGCTTGAGAGCCTTGATCCTCGCGAACCGGTCTCGCTTTATCTCCATGTCCCATTCTGCAGAAAGCTTTGCTGGTATTGTGGCTGCAACATGAAGCTTGCGACCCGCCGCGAACCAATCGCGCGCTACGCTGATACGCTCTTGAAAGAGATCGACCTTGTCGCCGATCACCTTCCAGGCCGCATGACGCTCTCCCACCTTCATTGGGGCGGCGGCACGCCAACAGCCCTCGATCCGGATGAACTCGCCAGCGCCATGGACCAGGTTCGCCAGCGCTTTGACGTGGCTGACGGCGCAGAACTTGCAATTGAAAGCGATCCACGCACCCTAACCCCCGACATGATCAAGCGGATCGGCGCGCTCGGCTTTACGCGGGCAAGCTACGGTGTCCAGGAGTTCGACGCGAAAGTTCAGGCTGCGATCAACCGGATCCAACCGGCTGATATGGTCCGGGCCTCAGTCGATGGCTTACGGGAAGCCGGCGTCTCAAACATCAACTTCGATCTGATCTATGGTCTACCGCACCAGACGGTGGAAACGCTTCTTGAGACAATCAAATTATGCATCGAAATGCGCCCTGACCGCATCGCTCTCTTTGGCTATGCACACGTGCCCTGGATGGCAAAAAAACAGCGACTCATTGACGAAGCGGCCCTCCCCGGCCCGGATGAGCGCCTTGCCCAGGCGACAGCCTCATCCGAAGCGCTCGTGGCGGCAGGCTATCAGGCAATCGGACTCGATCATTTCGCACTTCCAGATGACTCAATGGCAAAAGCCCATCGCGAAGGAACATTGAGGCGGAATTTTCAAGGCTATACGACAGACATTGCGACCGCACTTCTCGGCCTCGGCGCCACCTCAATCGGACGGACCCCTTCCGGCTATGTCCAGAACATCGCCGAAACCGGCGCATGGGCACGCGCGGTCGAGGCCAGTCAACTGCCTGTCGGAAAGGGCATCGCCTTTTCCGGCGATGACAGCATGCGCGGCCATGTCATTGAACGCCTGATGTGTTCAGGAGCCGTTGACCTCAACGAGGCAGCGGATCGTTTCGGTATGCCGACAAGCTGGTACCATGAAGCGGAGGATGGTCTGGTGGATCTCACCCGTGACGGGATCGTGACATTCGAGAACGGTCGCGTCGCGCTCACCGATAAGGGCGCTCCTGCCGTTCGTATCGTCGCTTCCCTGTTCGACGCCTATCTACCACAGAACACAGCACGCCACGGAGTATCGATCTAGCAGCGCGAACGTCTTACGCAGGTCGCGAGAGAGTTTTAGCCTTCTGAAAAGCGACCGCTTTTGACCCGGTCAAACGCGCCGTTCTTCTGTGCCTTGAAATCATCGACGGTCAGGTTTTCCGAAAGCCGCTGATAGCGTGTGCGATCGATGTCGAGGACCGCTGATCCCGCCTCTGCCATTCCTTGGAGGCGGGGAAGAAGCGCGTGTTTCTTCCGTACCTGATGCGGTTGGAAATCATTGAACTCGGCAACGGACAGGTCCTTGCCGACAACAAGATCGCCCGCAGTCTCGGCATCGGCAACAAGGTCCACACCGGGTTGGTTGCGTGTAATGATGCCGTTGAACCCTTCATCTTCCCCTTCAGGGGCGCCGCCCGGCCAGATGTCGGCAGCAGCGACATCCGCACATTCACCAAGCGCATCCGGGCAGATCTTGCAGCGCGTCTCAATCTCCCAGGTCCCTTCATCTTCCCATAGCTGATTATAGGTCTTCGTGAAGGCCGACCCGTCACGTGTTTCAACGCGCGTCAGTCCGGGATTGCCATAACCGCGATAGCGAAAAAGCGTGAGGTCCTCTTCACGCACGCCAAATTCTTCAAGGAGCGCGCGCGATTTAGTCAAACGTGATTGCCCGCCACAGACCATTGCAAGGCGAAAACGGCAATATCTGTCAATCCGGGGATCCGAGCGTGCAAGATTGAAGAGCGCGTTCAAATCGCATGGTTTTGCAATGACCGCGAAAGGCTCTTCACGCTGAAGCGCTGCCTCGAGCCCGGCCAATGGCGCCACTGGTCCATACCGTGATCCGGTCGCCGCCTTTACGTCTTCCGCAGTCTCACTCATCACAAAGATCGACCGCATGGGGCGATCGGGATCAGCGCGAACCTGGAGAATGAAAGCGACCTTCCCTGCCTTTAGGAGATGAACGCCGAGTGCCGTCAGCACACCGCCAGTCGCAGCACGGTGTCTGATATCTGGATCAGCGGCATAGGCTTCCGCCATCGTCTCATAACCACCCCAGACTTCATCGAAGTGTGAGGCATCTTTAGTTGGCACCTCAATCCTGACGCCCGGACAGGCTTTCAGAAGCAGCGCTTCTTCATCGAGCGAGAATTCCGCAGAGGGATCGGGCCTGAGCGATCCCTGCTCGGTCTCTATCATTCGAACGCGCCCGTCCGTGACGGCTTCGCAGAGACCGCAGCCAATGCAAAGCCCTGACCGGACGACTTCAGAAATCGAGGAAGCTGTTTTCATGATTTGCAATTACGCCTTAAGCCGAAACGCGTGAAGGTGCCGGTAGTGTGTAAGACACTCATCGTAGATGGTGCGCACGCGATCCGGCACATCGCCGATCTCCTTATAGGTTCGTTTTTGCGGCTTCAGGCCATCGGAATTGCGGAGATTGGCGTGGAACGATCCGCCATCCCACCAGCTCACTTCGTCACGCGCGCCGGGCTCCCAGGAAAGGGCGGATTCCATGAACGGAATTCCGACTGCTTCCGACCAGACCCGAACCATTCCAACCGGGTCCTCCAAAAGATCATCGCTATCAAGGACGGGCGGCGGGTTCCCGTTCATCTCGGTGATCCGATCGAACAACATGCGCTGTTCCGAAAAACCGACCTCCTTCTTATGAAAATCAGGCCACTTGTCGAACATGGATGTGATTGTCTTTGCCGGGTCCCGGATCAGGAAGGAATGTGTGAAGTGCGAAAGGAACGCGTCGTCCCACATATGATCGATATAGTGCGGGAAGTCCTTGATGAAGATAGCATCCGCTTCCGCAAGACCAAACAGATGATCACGAACGCTTTGCAGTGTCAGGCCCGGTGTCCGTTTGCTGCTCGCGGTTGCACGCGGCCAAAGCGGAGCCTCACCCTGATACCAGGCTTCACCGAAGGGTTCATGGAAGCAGGTCATGTCACCGCGCTGGCGCATCATCCACTCAAAGGCTGTCGAAGTGGACCGCGGCACGGCCCAAAGGGCGAGGATCTTCGGCATATGACTATCCGTTCGAAGCGGGCGTTTGACTGAGGCTTGAGAGCAAATGCCCTTGCGGCTTGATCGGGGCAATTCCAAGCGTTTTGAAGATCCGCCAGTAAAGCGCGTTGTCGTGGGTGACAACCGGTTTGCCGAGCCGCTCTTCAAGCATCATTTCGAGATGGACAAACCGCTGCGCGAGGCCATCCGGCGCGCGACGGAAATTGCACATACCGTTTGCAAGATAGGCATCGGCGTTCGGCGCTTTTTCAGCGACATAATCCATAGACTTTTGCGCAAGATCTCCATCGAAACACCAGATCGCGGCATTCACCTCTTCCTGGCTCGCAAACCAGCCCTGATCGACGAAATTCCCGGCCCAGACCACATCGAAACCGGCCTCTTTCAAAAAGCCGACGGTTCCCTGCCACCATGCGGGCCAATGATAGACCGCATTGAGCGCAACCTTTTCAACATTGAGCGCTCGAAGCGCTTCGACCATGGCGTAACCTGCCATGTGAAAGGGTGTTTCATAGGTCTCGGAAAGACGGTCACAATAGTCGCGGATCCCCTCAACCCCGAGGCCACTTGCGTGAACCCAGTTCGAGCCGACCTGCCCACAAACATCCGCGCCATTGTTCGCCATGCATTCAACGAACTCTTCTAAGAGCGCGAAATTCGCTTTGCGTTGGGAGAGTTCGTGATCGTAGTCCGGCACATGGAGCATGCGTCCATGAACACCGACGGTTTCAGGCGCCATGCGCAAAAAATCGGAAGGGGCGGCATCGAAATCCTTAGGCGGGCATGTGAACCCCACCTGATGGAAGAAGAGTTTGTTATCCCGGCTCTTCCAGTGCGCAGGTTTCTCGTAGCTCATTCGTCCTCCCTGATCTTCAGGAAGGCTATCGGTTTGTAGAGGATAAACGCTATTCCAAATGCGGCAAATGCACTGCCGGAGGCGCTTTGCGACTGCAATCCGACCCTCCGCGATGCACCGGACGGAACCATATTCGCCTCTGAGCTGCTCTTTGAGGCAAAAGGATTTTCTACAACTATACGGTCATCATCGCTGGACAGATTCTGACAGTTTGATTTGACAGGTCTGCACCTGTTACATTAGACGAAAGTTTAGTAAGCTGCCATCGTAGAGCACCAAGACCGTTTGCGCACAAACGGAATAGAACTGAGCCGGTGACGAGCAAGGCTGTTTATTGGCCTTAGATTACGGGGGGCAAATTGGCATTACAGGAAGACACATATTATCGGCTGGATGACCAGATCGGCTTTATCCTGCGTAAAGCGAACCAGCGCCATACTGGAATATTTGCAGGGCGTATGCCCCAGGACCTTACGCCCACGCGCTTTGCAGCGCTTGCGAAACTCCTTGAACACGGCGAACTCTCGCAAAACGAACTTGGCCGACACACGGCCATGGATTCAGCGACGATCAAAGGCGTGGTCGATCGCCTTCGAGAACGCGGTCTCGTTCAAACAAGAAAGGCTGTCGGCGACGGTCGGCTTCAGCTTGTCAGCCTTACCGACAAGGGCGAAGAGATCGCGGAAGCGTCCCTGAGCCGGGCTCACGCCGTCACAGACGAAACCTATGGTGGGCTTGACGCATCTGAACGCAGGCAATTGATCGCGCTTCTCCGACGGATCACCTGAAGCTCCGATATCCGGCGTGTTTGTGAACTGCCGGCTGCCGATCAATTCCGCCAGAAGGAAGAAACGAAAGCTGCCGGTGAAAAACCGTCCGAGCTGCCGGCCGTACTTCCCGGCAAAGGACGTGGTCTTGGGCTAGGAATGTCGGCCACAACCGGTTGTTCAACGAAGCCGAGATCAGCAAGTTGACGCTCGATTTCGACGACACGCCGCTTTTGGTGGGAGCTAAACCCAAGCCCCCGATCCGCAAAACGCTGAACGCGTTCCTTTTCAATCTTGAGACGAGTCGTCAATTCGCGATAACGGCGTTCTTCAGGGGTTGTCCAGGACTTGGTAATGGCCCGTTCGCGAGCACGGTCTCCCAGTATCTTGGCATCAACCACCCGCTTCAACGCTGGCGTGACTTCATAGTCCGGGCAAGGCTTATCCGCTTCGAACGTTTCATCATCTTTTGCGGTCGCGTTGAAGACGTAGCGTCGTCCGCAGGCATGAACTGTCGGTTCCATACGCGTCAGTTCAAAGTGCTCGTAACCCTCCTTCAGGTTACGCCAGAACGGCATGTGTTCGTCGGCGGAAAACAGGGCCATGTTTTCCGGGGTCATGCGGAACGGAAACGCATGAACCTGAAACGCCTGTTGTCCTCCGGTGAAGGCATCACGCGCGAGCGCGTAGATCTCCTCCATCTGCTCGTTTTCCATCGAATAACAGCCAGCCGATGAACATGCACCATGAACCATCAGGAAAGAGCCCGTCCGGTCATGTGACCGGTCGAAAGCATTTGGAAAACCGAGGTTGAAGGCCAGATGGAAGGAGGAATTCGGGTTCATAAGACCCGGCGTCACGCTATAAAAGCCTTCCGGTGCCTGACGGTCGCCTTCCTTGAATTTCGGGCCGAGCTCACCGGACCAGGCACAGATCTCATATGTCTTTAGGAGCGCCATCTCACCCGATGACTGGCGTTTCCAGACCTCAAGTTCAGCTTCTTTCTTGAAGACACGAATAAAGATCGGGTCATAGGCCGTGACCCCGAGCTTATCCATCGTTTTGATGACATCGCCTGGGAGCGGTGCGTTGGCGACGTCAAAGTCACCACCGTAGCATCCTGCAAGTACTGTCAGTCCGCCCAAGAGGCAAACGGTCGCGACAGATCTGAGCGCGCGCCTTTTTACCCGCCGGACAGATGATTGAATGCGATCTTTCACGCTTTGTCCCACTTCCTCGGTCTCGACGCCCCCAGCGCATTATTTCAGGGCAATCTTACCGGGATATTACCAGAACCCCGGCTGCTTTGGCAGCCATGACTATTTATGTCAATCGACTCTTTAGCACAAAGCGGGTCAGACGAACCTGACGGATGCGTGAAGTCGATGCGTGATCATACACCTGTCATCGCAGATGATTGAACGCCGAAGACGGTTCAGGTCACCTGGAAAGCGTGATCGACGGGTACCTGCATCGCGTTGGCGAGGCTGTTCGTTTTGCCAGCGAGTGCAATAACGGAGAGAAGTTCACCGTATTGCGTGTCACTCATCCCCTTTGCACGGGCAGCGGCGGTGTGAGAATGCGCGCAGTAAGAGCAGGAATTGGCGACCGAGACTGCGATATAGATCAGTTCTTTTGTAAGTGAGTCGAGCTCACCGGGCGTCATCATGACGAGCTTTATTTCCGACCAGACGCGCTCGAGATTGGCCGGATCATTGGCAAGCGCCAGCCAGAAATTATTGATGAAATCCGTTCCTCGGACCTCACGGATATCATCGTAGACGGCGCGCACACGCGCGTCCGCCTCCTCATAGGAAATCAGTTTAACGGTTGCCAATGCCTTGTCCTACATCAGCGTGAAAATCCGGGAGGGCCCACCGGTTCCACCCCGGTGCTTCGGTGCACCAACCACAAGCGTCGCGCCTGCCTTAGGAACCTGATCGAGGTTGGCGATATTCTCGATACCCCAGCGGTTGGTTGGAAGCCATGCGTAATGGGTCGCGAAATCGCCGGACGATCCGATATCAAGGGATAGCGTATCGGAGGCAAGGCCGACCGCCGTTGTCTCTTCGATCAGCATTTTTGCCGCTTCCACATGAAAACCCGGAAAGCGCATAACACCCTGATCATCCGCATTACGGAATTTCGGCGTTGCAGTGAGTTTATCCCAACCGGAATGAAGCGCGACACAACAGCGGTCCGGCATCGGACCATTTCGATCGATCCAGGCCTTCAGGTCATCTGGCGTCACTTGCGCCTCATCATCGCCAGACGCTTTCTCCCGGATATCGATCACAGCAAGCGGAACAACAAGATTTTCGACAGGGATTTCCGCGACTGATTGGCCATCGGCGGAAAAATGAAGCGGTGCATCAAGGTGGGTGCCGGTATGCTCGTTGACGTTCATCGTCAGGAGATTGAAGCCGTTCTCCTTGAAGTTGAACCTTTGCTCGGAGGCAAAGCCCGGTTGTCCGAAATAAGTCGGGAATTCGCCGGAAAGTTCATGGGTCATATCCGCGACTTTGGTCGGCGTCGCCGCCATTGCGGGCGCGTTGACACTGACAGTCGCAGTCGCTGCGGCAGCGGCTCCAGCAAGAGACCCTTTGAAAAGATCGCGCCTGCTCAACATTCTTTCCTTAACACTTTCAACGACACAAACGTGGCACATGGTTTAGTCAAACCTCCGAATTCTGAAATCACTCCCCCACTCCAAGCGCAATTCACCCACAGAACGTGAGCACAAACAAGAAGGGTGAAGTGGATTTCAGCTATGGAAGAATGCGTAGGATCAGGCAGGATCATTGCCTGCGCTCCGGGCGAATCCGTGGCCTGATGTTCTCAATTGAAGAGGCAGAACGGTAAACTGCATTGGCGTGTTTCAACGAAATAGCGTTCTGAGCCAGGGTGCATTGGAAAGATGACCGTTTCTCGAAAACGCGCGGGCTCGATCTTGCGAACCGACGGGTGGAGCGCCTCAAGGAAGCTAATATTTTCAAAGAACATCCGCGCGATCTTGAAGGCATCGAGCACATCGAAGTCGTCGCGCACAACGAGATAATTCATCTGCGAAACGGTCTCGATCCGGTTCGGTTGATTTAAGTAGGTCTCCGCATCAATGACGTGGCGCTGCCAGACTGGCAGCTCCTGGGTCAGCATCTTTTCGAGTTGGACATCGCTGATGCTCACCAATTGAGCCTGAATGCTCGGGTGTTTCAGCGCAAGTTCGACAGGAAGATTCCCTTCGTTACGAAACATCACGAATGCGTTGACGCGGTCTGCGAGGAAAGCCGACACGGTTTGTGCGTCATCAAGATCAGGAACATTGAAGAGGCGGTCGTAGTAGATTCCATTCCTGATGAATGTTTCTGCCGCAGCCCGATAACTGCCTGCACTATGCGCACCGAGCGAGACGGTTGCACCAAAGAGCTCGCGAAAATCGGACATCGTCGAAGTCGCCATGTCCCGCGAACGAATGACAAAATGGCCAACATCAGGCCATAACGGCATGAGGACACGTAAACGCTTCCCACCCTGTAGATCTTTAAAAGGTCCGCGTTGCATCAAAGCGTCTGCGATTGTCCCGGCGTCGGCAAAAACGATATCTGCCTTGCCACTAAGGAGGGATTCAATGTTATTGCGGGCGCCCGTCGAAGGAAGAACATCGAGGAGAATGTCATCTTCGCCGCTTTGTTTCAGTTCGAGCAGAGTCTGCAGGGCAACGCCGACCGGATAAAACGCACCGGCACGCAATCCAGTCATCATGCGATAGGAGGCTTCGCTATAAGCGTGAACCGTCAGACAGACGACGAAAAAGGCAGGGAGCAGCGTCCGAAGAACCATTGACCGCATTGTGATCGCATTTTGCCAATCTGTGGTCATCGAGCGTAGTCGTCCAATCGCAATTTAGATAATCTGACAGTGCAGTTGGATGAAACAGCGGGGGTAAGGTCCATATCCGTCAACGCCGAGGGGTTGCGGCACGTCCGGCTTCTTGTTACGCCCTCGTCCATCCAAAGACCGCATTCGGGCCAATCATTTTCTGAAACTCTACACGACCGCTTACCGGGAGAGTTTGATGCATTCATTGCTAAAAATGATTGCCGCTGTGGCCACAATCTTGTGCCTCATGCTGAAAATCTCTCTTGTCATGGCCTCGGCGGCGTTCGCTGGCCCATATATCGTGGTCGATGTCGAGAGCGGCCAGGTTATCAATTCAGAGCGAGCGACCGACCCCTGGTATCCGGCCTCGATTACCAAGTTGATGACGCTCTATGTGACGGCGAGAGCGGTTCGCGAAGGCCGGATTGGTATCCATGAGACGCTTACCGTTTCGAAATATGCGTCTCGCACATCGCCGAGCAAAATGGGTTTCAAACCCGGCACACTTGTCACCATCGATAACGCCATCAAAATGCTGATGGTAAAGTCGGCGAACGATATGGCGGTTGCTTTGGCCGAAAAGGTCTCCGGATCCGAAGACGCCTTTGTCGCGGAGATGAATCGGACCGCCCGCGAAATCGGCATGACCTCTTCCAGTTTCGTCAATCCGCATGGGCTTCCCGCCCGCGCTCAACGCGTGACGGCCCGCGACATGGCTGTTCTGGGTCTTGCCCTTCACCGTGAATTTCCAGAATTGGAACCTTTGTTTGGCTTGGCCGCCATCAAGTTCGGAAAGGCCAATCTGCGATCGCACAATCTTCTGCTTGAACACTATCGCGGCGCGAACGGCATGAAGACCGGCTTTACCTGTTCATCCGGCCTGACCCTTGTGGCAAGCGCCAAGCGGCGCGGCAAAACCTATGTCGCTGTTGTGCTTGGCGAACGCTCATCGATTGATCGTGCGGAACAGGCAGCTTACTTGCTGGAGCGCGCCTTTACGGGCGAGAAGGGCCGCGGTTTCGGTACTCCGCTCCGCGCGTTCAATCCGCGTCCGACACGCGAGACGCCGGTTGATTTGCGCCCGCTCGTCTGCCAGAGCCCGCAGAAAATCCGCAAATTCCAGATCGTTGTCCCGGCGCCGAAACCGGGGCGGAAACTGTTCGGCAAAAGCCGCCACACCTCGCCACAACGCAAGGATTTCGGACGCAATCTTGGAGATCGTAATCACCCGCAAGGTGCATTGGTCACCACACCGGGGCGGCGTTCGTTCAGGTCCCACATCCTCCAGCCGCGAATCGCACGCGACATCGTGCCCGTCTATGCAGGGCCATACCAAGGCCCTCGCCCCACTGACCTTGCAATCCGCCTCGACAAGGATGCCAAAACGCGCCTTGTCGCCCGTTTGCCGATACCGCGCGAACGGCCGGCCGCCGGAGTGCTCGCAACTCTTGTCGAACCGAAACCGTTGACTCCAGCTTCCGCGACAGCAAGCGCATTCGCCCCCGTCCCGAGCGAACCAGCCGCCAATTCGCCAAGCCTTCACGAAAAAGCGCTCGCCCGAGCCCAGGCAGCCGAGAGGCTGAAAGGTGGCCTCGCCAAAACGACCTCAGATCCGCGCGTAAGCTTCACGCAACGCGAAGCATGGCTTAGTCCTTCCCAAAATGGCCTTTATCGACCGAGGCCTAATCCATTGCGATAGATAGAACCATGAATGACACACAGATACCTGTTGCAATCCTCACGGGGTTTCTGGGTGCGGGAAAAACCACCTTTTTGAACCACATGTTAAGAGAGCCAGCTCTGTGTGAGGCTGCGGTTATCATCAATGAATTCGGTGACATTCCCCTTGATCATATCCTCGTTGAAGAAAGTGCTGATGCAATCATCGAACTTTCTTCCGGATGCCTCTGCTGCTCCTTGCGCGGGGAACTGGTTGAAACGCTCACCAAAATCGTTGCCCACGCCGATCGCGGTGGACGAAACCTTTCAGCGATCATCATCGAAACCACAGGGCTCGCTGATCCGATACCCGTGATGAAGGCCGTGATGGCCCACCCGGTACTCGCCAACCGCCTTCGCCTCGGCCCAGTCACAACAATGGTTGACGCGGTCTCAGGTGAAAGCGCCCTGCGGGATTACCCTGAAGCCGTCCGGCAAGTGATTGTTTCCGATCGTATTCTTGTTACCAAAACGGATCTCACAGACGATGCGATTCCGTCAGGGCTCATGACCGCATTGGGTGCTTTGAATTCCCGTGCGGAGACCATGCTGGCCAATGAAGAACAGGCTTTTGACCCGATGCACCTGGTTGGATTGAGCAAGCCCGGCCCCGGGGGAAACAATGATCTCCCAATCTGGCTTGTCAGCCCCCGCAGAATCGAAAACGGACCCGAACACGAACCCGAAGAGTCAGTCGTAACGCTCGCGCATGCACACCACAGCCACGCTTCCGGCGATGTCGCGCATCAAGATAGCGCGATCCAGTCCTACGCATTCGCTTCCGATGCACCGGTCAGTTTCGACGCCTTCACAGCGTTTCTCGATCTTCTGCGTTCTGCGCACGGCGAAAAACTCCTGCGGGTCAAGGGCCTCGTCAAGATCAAAGAGCACCCCGAAGAACCTATGCTGATCCACCTCGTCCAATCGGTCATGCACGAACCGGTCAGGCTTGCTGGTTGGCCGGATGGAAGACCGGAAACAAGGATTGTCGTCATCGCGGACGGTCTATCGAACGAATTTTTGCGCCGGCTCTACAACGGCTTTGCCAATGTCCCTGAAATCGACGCGCCTGATCGGGCC
>JBCDCU010000080.1:0-11787 GCA_039181265.1 Pseudomonadota bacterium | reverse complement strand
GCATAACCGAGTAGCGCGCCCGCCCGGTTCCAACCGCTTCCAAAGTGAGACGATCGGCGGCAAAGCGAACCGGTCTTGCGATCACCGGTTTTCCTTTTGGAGAAGACGCGCGGTCTGTTGCATTGCCGCTCGCAACCGCATCACTTGCGACCGGCACAGCGAAGCCCGCCGTTTCAAGCCAATCATCCTGATGGACCCAACCCCAATATCCCCCCGCAGCAATTGCTGCGACGAAAACAGCCTGTTTGATAATTCCAATCGGGCGGGGCACGATGAACCTCTTGACGCGCGGTCATGACAGGAATGGATGTAGCTCAATGATGGGTGAAATCACGAGTTTTCCCAGAGTGACCTAGCGTGATTACGTTAAAATGTCGAAATCAAACGTCATCAACACTTTACACCAAATGCGTGAAGCGTGGAAAAGGCGCCGCAAACGCCTTGGCCGATGATCTGTCAGTCGATCTCTTCGAAACACGTAAAGATTGGACTTTCGATCAGCGCAAGCACACCGTGATGTCTTTCATCAACCGGGCCGAGCATGGTTTTGAGACCATCATAGGACTCATTGAGTTGATTGCGGTCCTTAAAGAAGAAGACTGCGGAATAAGCCCGGATCGTTCCAGGATCCGTGTCCATAGGCGTGTCGGCATATCTGCGGCAGAGTGGTCCCGCGGCGGCAATGAGACCACGCGCGCTCATATCACGCGCGAAGCTCTCAAGGGCAGTTTGAACCTGACCGACTTCGACACCAGCTTTGAGGTCGAAGCGACAAACCATCTGAGCCTTGTATTGCCCCTCGAGGAAACCTTTATCACCGGTCTCAACCATTCCCAGCCCGTCGTCTGTCATAACAACTTGAACCCTTTGTTGCGAACGAAAGCGCCGAAGGTTTCGCGTTCAGGTTCCGCATATTGGCGCGCTTTGTCCTCACTCCATCCATAGTCTTCGCTTGGACCGAAACGTGCTAGGTTCCTTTGGCTCCGATAAGGTTGATCCTTTGAACGCCGCGCGTCGTAAGTTGTGATCGTCTCATCCAAATTCCCTTCGTGGAATGTGTCGCGATGAACCGTAAGGCTGAGCGGCAGACGATAGCTGATAGTGGGTGATTGTTCTGGATAGCCAACCGCCAGCGCTGCAACCGGAAAGACCTGATCAGGAAGGTTGAGAAGTCTGCTCGCAGCGTCAGCTTCATTTCTGATCGCGCTGATCGGACAACATCCAAGGCCGATGGCTTCCGCCGCGGTGACGAACGCGGAAAGCGCGATTGCAGCATCGCAAGCCGCATTGAAGAACGCGTCGAGGTGATCATTGGCGAAACTATGCCCACGCAACTCATGCAAATGGCGCTGGCGCCGGTGATTGCCGCAGAAGACAAGAAGCGCCGGTCTTTCATCTAGCCATGTCACGCTCGGCAATAGGCTTGCGAGAGCGGCACGGGCTTCCCGATCTTGAATGATGATAATGTCGCGCTGCTGGAGGTCGCTTTTTGTCGGCGAACTGAGCGCGACCCCGGCCAGAAGCTCTAACAAGTCGGGATCAACCCGCTGGTCTTGAAACGACCGGCACGAACCGCGGCCCGCCATAGCAAGGAGGGTTGGATTGTTCTCCAGAACATCGTCGAAATCGCTGAGCCGTGAGCCGAAACGTTTCTCAAGAGCCTCTCTCAATCCCATGCTCACCCCTCCAAATCCGGTCTCACTTCCTATCGCACGTCCCCAATGGGCAAGATTGAACCTTATCCAAACTCGTCACCATTTGGCAGTGAGACCCTCCTCTTAGAGCTCTTTGGAAGGCGGCACTTCGCGGCCTAGGCGATGAAGTCGCTCCTGAAGCTGATCCGCGCGAGAAGACCCGATTTCAAGCGCGAAAACATAAGCATGGGTCAGATAGAAAGCCGCGCCATCAACATCGCCGTCCGCTTCAAAAACATTGCCCGCCTCCTCGTAGAGACGGGCGATTTCAGCTTTATTCCCTGCGTTATGTGCATCGACGAGGGCTTTATCCAGCGCACTCTTCGTGCGCGTCATCAAGGTCTTCGGCAAAGCTGACGAGCCACCCACTGATGGAACATGTGGGTTGGATTATCCATGACCGGAGAGAACTTGCCACCATCGAATAAGCGACCGTGGCGCCCTCGCTGCATGCCTTCAACAACAAAGACATCCTCAACGAAAACGCCCTTCCACTGGGCCGCGTTCTTTTGGCGGAGAGAATTAAAAGCCGCGTCGTTTGCAATCGGTTCCGGATAATAGATTTCGACATGCTCAACAGACGTCTCGGCATCCTTTGGCTGAATGACGATCGAAAACATGTGATCGCGATGAACGCCCATAAGGACGTTCGGATAGACGGCAATGTATTCCGCCCCCTCATCCCAATGTTCCGAAAGATCCTTGAAGTCGGGAAAAATCTCGCCCTCCTCGCCTTTCAATTGGCGATAGACAAGAGTCCCCTGCCCGGAAAACTGACCGTCTTCTTCGATGTGATAGTGATCCTCCAGCCTCGAATAGGAGTTGAGACCGGGATGGACCCAGGGAAGATGGTAGCTTTCACAGTAATTCTCGACCGCAAGCTTCCAGTTCGTCTTCACGTCAAGGGTGAAACTTGAATCCGGGCCGCCGTGAAAAACCGGCTTTTGGAACTCCTGCCAACGCTCGACAAGCTTTGCATTGTCGATTTCAAGCTCCGGACGATTAGCAGACACATTGACGAAGATAACGTCATGCCAGACATGGGAGCGGATTTCGATCAGACCGAGTTCGGAACGATCGACGCTTTCGTGCACATTTTGGCCGGGACCGCCCACATGCGGGGTCGTCTTAAGATCGCCTTTCAGAGAATAGCACCAGGAATGGTAGGGGCAGCGGATGACGCCACGAATGTTCGTCGGCTCTTCGACAAGGATCATGCCGCGATGCCGACATGTGTTCTGATAGACGTGCAACTCTCCGTCTTGGTCGCGGGCAAGAAGGAGCGGTAGCCCGAGAAAATCAATAGGCTTCACATCGCCGGGCTCAGGTACATCCTTGCCAAAACCGATGCCGGACCAATTATCGAAGAAGACCGCTCTCTTTTCGGCTTCAAAGAAGGCGGGCGAGGTATAATGTTCGTTGGAAAGCCCCCTCGCCTCTGCAATCGGCGCGAGCACGGACGCGAAATCATTATGAGCGTTCATGGAAATGTCTCCCCGCAATGCGACACGCCACCTTCAGGCGCGATCACCATATTATCGGTTCGCGGGATTTAGAGGTTTCCTGAATGCGTCTTTCACGCCTGCCACTTACGTCCTCGACGACACAGGCGCAAGATAATCAGGGTGCCTTGTCATCATCGAGGATGCGCCAGGCAGCCCCTTCAAGATCATCATATTGCCGGTTCTTGAGGCACCATAAGAAGGCAGCAAGCCCGGCAAATCCAAGAAAAAGTGCAATTGGAATAAGAAACAACAATCCATTCATTCGGCAGCCTCCGGTGCAGGCAAGATAACCGGTGATTTGGACTGGCGCTTGTTGCGCACAATGCGGCTGTCCGCATTCACCAGATTGAGACGCATGCTGTTCGTTACGACGACCAGCGACGAAGCGGACATCGCAATCGCAGCAACGAGCGGTGTCACATAACCGAGCATCGCAAGCGGAACGGCAATGCAGTTGTAAATGATCGCAAGCCCGAAATTCTGTTTAACGAGACGCGCCGCCGCCGTCGCGATTTTGTGGGTGAACGGAATGGCCGTGAGATTATCTCTTAAAAAGACGAAATCTGCCGTGCGCCTTCCAATATCAGAAGCACTTGCGGGCGCCATTGACGCATGACCGCTTGCAAGGGCTGCAGCGTCATTGAGCCCATCACCGATCATCAGAACAGGGCGTTGGGTTTTATCAAGCGCCTTGATGCGCGCAACTTTGTCTTCCGGTGTCTTGCCGCCGCTGTAATCGGAAATCCTGAGCTGGTGCGCGACGCGCGCGACGGAGGTTTGCGCATCTCCGGAAAGAATCGAAAGCGAGAATCCCATCGCGCGCAAGCGGTCGACGGCGTCGAGCGCATCGTCGCGCAGGCTCTCCGTGCGTTCGATCACAAGGGGTGCGCCCTCTTCGCCAGCAAGCAAAGTGACGGCACCGTCAAAATCACCTGCAAGCGACGGATTGATCTCTCGGACGAAGGCAGGATTGCCGAGCCGATAGCGCCGCCCAGCGATTGATGTTTCAAGCCCGCCACCTGGAACTTCGCGGAAATCTTCGAGCCGATCTTCGTCATCGGCCCGTCCATTCACACGCGTATCAAGATAGGCGGTTATTGCTTTAGAGGCTGGATGCTGTGAGCGGCTCGCCATGGCGTAAGCAACGGAAAAGAGCGCTCGGTTTCCCGACATACGGCTGACATCCATCGTACCCTTGGTGAGCGTGCCGGTTTTGTCGAAAACAACATGGCCGGTCTCGGCCATGCGCTCGAGCGCCGCGCCGTCTTTCAGCATCACGCCCTCGCGGAAAAGCCGTGTCGCGGCAATGACGTGAACAACGGGGACAGCAAGACCAAGCGCGCAGGGGCAGGTCACGATCAGAACGGCAATCGCTGTATAAAGCGCTGTCTGCCAATCGCCGCCGGTCGCAAAGAACCAAATGATAAAAGCTGCCGCTGCAAGACAATGAACGGCTGGTGCGTAAATGGCCGCCATACGGTCAGCTGCTCGGACATATGCGCTCCGGCTCCCTTCTGCGGCCGCGATCAGTTTGGTGATTTCAGCCGTGAAGGAATGGCTGTGATCGGATAGTGCTTTAATGTCGACGGCACCGTTCAAATTGACGATACCGGCTTCCAGCCGCGCACCTTCTTTCAGGAAAACGGGTTCCGTCTCCCCGGTAACGAGCGACCGGTCGAAATCCGCGGTTCCCGTTGCGATCGTTCCATCGACCGGTACGATTTCACCTGGAAGAACGCGCAAATGCATGCCCGGTTCAATCGCTTCAATCGGAGTTGCCGTAACCTCTCCGGCCTCATCGACGACAAGCGCCGTACCGGGTCTGAGACGGCGCAGTTGATCGACGGCACCACGCGCGCGTTCACGCATGAAATGGTCAGCCGTTCGCCCGATCAGCAAAAAGAAGAGAAGCGAGACCGCGGCATCGAAATAGGCCTCCTCACCGCCAGCAAGCGTTTCATAAAAGCTCATTGCGAGGGCGAGCAGGACGGCGAGCGAGATCGGCACGTCCATATTGAGCCGCCAGGATGACAGCGCCTTATAGGCCGAACGGAAGAACGGTTGGCCCGCAAAGAACACAGCCGGAATAGCAATGACGCCAGAGATCAAGTGAAAGAGTTGCGCTGTCTCTTTTTCCGCACCGGACCAGACCGACACCGACAAGAGCATGATGTTCATGGCGGCAAAGCCCGCAACGCCGAGCGCAACCAGAAGCCTGCGTCCCTCAGGGTCCGCACCGCTTTCCCCTGGCCGGTCGGCATGGGCGGAGAAACCAAGGCCCTCAATCGCGCGAAGGATCGAAAGCGGATCGGTCTTCCCCTCGCGCCACACCACGTGGGCACGTTTCAACGAGAGATTGACGCGAGCGCGCTCAATGCCTGGAAAACCGGATAATCCATCTTCGATCGTCCGGATGCACCCAGCACATCTCAGATCCGGCACCACGAAATCGGTGGCAAAAGCACCATTCCCGAGATCGCGGGATTGGGCGATCAGCTCATCGAGAACCCGCCGGTCTGCCTGACGCTCGCTTTCTACGGCCTCCGTTGCAAGACTTGTGTCGCAACAACTCATTGAAGCCGGCCCTCGCCATTGGCGCCAATCAGCATCCGGACGGCGCGCCGATATGTAAGGTCACCCGAGCGGGCAGAAATCTCCATCGCCCACATACCGGCTTCCAAGTCCTCAGTCAGTTCGTGGAGTGTTCCTGAACGGTGTTCAAGGACAAGACGCCGGTCTTTGTGTTCATGGGCCGGCCTGCCGATCGTGACGATGATCTCATCGACGGGCATGGCTTTCCCATTGTGATCACGGAGTTCAAAAGAAAAGCGTCCGTCGGAATAGGAAAAGTCTGAAGAAAGCCCAAGTGCTTCCTGAATGCGGGCTGCTTCGATTTTCCCGTTGTATTCCTGACTTGCGACATAGCTGTTCTTGACGACAAGACCCGTCCAGCTACGCGTTGCAATGACAGCCATCGTTACATTGACGGCGATGATGATCGCGAAAAAGGTCAGCACCCCAGCCAGAACATGATAGCCGGTAATCTCTCTTGGACGTGCGGTTCCGTTCATTGGTTATCGCTCCTAATTCGGGTTGACGCTGTCTTCAGGGGCATGGAAGAACGCCTTCTTGAATGAGCGTTCTTTTCCGCCAATCTCCTGAACGACAAACCGGAAAGTCTTCTGTGTTGATGTTATGAGGTCAGCGTGCTTGCGCACATAAACCTGCATGCTGTGCGTCTCGTCAGGATCGACATCAACATAGAACGTCTCACCCTGCGCTCCTGCCTCACCAGCAAGCTGGGTGGTCACCAGACCAAGACCCTCAACGGTCACCGCGAAACGACGCGGCTCGGCCTTCATATTTCGGATTTTAACTTCGTACCCATTGCGGATCGCGCCACTGGACAACTTGACGAAGAGCGGATTGCGGTCGCTGCTGACATTCACGTCGAGGCGGTCACGCGTGAAAAGAACGGTGAGGAGCGCGATGCCGATGAAACCGTAGATCAGGAAATAGATCAGCGTACGCAGGCGCAGAATGGACTTCAGCGTTGTTTTGCTAATGCCACGTGCCAGCGCGCCGCCGTCCGGACGCACTTTGGAGGGTTTGATCGTCGCGGTATCCCAGACGGTATCGCCATCCCGCTCGACCCGTTCGGCACCGGCAAACGCCATATTATGGTTGTATTCCGACAGGGTCGAATAAGAAATCAGGCCGCGCTCCAGACCGAGCTTGTCCATCACGGCATCACACGCATCGAT
Organism: Pseudomonadota bacterium; assembly: GCA_039181265.1. Lineage (GTDB taxonomy): Bacteria > Pseudomonadota > Alphaproteobacteria > Rhizobiales > JACESI01 > JBCDCU01. The sequence goes on along the minus strand of JBCDCU010000080.1, from coordinate 4,824 downwards.
GCACAATGCACAGGTAATGCATTCCAGCTGTTGGCCGTCGCGGATATCGATCCCCATGGGGCAGACCGCGACGCATTGGTTGCAGTCGACACAATCCCCGACCGGCTTCCCTTCGGTGAGGTTTTTCTTGCGGTGGATCGAGCGCTCTTCGCCGCGCCAGTCATTGTAATTCACGATCAGGGAATGCTCGTCGAGCATGGCGCCCTGCACCCGCGGCCAGGGACACATGTAAGTGCACACTTGTTCGCGCATGAGGCCGCCAAAGACATAAGTCGTGGCCGTCAGGATCGCGACTGTCGCATAAGCAACGAACGGCGCATCAAGGGTTACGAACTGATAAAGAAGTGTTGGCGCATCAGCGAAATAGAAAATCCACGCCCCCCCGGTCGCAACACCGATCAAGAGCCAAATTGTATGCTTCGAGACACGTTTGATAAGCTTGTCGCGGCTCATCGGTTCCGCATCAAGTTTGATGCGTTGATTGCGGTCACCTTCAATGAATCGCTCGACCACGAGATAAAGATCGACCCACACGGTCTGAGGACACGTATAGCCACACCAGGCGCGTCCAACACTCGAGGTGACCAGGAAAAGCCCAATCCCGGCCATGACGAGCATGCCCGCAATGTAGAAGAATTCCTGCGGCCAGACCTCAATAAAGAAGAAATAGAAGCGCCGGTTCGGAAGATCGATCAGGACAGCCTGATCCGGCGCGAACGGTCCACGGTCCCAACGAAGCCATGGGGTGATGTAGTAAATGCCAAGGGTGACCAGCATCACCCACCATTTAAAGACGCGGAACGTGCCCCGCGCCCTTTTGGGGTGGATGCGCTTGCGGGCAGCATAGAGTTCGCGGTTCTCCTTCTTGTTGACCGCTTCGACTTCAATGCGTTCGGTCGTTTCAACCGAACCAGGCTTATTACCCGCTACCGCATCCATCGATGTCTCCCGCTTTGTTACGCAGACGCTTATTCAGGCGCTGCTTCGCCGCCGCCCAAGCTGTGAATGTAGACGGCGAGTTGTTTGACGCTGCCTTTTCCAAGACGCTCAGACCATGGTGGCATCACACCGTGTTTCGGATTGGCGATCTGAGCCGCGATCTGGTCGAGACTTCCACCATAAAGCCAAAGCTGGTCAGCAAGGTTTGGCCCACCGAGGTCACGGATCCCCTCGCCGGCATCGCCGTGGCATGCCGCACAATTGTCGAGGAAGATTTCGGTGCCAGCTTCCGCCCGTGCCGCTTCGTGGTCCGAACCAGAGAGACTTGCCACATAGTGCGCGACATCTGTGATCTCGCCGCTTGAGAGGATCCCATCACCGAAGGCTGGCATTTCTGACAGGCGTGCCTCATCAGATTCTTCATTGCGAACACCGTGGGCAATCGTCGTATAAATTGCTTCAAGATCACCGCCCCAGATCCAGTCATCATCGTTGAGGTTCGGGTATCCTGGACCGCCCTGAGCGCCCGAGCCATGGCATTGGCTGCAATAGACCTTGTAGAGCGATTCACCGCCCGCTGACGCATATCGGAAGAGCTCTTCATCTGTGCGGATCGTTTCCAGATCAGTGTCGGCAATCCGCGCCTCAATTGCCTGGCGTCCGGCCTCAACGGCAGCGAGTTCAACCTTTAGATTGCCCCGGTTCGTTTCACCCGAAATACCCATGGTCGATCCTTCGATCAGAGGGATCGCCGGGAAATAGAGCATGTAGCCAATCGAAAAGACGATCGTTGCGTAGAAGGTATAGATCCACCAGCGCGGCAGCGGATTGTTCAGCTCCTTAAGCCCGTCCCATTCATGGCCGGTTGTCTCAACGCCGCTGATTTCGTCGATATCTTTCTCACTCATTGGTGTCGTCCTCCTTGAGCGGGATCATTCGTGCTTGATCGGCATATTTCTTCGAGCCGGGCCGAAAGGTGAACGCGATCACTGCGAGGAACATGAAGAAGAGGTAGAGAAGCCCCCAACTGTCAGCGAATTGACGCAAAGTTTCGTAATCCATGACGCTACCTCAGGTTTTCGTTTTGCTTGTATAGGTCGAGATCGACGAGCGTGCCGAGCATCTGGAGATACGCGACCAGCGCATCCATCTCCGTGAGCGCGTCGCTGCGCGTATTAAACTTCCGCACGGTCACGTTGTCATAACGCTCAAGAAGCCCATCGGTGTCCCCATCAGGGTTCGCCTGTGCGTAAAGATCCGCCACGGCGTTCTCGATCATGTCCTCGCTATAGGGCACGCCCACAATGCTGTTTGCCACGAGGTGACCCTTGATCGTATCAGCATCAAGCGGCGTCGTTGCCAGGAATGAATAGGCAGGCATGATCGATTCCGGTACGACATCGCGCGGATTGATCAGATGTTGGACATGCCATTCATCCGAATAGCGCCCGCCGACACGGGCAAGATCAGGTCCCGTCCGCTTCGAACCCCACTGGAACGGATGGTCATACATGCTTTCCGCCGCCAGTGAATAATGACCATAGCGCTCCACTTCATCACGGAAGGGCCGGATCATCTGGCTGTGGCACACATAACATCCTTCTCGGATATAGATGTCACGCCCGGCCAGTTCGAGCGGGGTGTAGGGCCGCATGCCCTCCACCTTTTCAATCGTGTTCTTCACATAGAAGAGGGGTACGATTTCCACGATGCCGCCAATCAGAACGGTGACCAACGAGAGCACCAGAAGCAGACTGACATTGCGTTCAATGACGCCGTGTTTATCCATTATCGACATGAAAACCCCCTATTCCGCCGGGCTGGCAACCGGGTGGCTGCCGCCAATTGGCGCTTCCTGACGAACCTTGCCGCGGATCGTCATGGTGATGTTGAAGACCATGATCAGCGCACCGATGAGGTAAAGAAGGCCGCCGAACGTACGCATCACGTATTCAGGGTGAAGCGCCGTGACCGTGTCGATGAAAGAGTTCACGAGGAAGCCCTGATCATCATATTCACGCCACATCAGACCCTGGGTGATACCTGCGACCCACATAACGGCTGCGTAGATCACGATGCCGATAGTGGCTGTCCAAAGATGCCAGTTAACGAGCCGGATGGAGTAGAGGCGCTCGCGGTTCCAGAGCTTAGGCACGAGGTAGTAGATTGCTCCAAAGGAGATCATACCAACCCAGCCAAGAGCGCCGGAATGAACGTGGCCGATGGTCCAGTCAGTATAATGAGACAGCGAGTTGACGGACTTGATGGACATGACGGGACCTTCAAAGGTGGACATGCCGTAAAACGCCAAAGCCATAACATACATCCGCAACACCGGATCGGTCCGCAGCTTGTCCCACGCGCCGGAAAGCGTCATCAAGCCGTTGATCATTCCGCCCCATGACGGCATCCACAACATGATTGAGAAGACCATCCCAAGCGTCTGTGCCCAGTCAGGCAGCGCCGTATAGTGAAGATGGTGTGGGCCTGCCCAGATGTAGAGGAAAATCAAGGCCCAGAAGTGGATGATCGAAAGCCGATAGGAATAGACTGGACGGTTCGCCTGCTTCGGAACGAAGTAGTACATCATCCCAAGGAACCCTGCGGTCAGGAAAAAGCCCACTGCGTTGTGGCCGTACCACCACTGGGTGAGCGCGTCCTGTACACCTGCAAAAACGACGTAGCTCTTCGTGCCCGTCAGCGAAACTGGCACAGCAAGGTTATTGACGACATGCAGAAGTGCAATCGTGACAATGAAAGCCAGATAGAACCAGTTTGCCACATAAATATGCGGTTCCTTGCGCTTGAGGATTGTGCCCAAGAAGACAAGGAGATAGCAGACCCAAACGATGGTGAGCCAAAGATCCACATACCATTCAGGTTCGGCATATTCTTTGCTCTGAGTAATGCCCAGGAGATATCCTGTCGCCGCCATGACGATGAAAATCTGATAACCCCAGAAAACGAACCAGGCGAGACTGCCGCCAAATAGCCGGGCCTGACAGGTCCGCTGGACAACGTAGAAACTTGTCGCGATGAGAGCGTTGCCGCCGAATGCGAAAATCACGGCTGATGTGTGCAGTGGACGAAGGCGACCGAACGTGAAGTAAGGTTCGAGGTTGAGCCACGGCCAGGCGAGCTGCGCCGCGATCAAAACCCCAACCGTGAAACCCGCAATCCCCCAGAAAAGGGTGGCGATACAGCCAAAGCGGATCACATCGTCCATGTAACCGACCGGTTCATCCCTAAACACACCGCCCGAGGCAAGCACCGGCTTGTCTCCGAAATTGGTCTGCCGCAATGTGATCACCGCGCCGACTAGTAGTAATATGCACAAAAGGCCCATATGCGTTGCAAACAAGGCGTCATTTGCAAGCGCTGCGCCAGCTAGTGCGACGAAGGCCCCCACGGCCAGCGCTATGGTCGCTGCTCCAAAACCCATAATCGCCCCCTTCAAGGTTCAAACAAACATTCAATTCACGGGAGAAGCCCCACTGGGCGGGTCTGGCTGGCAAACGTGTACCCAAAGGAAAAGGACTTTCCCGGGTCATTCTTCGCACATGTTGCAGTGCACACTGCTTGATCTGGATCAAGCTAATGGGCGCTGCCGAATGCCGCACATGGCAAGTCTGGTAAGGAGTCCAGAATGCTGGGATTCTGCGGATTGTTTCATCATTTTATTAGAATTACGCGATCAGATCCTGAAACCCGCAGGCGCCCTCTCATCCAAAAGTCTGGGATCTTTGTCTGACGAATTGGTGATGAAGGACACACTATTTCCCTTCTCCCTACTCGCACGCTAAAACGCAGGCAAAGAAGGGAAAGGCACAGCATGCACACCACAACCGCCCCGCTCACCGTGGACAAAATGATCAACGTGGTCGT
>JBCDCU010000079.1:0-11902 GCA_039181265.1 Pseudomonadota bacterium | reverse complement strand
GGGCCCAATTCGGTATGAATGCAGATGCTGAGGTCTGCGTGAAACATCCGCGAATAGGATTTTCTCAAGATATCCGTAAAAATACCGTGCCAGTGCGCGGTATTTTTTTTGTAATGAAGCAAGAGGGCAGGAATGCACTTTTGAGGGGGAAAGCATGTCACGCAGCGGCTATCATTCGGTATACAATGCCTGGAAAGCCGATCCGGAGGGATTCTGGGTCGAAATTGCCCGCAAAATTGACTGGTATAAAGAGCCGGATACCGTCTTCGACGAGACAAATGGCCATTACGGTCGATGGTTCGCCGGTGCTGAATGCAATACCTGCTATAACGCCGTTGACCGCCATGTAAGCGGCGGGCGAGCCGATCAGGCCGCCGTCATATATGATAGTCCGATTACAGGCCGTAAAAAGACTTATACCTATGCCGCCCTCCTGGAAGAAGTGGAAACTCTTGCAGCCGTGCTACAGGACCAGGGGATCGTCAAAGACGATCGCGTGATCATCTATATGCCGATGGTCCCAGAGGCGGTTTTTGCGATGCTGGCCTGCGCCAGGATCGGAGCCATCCACTCCGTCGTATTCGGTGGTTTCGCCGCGAGAGAACTTGCCGTTCGGATCGATGATGCAAAGCCGACAGCAATCATCTCCGCTTCATGCGGTATCGAACCCGGCCGGGTGGTTGCTTACAAACCCCTTCTTGATGAGGCGATTGACCTCGCACAAAATAAGCCCGAGCGGTGCATTGTCCTGCAGCGCGAAGAATTGCCGGCAGACCTCGTCGCAGGGCGCGACATCGACATGGCGGCTGCCATGGAGGAAAAACGGGGCACGAAGGTGCCTTGTGTCCCGGTCCTTGCGACCGATCCGCTTTATATTCTTTATACATCAGGTACGACCGGGGTGCCGAAAGGCGTCGTTCGTGACAATGGCGGCCATATGGTGGCGCTGCAATGGACGATGGATGCCATCTACGACATTCGCCCCGGCGAAGTTTTCTGGGCCGCCTCAGATGTCGGTTGGGTCGTCGGCCATTCCTATATTGTCTATGCTCCGCTTATCCATGGTGCGACCACTATCGTGTTTGAAGGAAAGCCCGTCGGGACGCCCGATGCCGGTGTCTTCTGGCGGGTTATGGAAGAGCACGGTGTAGCAGCGCTTTTCACCGCGCCCACCGCTCTTCGTGCCATCAAGAAAGAAGACCCAAAAGGCGCGCTCACTGCGGGATATGATCTATCGAAGTTGCGTACACTCTTTCTTGCAGGTGAACGGGCGGACCCCGATTCTATCCTATGGGCGCAACAGACGCTGAAAGTACCGGTTATCGACCATTGGTGGCAGACCGAAACAGGGTGGACGATTGCCGGAAACCCGGTCGGGCTCGGTCAATTGCCGGTTGTCCTTGGCTCGCCGACTGTTCCAATGCCCGGATATGATCTTCAGGTTTTGGACGATGCCGGTAACGAGGTCGAAGCAGGGACGCTTGGCAACATCGTTGTGAAACTCCCGTTGCCACCGGGCGCATTACCGACCCTTTGGCAGAACGACGAACGCTTTAAGGACAGCTATTTGTCGGAATTCCCGGGATATTATCAGACATCCGACGCAGGCTATGTGAATGATGACGGCTATGTTTTCATCATGGCGAGAACTGACGACATCATCAATGTTGCCGGACACCGTTTATCAACTGGTGGCATGGAAGAGGTCGTGACCAGCCACCCTGATGTTGCAGAATGCGCGGTTATCGGCGTCGCGGACGCCCTGAAAGGTCAGATTCCAACGGGTTTCCTGATCCTCAATTCGGGTGTCGAGCGCCCGGTCTCGGATGTTGAAGCTGAGGTCGTGAAGCTCGTGCGTGACCAGATCGGGCCGGTTGCCGCATTCAAGAAAGTCTGCACCGTCAAACGGTTGCCAAAAACCAGATCGGGCAAGATCCTGCGGGGTACGATGCGTGAAATCGCAGACGGGGAAATCGTCAAAGTTCCGGCGACCATAGACGATCCGGCTATTCTTGATGAGATCGCCGAAGCACTGGGCCAACCGCGCCCTTGATCTACGCCTACCAGCGGCATCCTTCATCAGGTCGCGGCACATGAACCAAGGAATATCCGATGGAACACGATAATAAGGTCGCAATCGTCACCGGTGCCGCGCAGGGCATCGGCTATGCGGTTGCGGAACGTCTCCTGCGCGATGGTGCGCGTGTCATGATTGCCGATATCAATGATGATGCGGGATCACTTGCCGTCGAAACGCTTGGCGAATTCGGCGCTGTTCGCTTCACTCATTGCAATGTTGCCGAGCGCCTTGATGTTCATAATCTCGTTGCCAGCACACTTGAGGCATTCGGTGACATCGACATTCTCGTCAACAATGCCGGGGTCGTGCACGGTGCCGATTTTCTCGATCTGGAGGAAGACGCGTTTGATCGTGTGCTTGGGATAAATTTGAAGGGATCGTTCCTCTTATGCCAGGCCGTTGCGCGCCACATGGTGGACAAGGTGAATGAGGGGGGGCTGCCCGGCGCGATCATCAACATGTCGTCGATCAACAGCGTCGTCGCAATTCCCAATCAGGTGCCTTATTCGGTCTCGAAAGGCGGCGTCAACCAACTGACGAAAGTCGCGGCACTCGCCCTGGCGGAATACGGAATTCGGGTGAATGCGATCGGACCTGGCTCGATCATGACGCCAATGCTCGCGACAGTTAACGCTGATCCGGTCGCCAAGCGGAAAGTTCTATCGAGAACTCCGATGCTGCGAACCGGAGACCCAAAGGAAATTGCTTCCATCGTCTCGTTCCTGGCTTCGAATGATGCGAGCTATATTACGGGCCAGACGATTTATGCGGACGGCGGAAGGCTTGCGCTCAACTATACGGTGAGTGTGCCGGAAGGCGATTAACGCCAAGGCAAGGGGCGGCCGCTTTATCCGCGACCGCCATGAGACAACGCTCTCAACTAGTCTTGGTCTTCGGCCGTGTCTTTCTTCAAACTGGAAAGTTTTGCGAAGACGGAATCGGCATCGAATTCCGGCTCTTTTTCGACTTCCGGAGCCGGCTGACTGACTGGAGACCCGAAGAAGGCATCGTCGCCGATCACGGGCTGAGGCGCATCGATTGGCATCGGTGCGGTCTCTTCGACCGGCAGCAGTGTTGCACCTTGCGGCTCATCTGGCCGTGGCGGCAGATTCTTGGCGGCCTTCGCGACTTCTGCGTCGAGTGCGATTTGCGTGCAAAGACCAAGGATCACCGGGTCCGCGGGCGCGAGGTTAGCCGAATTCCAGTGTGTCCGATCGCGAATTGCCTGAATTGTTGGCTTGGTGGTGCCAACCAACTTGATGATCTGCGAATCCTTCAATTCAGGGTGATGCCGGGTCAGCCATAAAATGGCGTTTGGCCGGTCCTGACGGCGGGAAACCGGCGTGTAACGCGGCGCTTTTTTCCGACGCTCGGGGACGACAACTTTGGCTTTGGCCATTTGTAATTTGTGATCGGGATTATCTTGCGCTTTTTCAAGTTCCTCACGAGTCAACTGGCCGGTGCTTACGGGATCAAGACCTTTGATGCCTTGCGCTGAATCGCCGTCGGCGATTGCCTTCACTTCCAGCGGGTGAAGGGCGCAAAATTCGGCAATTTGATCAAAGCTGAGCGCTGTATTGTCGACAAGCCAGACCGCTGTCGCCTTAGGCATAAGAAGCTTTTGTGCCATCGTGCAAAAATCCTTTTTTTTAGCCCCACCGCCATCACGCGGAACCTGGGCTGCCATGCCTTTGAATTTTCAGGGAAAATTGCCGGATTGTCCGGGAAAGACCATGACGGTGTAAGTCCTTATAATGATTTTGCCTCATGTTCGCAATCTCCCTTTTCAATAGGTTGAAAAGACTTCCGATAAAAAGCTTGTTTCAAGCAGACGGAAGCAGTGTGCAAAACCGTCTAAGAATAGGCGGCCGTGTTGGTGGGCGTATTCGATTGAACGTGTAATGGGTCAAAGACGAAACGAAGTGATATGAGCGATATAAATTTCTTCAATATCAAGACTGCGCCGAAACCAGTCGCGCCGTTCTCCCACGCAGTGGAAGCGGGCGGCTTCGTTTTCATTACCGGGCAAATGCCGACCTTTCCTGATGCGCCGGATGACCCTCTGCCGGACGGGATCGACGCACAAACGCACCGGGTGATGGAGAACCTGGCCATTGTGCTTGAGGGCGTCGATCTTGATTTGAAGGATGTTGTCCAGGCGCGGGTCTATCTCACCCATTTCGAACGCGATTATCAGACCATGAACCGCGCGTATGAGTCTTATTTCCCGCCGGGACGGTTACCTGCAAGAACCTGTATCGGTGTCACAGGGCTTGCGGTCGGTGCTCTCGTCGAAATTGATCTGATCGCCCGACGGCCTGATTAAAGAATCGATACTTCAGGTATTTGCTTCTCATCGATGGTGCTGCGTGGATCCTGTCTACCAACAGGTATGAGCACTATGAGCGCTTCTGCGACATTCAATCCTGTTGAATTGGCCGTCTGGACACCGATCTGAATTTGCCAGAATCCATTGAGTAGATTTGTGGCCTCAAGTCCATCGAAGGAAGCCAATTTGAAACATGACATTACTTTTGCCCGGCTGTCAGAAGTCGACCCAGAAGAGATTTTGGCCCATATGTCCGACCCTCGGGTTGCGGAACACATGCCACTCTTAACCTTTGACTGGGATGCCACGGCTGTCGAGACTTTCGTTGCTCAAAAGGAAGCGTGTTGGCAACGGGATGGGCTTGGGCACTGGGCTATTTTGGCGAATGGCCGATATGTCGGGTGGGGCGGCTTTCAGAAAGAAAATGACGAATGGGATTTCGGACTGGTCTTGCGGCCTGATGCCTTTGGTCTTGGGGCGCTGATCTCAAAGAAGGCAATCGGTTTTGCAATGACTGATGACCGCATTCCTTACGTCACCTTCCTCTTGCCACCCTCTCGTAAGAACCTCGGAGCGCTCGAAAGACTTGGCGCGAAGATGCTAGGTGAGGTTGACTATGAGGGGGCAAGTTTTCTCAAATTTCGACTTGAGACAGAATGACGTTTTCGTCCGTGTTCCTGCAATTCATGGCGGGTAGAAAACCGAGAGCTTGGTATTGATCCCCTTGCCGCCCGATTGGCGCTCTGTTTATAAGGCTTTTCAGCGTTGCCCGGGAACGAAAGAAGCATGAGGGGTTATGGCAGGCCATAGTAAATTCAAGAACATCATGTACCGCAAAGGCGCACAGGACGCCAAGCGCTCCAAGATGTTCTCAAAGCTCTCTAAGGAAATTACGGTTGCTGCAAAAATGGGCGGCACCGATATCGATGGCAATCCGCGCCTTCGCCTCGCCGTTCAAAATGCTCGTGGCCAATCGATGCCGAAGGACAATATTGAACGCGCGATCAAGAAAGCTGAGGGCGGTGATGCCGACAATTACGAGGAAATCCGATACGAGGGCTACGGCCCCGGAGGCGTTGCCGTCATTGTTGAGTGCCTGACCGATAATCGAAACCGTTCAGCAGCAAGCGTCAGAGCAACGTTTTCCAAAAATGGCGGTGCGCTTGGCGAAACCGGATCGGTTGGCTTCATGTTTGATCGGATTGGCGAGATCACCTACACCCCTGAAGCCGGTGATGCCGACGCCATTATGGAAGCGGCTATTGAGGCGGGCGCTGAGGACGTTGAATCCGACGAGAGCGGCCACGTAATCACTTGCGCGTTCGAGGACCTCAGCGAGGTTTCAAAAGGGCTTGCTGAAACGCTGGGTGAAGCGGAAAGCGTCAAGCCGATCTGGAAGCCGCAAACCAATACGCCGGTTGATGCGGAAAAGGCCGGAACGTTAATGAAGCTTATCTCGACCCTTGAAGATGATGACGACGTTCAAAACGTCTATGCCAACTTCGACATCGATGAAGAGGTCATGGCGACGCTGGAGGCCTGACGTCCCCCTTCACCCTTCCTTTCGGGGATCAGCCTGATGCGCCTTCTTATGTTTGAGCATTGTTCGCTGTGTTTTCGGGTGCGCATGATCGCAGCCCTCAAGGGGATTCGACTGGAGGAACAGGTCGTCATCGATGACGATGATGATGCTATGGTCTCGCTTGTCGGGCGGCGCGTCATTCCAATTCTCGTCATGGATGACAACACTCCAATGCTCGAGAGCATGGATATGGTCGAGTATATCGAAGCGATGGGATCACCCGCGCTTGTCGGTAACGAGCGACCTGAAATGACGGCGATGGAAGACGAACTCCTCTCCAGGACGCCCAACCTGACCATGCCGCGGTATTCCCGTCTCGATCTACCGGAATTTGCCACACCATCCGCCCGAGCGCATTTCATTCAGCGCAAAATGAAAACCTATCGGGACTTTGACGACCTGATCGCTGAAACACCCGCATTCATAGAAGCCCTCATGCCGAGTCTCGAAAAGCTTGACCGGATGATTGAGAGTGAGACTGCCGTCAATGGTATGCTGTCTCGTGATGATATTCGGATCCTGCCGATCCTGCGGTCTCTCGGCGTCGTAAAGAACCTTGAATGGCCTAGCCGTGTGCGCTCATACACTGAGACAATGATGAGCCGGCTTGGCTTCCAACCCCTGCCACAGATCTGAAGGCGGTTTTTAAAAGTCCTTGGTAAGCCTCAGCGCGTCATAAATTGCTGCGTGGATGTTGCGCGAAGCGACCGCGTCACCAATTCGAAAGAGCTGGAACTGTCCATCAGGGTTGGTCGTCAAATTCTGAGGATGCCCGTCACGGAGCGCCGCATAGTCCACTTCACCGCGGTTTTTCGCCTGGTCTTTCAGATCGAAATAAAGATCCGCAGCTGGCTCCGTTGCATATTCGACAATCACTTGATCAACGAGCCGGGTCGCAATTTTGCTATCCGAATAGGGCGAAACGAGATCTGCAGCGATCTTATTGCCAGCGCGGCTCAGGCTGCCGACGCGCATCATCGGAGTGATTTGCGCCCCTGCGTTGTGCAGTTTTTCCATATAAGGAACGAGATTGAGGCCGCCGATTTCGGGTGCAAAGTAGCGCTCCGGCGAAACAATTTCGAGGTCGGCGCCATGGTCGAGCACGATCTCGCTGGTGGCCATGGCAGGATGGGCTCCGTTGTCGTCATAGAGCAGAACATTGTCGCCCGGTTTTACATCGCCTGCCAGGATATCCCAGGTTGATACAGCGAGTTCGGCCCCTTCGCCGATGGCATTGGTGTTTGGAAACCCACCTGTCGCGACAATGACGATATCTGGGTCAAGCGCCAGAATATCGTCAGCTTCGGCATAGGTGTTGTAGGTGATCACGACCCCAAGGCGCTCCAATTCCTTGAGCCGCCAGTCGATGATCCCGATTATTTCCGCGCGCCGCTTTGCTTTAACCGCAAGCTGGACTTGTCCTCCGGCCTTCGCAGCAGCCTCAAATATTGTCACCTTGTGGCCGCGCTCTGCGCTGACACGGGCCGCTTCAAGGCCTGCAGGCCCTGCGCCCGCGATCACCACATGGCGTGCAGCACTCTCCGTCCTTTGGATCACATGAGGCATTGTGGCTTCCCGCGCGGTGGCGGGATTATGGATGCAAAGCGCTTCATGCCCTTCATAGATCCGGTCGAGGCAATAGGTTGCCCCGACACAAGGCCTGATCCTGTCTTCCTCGCCCGCCGCGATCTTGTTGACGATATGGGGATCGGCAATGTGGGCACGGGTCATGCCGACCATGTCGAGCTTACCTTCGGCGACGGCATGGCGGGCGGTTGCGACATCGTTGATGCGGGCTGCATGAAAAACAGGAAAGCGGGTTTCTGCCCTAACTTCCCCCGCAAAGTCGAGATGTGGCGCGGATGGAGATCCTGTGACGGGTATGACCTTGGAAAGTGGGGCATCATGCTCGATATGGCCGCGAATGATGTTTAGAAAATCAACCGACCCGGTTTCAATGAGCCGCTTTGCGATCCGGAGTCCATCATCACGGGACAAACCTTTGTCCCATTGTTCGTCGGTTACCATGCGTGCACCGACGATGAAGTCTGGCCCGACTGCCTTGCGGATTGCTGAAAAGACGCTGAGAGAAAAGCGCATCCGGTTTTCAAGCGATCCACCATACTCATCCATTCGCTGATTTGTGGCAGGCGACCAGAAGCCATCAAGAAGATGCCCGTAACATTCGATCTCGATCCCATCGAGACCTGCTTCCTTCATCCGTTCTGCCCCAGCGGCATAATCCCGGATGATGCGGTCCATGTCCCAGTCTTCCATCTCCTTGGGGAAGGCGCGGTGGGCGGGTTCGCGTACTGGTGACGGAGCAAGGACGGGAAGCCAGTCGGCCTTGTTCCAATTGGTCCTCCTGCCAAGATGCGTGAGCTGGATCATGACGGCGGCTCCATGCGCTTTGCAGCCGTCTACCAGGTCGCGCATCGGTTGAACGATGTCGTCGCGATAAGCATGGAGATTACCGAAGGCAGGTGCACTGTCGGCTGAGACGACAGCCGACCCGGCTGTCATGGTGAGTGCTATACCGCCTTTGGCTTTCTCAACGTGGTAGAGGCGATAACGCTCGGTTGGCAGGCCGTTTTCATGGTAATTCGGCTCATGGGACGTCGACATGATCCGGTTTTTCAACGTGAGATGTTTGAGTTGAAAGGGTTGGAGCAGCGGATCGTTCGCGCGGTGAATCGTTGCCAAGGTCATTCCCCCTAAAATCGCACTCTCTGCCGTTGAGTGCATTCGAGCTTAGTCGGGCGACCTTGTTGTTCGCAATCCGGATTGCGCCGCTTTCGGACTGCGAAGCGTCCCTTGCTAACCGCGTTCGTCCTTTGGTGTGCCCATAACGAAATAGGAAACAAGACTTGCGACCTGCGGGACGGTGCCGAGAATGTCCGTGTGGAAATGTTTGTAAGCTTCGAGGTCGGCGACCTCGACGCGCAGCCAATATTCGATCGTGCCGGACACGTTATGGCATTCGCGGACCTGAGGTGCCGCTTTCATCGCCTGTTCGAAGGCTTCCTGATCTTTCTTTAGATGTCGTGCCAGGCCAACAGCCACGAAGACCGTCAGGGCAGTTCCAAGGTGCGCACGGTTGATGCGGGCGCGGTATCCCATAATCGTGCCGGACCGTTCGAGTTCCTGGACCCGGCGCAAGCAGGCAGATGCGGAGAGGCCGACCCGGTTGGCCAGTTCTGAATTGGTTATTCGTCCGTCATGCTCAAGAACGCGCAATATTCTTCTGTCAGTTTCATCAATATCTTTCATAAATTGCGAAATTAGCGCTCAATTCTGCAATAAAGCAAGGATTTATCGTCGATATAAGCCCATTTTCTTGTCATCGGTGAACGTTTCTAGGAAAGGATCCACCCGATGACAATTGAAGCTGTGCTGTCTCTCGCCCTTTTTGCCTTCGCCTCTTCCATTACGCCGGGCCCCAATAATCTGATGCTGCTTGCCTCGGGTGCAAACTTCGGCTTCTTGAAAAGCATTCCCCATATGGCAGGTGTCGCCATCGGCTTTGGTATCCTCATGATCTCAGTCGGACTTGGGCTCGGTGCGCTGCTGACCGCCGTCCCTGTCCTTCATCTCGCTCTGAAGTTTGCGGGCGCGGCTTACCTTTTATATCTCGCCTTCAGGATTGCGACGTCCGGATCGATGGCGGACCGTGAGAAACCGCGGCGTGCCATGACGTTTCTTGAGGCGTCTGCTTTTCAATGGGTCAACCCGAAAGCATGGACAATGGCGCTCACAGCGATTGTCGTCTACACGCCGGCCGATGCCCTCGGCGCAACGCTTGCAATCGCGGTTCTGACATTCCTGGCGCTCAATTTTCCCTGCATTGCCCTTTGGACAAGCTTTGGGACTGTCTTGAAACGGTTCCTTGGAACATCGGCACGGCTTCGGGTTTTCAACATTTCGATGGGTCTTCTTCTCGTCGCGTCCGTTGTGCCAATGGTTCTGGACTAAGACCCTGGATGTCTGAGCGTAAGCCCCTCTCGTGAAGTTTGTGACCGTCTGGCATACGGATTGAACCTGTTTCGCACAGATTTCGCGGGAGAAACCCGCCTACGCAGTTCTCCAGAGGTTGTGTGACTTAAACTTTAGTCGTACTCCTTTAGATGGAGAGCTTTCGTCGAATAAGCAGGACAGGCAGCGGCGAAGCAAGTGAGACAGGGGTCAGGTTTTCCGAATGGCTGACCCTGTGATCGAACCGAAAGCGTTCGAGGGACCTAGAGGAGAACAGCTTATGAATGTCAGCAACTTTGCCGAACGCGTGATTTTCCACGACGACACGCAGACGATGGAGGTCGACTTCAGCGATTGCGTGTTTGAAAAAGGCGCCGATGTCCACGCGTTTTACGATGTCATCGAAAGCAAGCTGAAAGCGACGGGCAAGAGTTGGTATTTCCTTGTCAATTATCGCAACACCCGTATCAACGAAGGTGCCTGGTTTGCGTTTTCCTATCGCGGAAAAGGTGTGAATGAAGCCTATTCTCTCGGCTCTGTCCGTTTCGATGCCGAAGAAGAAACGGCGAAGACCATTCGCCAAAAAGCGCGCGAAGAAGATTTCAAATCCAATTTGTTCCATTCGCGCAGCGCGGCTCAGCAACGGATTTCTGAAATGCGGGCGCAGGCCAGTGAGATGCGCTACGCGTCCTGATACCGATTTCACGTTTGGTAATGTGAAAAGCGCCCACTCGGGCGCTTTTTTTGTTTCGTCGTGACAATAAGAGCCGGTTTGAGGCCTCGAGCGGGCTGGCTTATCAATCGCCAGTGGAGCAGTTTGGTGCCTGTGGGTGAACGGCTTCGCTGGCAAAGCTATTCGTCTATGATTGCTCCATGAACGATGTGATTCGCATTCTTGGCATTGACCCCGGCCTCCGGAAAACCGGCTGGGGTGTCATTGAGGCGCGTGGCAATACTCTGTCCTTTGTCGGGGCTGGGACTGTCAAAGCGGCAACTGAGGGGGATCTGGCAAAGCGTCTGCTCGATATCGCGGTATCGCTTGAAACGCTGCTTGATGAATTCAAGCCTCAGGAAGCTGCCGTTGAAGAAACTTTCGTCAACAAGGACGCGAGGGCAACGCTGAAGCTTGGTCAAGCGCGGGGGATCTGTCTTTACGCGCCTGCGCGCTTTGGAATTCGCGTCTTTGAATATGCGCCGAACCAGGTGAAGAAAACCGTGACCGGTGTCGGCCACGGTGACAAAAAGCAGGTGCGCACGATGGTCGGGATGCTTCTTCCCAAAGCACGGTTCGACAGTGATGATGCTGCCGACGCGCTCGCAATTGCCATATGTCATGCGCATCACCGCAAAGCGGATAACCGCCTAAATGCCGCTTTGCGGGGAGCCGTAGCATGATCGGGAAGCTCAAGGGTACGGTCGATAGCAGCGGCGAGGACTTCGTGATTATCGATGTCCACGGCGTTGGCTATGAAGTCTATTGCTCCAATCGCACCTTGCAGTCTCTGCCTTCCGCCGGGGAGGCGGTCACGCTTTCCATCGAGACCCATGTCCGAGAGACGGAAATCAGGCTTTTCGGTTTTTCGTCCGATCTTGAACGGTCGTGGTTCAGGCTCCTCCAGAATGTGCAGGGGGTTGGTGCCAAGGTCGCGCTTGCCATACTTGGTACGTTGGCGCCGTCCGACCTCGCGTCAGCCATTGCGCTTCAGGACAAGGCAATGGTTGCGCGTGCGCCTGGCGTCGGTCCAAAGGTCGCGCAACGGATCGTGCTTGAATTGAAAAACAAGGCGCCGGCGTCGTCGGGCGATGCGACCGGCACCATCGGTCTCCAGCAGGAACTCTCAGAAGGGGTGGCACCTTCAAACGTGTCCGATGCCGTTTCAGCGCTGACCAACCTTGGCTATGGTTCACCGCAAGCTTCCGCCGCTGTTGCAAAAGCGCT
>JBCDCU010000078.1:0-12049 GCA_039181265.1 Pseudomonadota bacterium | reverse complement strand
GTTTCATTTTTGATTTTTTTCGTATTTTTTCGTCGACTTCGATCGCTGTCCAAACAGCCTGACACTCCTGCTAAAATCAATTAACTCGAACATGATTAAGTTTAACAAGTAGGCGATTGAAAGAAATCGGGCCCGGGCGCGTACCGGTTCGACCGCTTTGGATCGCAACCGTTCGTCACCCGAGCCCGGTACTGACTGAACGTCAGCCTGTTGTTTCTAGACGGCCTTCACCGTGATCTTGCGTTCTTTTGCTTTAGCTTCTTTTGATTTTGGCAGGGTCACAGTCAAAACACCCTTTTCGAAGACGGCAGCAACGCCGGCCTCGTCAATCTCAGCGGGAAGCGCAATCCGTCTTGAGAAAGAGCCGTAGCTGCGCTCGATGCGGTGATAGTCTTTGCCTTTGTCCTCGGTCTCGTCCTTCCGTTCGCCCTTGATCGTAAGTGCGCCCTGGTTGAGTGCGACCTGAATGTCGTCCTCATCAAGACCGGGAAGATCCACACAGACCTCCACAGCTTCATCGGTCTCCCGCACATCGAGGCTTGCCAGTGATGAAGCAAGACTGCCGCTTTCACCGCTCAGCGAGGGCAGGCGGTTCATCGAAAATGGCCGCGTGAACAGATCGTCCATTTCCTGCCGGAACCAATCGAAGGGATGAAAACTCGCTGGACTTGCTTGCGGGCGCTGCCGAGCGGGAACAGTATCTTTTTCTGTCATCATTCACTCCTATCCAATTCATAGGTGCAGAGGTTCGACCGGAGCATTGCCGGTAATTGCACGTAGTAAAAATACCGTATAGTGGGATTGGTGGATTGACTGACGTCAAGCGTGGTGTTGCTATAATTCTTCGTCTACCCGACTGGTGAAATCAGCCAACCAATGAGACAACCCGACCAAATGGCGCAGCGGTCCGGTAGCCTGTCGGGCATGCCCAGATAACCGATACGTTTTGAGGCTTGTCGCCGAACGGTCCCATCAGGTCCGTCAGAACGATAATAATCGACGGGTCGAGATCAACGGCCAGTCGAACCGGTTCAATGAAAGAAGTCCCGCCGCCGCTTTTGAACCGTAGGCTCTTTAGCTCGGTTGAGAAGTCCGCGCCTTCCAGCTTTGTGACCAACTGAATTCCATGATCGAACACGATCAGATGGATTTCCGCGCCTGTGCGCTTGCCGATCCCCGCGATCTCGCCCGCGAACCGATTTATCATGAGTGTCGAGATCGACGCAGAGACATCAACGCACACGGCAACTCGCGGGCGGGAGCGGGCCAAATGGCTGCCTGGCTCATAAACGGGTCTTGGCCGCCCGGTTCGGTTCGCGTGAGCGTCAAGGGCAAGCCATCGTCGTGTAGGGCGCAAGAAACTAGGAGTGGGTCTGCGTGTTACTGCTTTCGTTACAAGACGGCGCAAAATGAGTTCCCAAGGCGTTTTTGATTTTGGAACATCGCCGATACGATGGACGACTTTTCCAACACCGCGTCCTGCCTGTCGACCTTGGGCCATGGCGCGCTTTAGGCGCTGATCCCATTCTGCGCCTTCTATACGGTCTTGCGCGCTTACGTGCCCTAAGGGCCGAATGTCAACGCCCTGAGCCGCCAAAAGGTCCTGGATGGTCTTGCCATTGATGTTATCCGCTTCAACAGCCTCGAGAAGCTTCACATAAAGCTTTTCGGCATCGAGTTCCTGCAACATTTTCACAACCTGTTCTTCGATCCCAAGCATCGTCAGTATCGGCAGAAGGCGGATACATGGCTGTGGCAGCTTGTGGTTTGCTAAAGCCAAAGTCTCATTGATCAGCGCGT
Organism: Pseudomonadota bacterium; assembly: GCA_039181265.1. Taxonomy (GTDB): domain Bacteria; phylum Pseudomonadota; class Alphaproteobacteria; order Rhizobiales; family JACESI01; genus JBCDCU01. The sequence continues at coordinate 10,249 of JBCDCU010000078.1, read as the reverse complement.
CGGTTGCAATGTTAAACAGCAGTGGGGAATAGCGGGGGCCGAAACGTTCAGATAGCGCTTTGCCCCGAGGAATATGCTGGAAGGCAATGTGCAGGATTTCGTGAGCGCAGACAGCAACCTTCTCGTCGAGATCAAAGTCCTCGAATGCGCTTCCGTAGTAGATCGTTCTGCCGTCGGTGTAGGCGGGGGCAATTTCATAAGCGATTTCGAACGTTTCAACGAGGGCCCCTTCGCCCTCTTGAAACACTGTAATCGTCTCGGGGCTCGAGTCGCGGTGAATACACCATAGGGACAAAGATCCGAAGGCCGGGTCAGTTTCGATCAGCTTTTGGAGCGCACCAGTAGCACGTTTCGTGTGTTGGGACATCTCAATCGATTAGACCCAGTTCGCGTCGCTCCGCCATATGTGCGGAGTAGGCCGGATGATCAAGGATCGTATCGGCAATTCCAAGATCGAGGCAGCGCTCGATCAGCATTTCAAAACCGGCGGTTGCAAGTTCCCTTAGTGGTAGCACGCTGAGCCCCTCGGTGTTTTGGCGCAATTTGCGCAACTCCCCGATGTCGAGCATAGTCTCAATTATCGCGCTGGAATTGTCTTTATTCAGATAAGACACCAATCCGAACATCAACGCGTTGAGACCATGAAGCGTAGCCGGATAGAGGTCAGGCCGCGCCCTGCGTTCAGCCGCGACCAGAGCTTCGATATCAACGGTTGCTTCAATATCGTCGGCGACCTGCAAGAACTGTCCGGCAATAGCGGTTCCGACCGTTCCTGCAATCATGATCAGCCGGTCATTGCGGTCGTCCACATGGGTCATGATATGGCTCACCCGCTCCCATGATCGGGGGGTTGCAGCGATCATATGATCCGCTTCCATCGAAGCGGTGAGTGTTTCCAGCATATCCGGTCGGGATTTTATAAAGGCAATGACTGAGGCGTGCAGCCTGTTCGGAATAGCGAAGCCCTTTATCCAATCCGCAGGATCGGTTTCGACAACCATATGGATCAGCCGATCCGAGATCGCCGTTCCCATTTCAAAGGCAATTGCCCCATCCTCGACCGAGTTGCCGGCGGCAACAATCATGGTAGACGGCGGGATTTTATGAAGGCCAACCCGTCGCTCCTGGAGCAGGCCATAAACGATGGGCTGAAGGATCGGATCCGCGGCTGTGATTTCGTCGAGAAACAAGACGGCGGGGCCATCGTCCTGTGGTAGGTCTTCAGGCCGGTACCACATGGTTGTCCGGTTTTCGTGATCATAGTATGGCAACCCCCTGAGATCAGAACTATCGATCTGGGTGAGGCGAACATCATAAAGTGGTCCGCCAATATGAATTGCGAGAGCTTCTGCGACCTGCGTCTTCCCGACCCCTGGCCTGCCGTGCATCATCCAGGAAAAAGCGAGTTTTTGGGCATTTTGCATGGCCCATCCCGCCTTCAGTGTTTTGAGCGCACTACCCGCGCTCACCGTCATCGCGTTGACTGTCATGCTTTTGCGGCCTTTATGATTTGTGATAGCGCTTCGGCAGCGCGTCCTTGGCTTCCTTGAAGCCTTTGAGGAGATTTTCAGTCTCGATCGGATCCAGAAATAGATCGTTGAGAATACGCGCCTCGATCAGGGACTGGTGCGCCTCCGGAAGAGAAACACCATCTACCGTGAGAGCCGGACGCACGTGATAGTGTTTCTGGTCTCCGATCTTCAGAGCCATGAAACCAACGCCGGTCGACAGCGCATCGGGAAACGCCACGCCCAGACCAATTTGAGAAAGCGCGATCGCAAGGAGATCTATACCAGGAGTATCCGAAATCCGCGTCACCCGGAGATCGAAGCCGTCCAGTGCGGTTGGCTTAACATCAATCTTTGGCGCTGTTTCAAGCAGGGGATTTGTAGCGCCCGGATCAAGTATAAACGACAATCGAAATGCAGCCTCTATAACATCTCTTTGCAGGCCTCTGAGATGGAGATCGTGGGTCAATCGAAGAGCGTCTGGCGTTTTTAGCAGCGGCAAACGGGCGATCTGTTTTGGTGTGAAAGGCCTTGGATTGTCAAAACCACGAAGCGGTTGAAGTTGTCGCTTCCTCCTTTTGCCCGTTGTACCTATGGTCGCTACCAGGGCGAGTTTCGTATTGTTTTGATTATGGGAGCACTTTCTTGAAACGCGCCCGAAAAGGGCGCCATCCGCGAGGATTGTAGCGAGGTCTGCCACCTCCTTTTCTTTGGCTGCTTTTTTTTCGTTTTGCTTCGCGAATTTTTTCGAGGCAGCCAGGGCGCGTTGATAAGGTGCTCCAAGGATTGCGCCAATCAAAGGCTGATGTCTTGGCGGTACCGTCAGGTTGTCAAGAAGCGGATGGCTCGGATCGAACGCATCGCTGTCTTGAGGTAACGCGCTTGCCGGGAAAGACTCGTCAAGTATCAAGAGTGTTTCCAGTACACACAGGACCGCTGCGTTAAGTTTGGCCGGGGTTTTGAAACGTCTTTCGTGAACCCGTGATCGTCCGATACTGAGCCAATCGTCATCGATTGCTATTTCGATATCGCTCTTCGCTTGCCTGAGCTGCAATCTGACGCGAAGACGGCAGGTGAATTTTGTATCCGGTTTCAACATGACAGACCCGGAATCCCCGTTCGCAAAATTCACTTCCGTTTGGTAACCGCTATATGTCGCAATCGCTTCATCTGATCGCAAAACGACCGTCCCGGCATGTCCTCTTCGTTTTCCCTTTCTAAACTCATCGAAGGCCGCCCGCGCTGTCTTGTATTCACTTGTCCTTTCACCACGCAGAAGTTCAAGCTTTTGATGACCGCTGAAGCGGGTTATTCGCGCGAGTAGATCTTGGGTTGGTGGACCTATTTCCAAGTAGGAATTCGATTCGAAGTTGTAGCGTTTTTTGTATTTCCCACTCGGTTCTCGTTCCATAACGAACAGTTCATCGGATCCCAGAATTGTCGACCTCTCTGCGATTGCCGTATTGGCGCGCGAACTGCTGTGAACAATTGACAACCTGTCTGCTGTGAGACCTTTCTCGGCACTTGCTTTCCAACAGGTCTCTAGACGGGACTTTGTCCGGGACCAAGCCGCGTTTAAGGCGGTGATCAAATCCGTGGGATTGTCGAATTCCTCCAAAAGCGCCGCTTCTAACGTTGCGTTTGCCGCTTCCTGAGGCGGAACATCGTCGGTAATTGCTACATCGTATCCTGACAGTGCGAAATCCGAGAAAATTGTCCGGCTCGTGTGATCGGATTCGATAATCTTGCAAACTGTGTGGATTGACGGATCCTTCGGATCGACGACCGCAATATCGGTATGTTTTTCGTCGTCCAAAGAATTCGTCGCGAGCTTTAGGTCGAATCCGTTGATGCGTCGTGAAGGGAGCACTTTCTTTGATGGCTCATCCTGTGGAATCTTCTGCCGTCCAGGTTTCCTAAGCAAATTTGAGAAAAAGTTCTGCAGCTTCATATCGTATACAACATATCAAATGGTGCGTGGTACTTGGGTATGATTAATTGCCTGAGTTTTGATCATAAGCACTAAAGGGCCGATCAACCGATATTCGGAAAATGCAGCAAAGGACGGGCATCATGTCGAATCCTTCTCCACCTGAGCGGTCCACGCCACTTTGAAACCGTTAAGGAGTGCTTCTGTGTATTTCGGGTCATGACCCGTGTGATTCATGATGTAGGCCTCGATCTCAGAGCGATGCGTATTCGGTAGTGATATCCCTTCCGAATTAACCGCTGGACGCACATGATAATGCTGTTCGTCTCCGATCCTGAGAGCTATGAAACCGCAGCCAGTCGAAAGGTGGTTCGGATACTTCCCTTCGATTTTTGATTGGGCGAGCGCGACAGCAAAGAGGTTTATGCCCGGTGCATCTGTAATCTTTGAAATACGCAGATCGAATCCGGTGAGATCCGTAGCAATAACGTCGATTTCTGGTGTGGCTTCCAACAAAGGATTTGTTGCACTTGCCGCAAGTGAGAATGACGCGCGAAATGCTGCCTCCATAACATCGCGATTGTGGCCATTGAGGTAGCGGTCCTGCGCAAGGCTGAGGTCATCCGGGTTTTCCAGTAGCGGTAAGCGTGCGATCTGTTTCGCCGTGAAGGGTCTTGGCACTTCGAAGCCCCTTAATGGAGTGATCTGCCGCTTGCGTTTTGCGCCTTGCCCGCTCACCGTTGCAACATAAGCGAGTTTCGTTCGGTTATCGTGGTCACTTGGTCTTTTGCAATCGACCGTTCCGAAGAAGGCGCCATCCGCCAGGATCTTTTGAAGATCTGAGAGTGCGTCCGCTTTTTCGGCTTTCTTTTTCGCACGATCTGCAAGCTTTTGAGCCTCTTTCAGGGCAGAATCATAAGGAGCGCCGAGAATTGCTCCGACAAGCTGCCGATGCCGAGGCGGTATGGTGAGGCCGTTTAGAATGGGGTGATAAACGTCGAAGTGGTCTTCATTGTCTGTCAACAGTTCAGGTGCGAGTGGTTGGTCGATGATCAGGATTGTTTCAATGACCCGGCGTACAGCTTCGTTCAGTTTTTCCGGAGTTAAAAACCGTGTTTCATTGGCAACGCGTTTGAAGGATGAACCATGATTGTCTATTTCAAAATCGATGCTGGATTTCGATTTCGTGAGGATGAGACGACCCCAGAAAGGCGCACCGGTTTCACCCGGTGACTTGATCCAGACGTATCCCCAATCGCCGTTTGAAAAGAAGATATCGATTCCCTGATCATTTTGATGCGCGATTGCATCGTCGGTGCGAAGCGGGAAGATAACTTTTCGCCGCACAGTGTCTCGCTTCCGTTGTTCCTCAAAAACGCTCCGTGCGGCCTCATAATCTTTGCTTTTAACGCCTTTCAAAAGGTCCAGCTTCTGGTGACCGCTTAAACCTCTGAGTCTGTTCACGAGGTCCTGGGTGGGTGGGCTGACGTCATAGTTGATCTTGCCGGAATGATAGTCGTTCAGTATTCTTTTATAGGTGTCCCCAAGATTTTCGACGACCAGAAAACTGTCCTTGCCCATCAAGGTTTGTCCGGTCGCGATACCTGTCTTTGCCGCATAAGTATTGTGGACAATGATTAGGCGTTCGGGCGTTAAACCGGCAACCTCATTTTCTGCCCAACGGTTCTGCAGATAGGATTTTGCCTTCGACCAAGCCCCCTTGAACGCGTCGAGCAGATCTGCGGCATCCCCGAATTCTTCCTGTAGGACCGCCTCCATGGCGGCGTTCGCTTCTTCCTGGGAGGGAAGATCCTCGGGCGTCGCGACATAATAGCCGGAGATGGCAAATCCCGCATAAAGCTCAAGGGTGCCGCTGTTCGACGCGATGATGCGGCACGCGGTGTGATTGGGAGGATCTCCCGAACCCACAACAATGATGCCGATTTGGGTCTCGTCATCAAAACTCTGCTTCGATATCTCGACATCGAATCCGTTAGTCTGGCGGCCGGATCGGGCGTTGCTGTCCTCGTTTGCCCTTGGCATGAACACAGACAATAAATGTCGCAGCATGAGTATGTCCTTATCTGAAAATGGGCGGCTTTCCGGCGCTCGGTATAAGACTGGCTTTTACAGGAAAGACATCGAGCGGCAAGATAGAGGCGATCACAGATGTGCGACTGATGCGCAAGCCGCGACGGTTGGTTCTCAAAAAGTGCTACCGATCAAACAGTGCGCTCTGTGCCAATCTCCTTGACTCGTTTTCGTAAGGCGTCCCAAGAATGAGCCCAACTAATGGTTGGTGCCGAGGAGGTATCGAGAAACCTTCCAAAAGCGGATGGTTCGGATCAAACTGTCTGATATTTTCCGGGAGCGATGTTGCGGGCAATGGCTTATCAAGGGAGAGTATCATTTCGACTACGCAAACGATCGCGTAGTCCAGAGCATCCGATCGCTGACACTGCAACCTTCCGATCTCAGAAAACCTGCTAGTGGGATGTGCATTGCCGACCCATCCATAAAAATTTCCGCCAATTTGCGGCGAAGTCAGTCGAACGCTGAAAGCTGGATAATTTCCAGTTTTTGGAGATATCCGAATTGATGCCATATCGCCATGTGAAAAATTGATCTTTATTCCCTCCGGCGTTTTCGTGCCGATAGCATGATTGGTTCTTAGTGTGATCGTGCTGCAAAAATCTCTGCGGTTGCCCTTTCGACTTTTGTTAAACGCGCTTAGAGCGGAGACATATTCCTGGGTTTTCTCCCGCCGAAGAAATTTAAGTTTCTCGTGGCCGCTGAGTTCGTCTATTTTTGCAAGAAACTCTTGGGTTGGTGGTCTAATTCTTTCTTGAAACCTGGGATTGAGTCGATCGAAATTTCTGTATTTGCCTTCTCGTTTCCGGACGCCAAAAAAATCCCCGCTGCCCAACAGCGTTTTCTTTTCAGCAAGCGTGGATTCTGCAGATAAAACGGTACGAAGAATTGAAAAATGTTCGACCGTCACTCCAGACTCTTCGTTTTCAGCCCAACGGTTTTGAAGATAAGTTTTGCTTCGTGACCAGGCATCGTCGAGACTGTTAGTGAGATCTGTAGCTTCATCGAATTCTTCGCAAAGCACAGTTTTCATTGCTCTATTGACAGTTTCCTGCGGATCAATGTCGGCTGGTACGGCAACGTCGTATCCGGAGATTGAAAAGCCAGCAAAGAGTTCCCGTCGACCATTATCGGATACGATGACCCTGCACGCAGTGTGGATTGATTGATCCTCAGCATCGATAGCGACGATTTCGGTGTGATTCTCGTTGTCGAGGGTTTGTGTTGAGATCCTGATGTCGAACCCGCCAACTTTTCGGGTCGGTTTCCGCTCAGTCGGCCACAGTGTTTCGATAGTGTTTTCGCTCGACATAGCCGATTAAAACTCCGGCAAATCATTCAAAAAAATCACAAAGTCCGACGGCTGGTCGCCGCGATATTGTCTCGGGGCAAAATACAGATCGGCACTATGAAAGAGACTGAGTCTGAAAAAGCGGTAAATGAATGGGTGGCCTATGCGGTCACGCCCATCCCGTGTTCGTTGAAACTTTCTTCGACCCTATCCTGCCTTACCGAAACCGCGGAAGAAGAGGTAATACCCGCCCGGTACGAAAAAGAGGCTGAGGATCGACGAGAAAACCAGTCCGCCGATCATCAACGTCGCCATTGGCTCGAAAAGGGCACCGCCCGCAACGGCCATTGGAACCAGGCCCAAAACCGTTGTGAGTGATGTCAGAAGAATGGGCGTTACGCGTTTTTTGGATGCTTCAACAACTGCCTCTTTGAGCGCCATGGTTTCCCGTTCGATATCGATCTGATCAATCAAGACAATGGCATTGTTGATGATAATGCCAGCCAATGAAATCAGGCCGAGGATGGCAAAGAAGGACAGGGGCTGGCTGGTGAGAAGAAGCGCAATCGGTGCGCCGATGATGATCAAAGGGATTGTCATGAAGGTCAGGAGAACGCGGCGGGCCGAATTAAACTGGAAGACAAGCGCAAGCAGCATAATGGTGATTGCAAGCGGCATCCCGCCGAGCAGCAACTCATTGACGTCGGATGAGTTTTCCGTCTCGCCGCCAATGTGAAGATCGTATTCAGGCTCCAGACCAAGATTGTCCAAAGTCGGTCTCATCAGCGCGACGACCTCAAGCGCTGACAGGGTTTCGCTCTTCCCGGAAATTTTGATCTGGCGAACCTGGTTCTCGCGCCGCAATTGAGAGAGTTCCAGTTTGGGTTCGAAGGTTGCAACCTGATCGAGCGAGATCAGTTGGCCGTTCGCCGGGATTGAGAGATTTGCGAGATCCTCAAGACTGTCTCGGAACGTTTCGCTCGCTCTCACCGAAATCGGGATGGAATCGGTGCCCTCGCGATAGGTCGAATAGGCTGTGCCCGAGAAGAACGTGTCCATCACATTGGAGATGTCTTCGGAGGTGACGCCGAATTCGCGGGCCTTATCCTGCGCGACGTTGATCACCATCTTCAGTGATTTGTTGCCCCAATCGTTTTCGTTTTGGACAATGCCCGGGATCTCAGCAAAGCCTGCTTCCACATCGCGGGCATAAGTAAGCAACTTATCGGCGTCAGGACCGGTTATGTCGATTTCGACAATGCCGGATTCCCCACCACCCATGGAAAGCCGTTTCACTTTGAAACGGGCGGCCGGGTAATTGACCAAGAGATAGTCCTGCGCCCGTTTTGCCGCTGTTACAGCACCGTCGAAATTTTCGGTATTGATGACGATGAACGCGCTTGCCGGGTCGGTGTCTGCGGGATTGAGCGCGAGGTAGAACCTTGGACCGCCATCACCGACAAAGACCGTTGTATTCTTCACTTCTGGATTTTGATTTTTGTCGAGAAGCCAGGCTTCGACCGCACGCGCTTCTTCTGCCGTGCGTTTGATCGCGGTCCCCTTCGGCATGTCGAGATAGATCAGATATTCCGCGCGTTCCGCGAGCGGGAACATTTCCTGTTTGACTGACGAGAAGAGCGTCGTTGAGGCGACCACGGCGCCGTAGCACAGCAGGATGATGACCGGTCCGAGTATAAGCGTTTTGTCGATTACCGTGCCGTAGATCTGAACGAGCAGACTTGGTTTGGCATCGGATGTGTCCTTCTTGGCCCGTATGAACCAGACGCAAAGCGAAGGCAGCACATAGAGTGCGCTCAACCAGGACCCGAGCAGGACCACGCCGACGACCGCGCCGAGGGAAAAGGCAAACTCGCCCTCCGTTCCCTCAAGAATGAGCATCGGAACGAAAGCGGACACGGTTGTGATGGATGCAACGCCAAGGGGCGTAAAGAATTGGCCCCCGGCAGATAACGCTGCATCTTTCGGATCTTCACCATTGGCGATGCGCTTTTGAATGTCTTCGACCACGACCAGGCCGTTATCGACCAGAAGCCCGAGCGAAATGATGGCTGCCGCAATTGAAATCTGTTGCAGCTCAATTTCCATATAGGCCATGCCCATGAGCGCGAACATGACGGAGAAGGGCACGATGCACGCAATGATCAGCGCGGGTGTCAGGCCGAGAAAGACAAGCATGACCAGCACAACCACGACGAAGGTCTGTGCGACATTGGAGAGCGCACTGTTGATCGATGTCGTGACATTGGTCTCCTGGAATGTGGAGAACGAATAAGAGATCCCAATCGGTTGCTTGGCTTCAAATCGTGGGACTTCCTGTTCCAGCCGCGCGCCGATCTTTTGTATGTCCTCGGTATCGGCCATTTCGATACTGACAACAACGGCGGGTTGACCGTTGAACGTGACAGGCTTGTCAGGAGGATCGACGAAACCCCGACGGACCGTCATCAGGTCCTTCAATCGAACGAAGCCTGCGAGCCCATCGACTTTTGTGAGGATATTGCCGATTTCCTCGACCGAGCCGAGATCGCCATTGGCTTCCAGGATCAGTGTCGTGCCGTCAGCATCAAGTTCACCGGCGGGCAGAATGACATTCTGCGCTTGGAGATCCTGGATGACCTGAGGCAATTGAACGCCGATCGCAGCGAGTTTCCGAGAATCGATTTCGAGCCAGATCCGTTCTTCCTGAACACCGAACAAGGTGACTTTGGTAATACCCTCAATGGTGTAGAGGCCTGTTCTCAAATCATCGGCGGCATCCTCGATCTCAGCGTCTGAGAAGCCTTCACCGGTCACGGCGACCGTGGCGATTGCGACATCGCCGTAGTTCGTGTTGACGAAGGGGCCTTGTGTTCCTTCCGGCAATTCCTGCTCGACTTCTTCCATCCGGTTGCGGATATCCTGAAAAATCTCTTCAAGATCGTCCTTCGGGATCGCGTCGTAGATGGTAAGCGTGACGACTGCCCGCCCGGTCGTAATCAAGACGTTGATGTCTTCTATCTCTCCAATCTCACGGGCTTTTCGCTCGATCGGAACGACAATCAGATCTTCCATTCGGTCCGGCGCCATGCCCGGAAAGGTGACTGTGACGAGGGCGTTGCGAATGGTGATTGCCGGATTTTCCCGTTTCGGCATCTGGGTATAGGTGAACAGGCCCTGCAGGATGAGGCCGATCATGACCAGTATCGTTAGCCGGGTCTTTTGCAGGCCGAAAGCCGTCAGAAACTGCATGGCGCTAGCCCCTCAGTTCGCGCCGTTGAGGAGTTTGACCTTCTGTCCGTCTCTTAGAAAAGAGACGCCAGCGGATGCGACCCGTTCACCAAGCTCGAGGCCATCCACAATGATGATGGACTTTTCGCGGACACCAGCGATCAGGACATCGCGGCGGGAGACCGTGCTTGTCTCCGGGTC
>JBCDCU010000077.1:0-12153 GCA_039181265.1 Pseudomonadota bacterium | reverse complement strand
TAATTTTTTACTAATGGTGGGGCGTGAGACTGTTTGAGGGCCAAGTGGCAGTCACATTAGGGCCGAATGGCACTCGGATTCCGCCGGCAATATGGAAGCAGCGGGGTTTGAGATGCGGGTCAAACGCTTGTTTACGCGGGGATCTTTTAAGAGACTTAGGGAAATTACCTATTCTACAGTGTCAGTCGACGTTCGAAACGCCGATGGCACGCGCGCCTTTGCGTTCGACAACATTGTCGTGCCATCGCACTGGAGCGGGCTTGCGACCGACATATTGGTTCGCAAGTACTTTCGCAAATCAGGGGTGCCGGCGGCCGCGCGGACGATCCCAGAGCTTGGCGTGCCCGACTGGCTATGGCGCTCCGAACCCGATCACGCGGTTCTCAACAGCATGCCTGAAGGGGAACGGTTCGGAGCGGAGCGTGACGCCCGCCAGGTGTTTCATCGGCTTGCCGGGTTCTGGACCTATTGGGGCTGGAAGGGTGGCTATTTCGATTCCGAAGAGGATGCCCGCGCGTTTTACGATGAAATGCAGCGCATGCTCGTTCTTCAGGTCTTCGCACCCAACAGTCCTCAATGGTTCAATACCGGGCTCCATTGGGCCTACGGGATTGATCAAACCGGGGAGGGATATGCGACTGCGGACACGAAAGGGGAAAAGACCAATGACGCGCCGCTTGCCTATGAGCGGGCGTTCATCCATTCCTGTTTTATCCAGTCGATCAAGGATGATCTTGTCGCCGATGAAGGTGTGATTGGACTCATTTCCAATGAAGCGAAAATTGCGAAATTCGGGGCGGGCACCGGTGCAAATTTTTCAAGCCTGCGCGGTGCCAGCGAAAAGCTGTCAAGCGGAGGGACGTCATCCGGATTGCTCGCGGCTTTGAAGGCATCGGACCGGGCATCGCACCTCGTGACGGCGAAAGGATCGACCCGTCAGCCATCGAAAATGGTAATCGTTGATGCGGATCACCCGGATATTTTCGACTACATCGACTGGAAGGTCGAGGAGGAGAGAAAAGTAGCGGCGCTGGTTTCGGGGTCGCGTGTCTGCAATCGCTATCTTGAAGAGATTTTCAACGCCTGCGGTGAGTGCAAAACCCATCAGTCGCTCGCATCAAGGATCCGGAACAATCCGCGTTTGCGCCGGGCAATCGAAGACGCGCGGGACCACAATATCCCCGATAATGCCATTCTCGGCACGATAGAGTTAGCCGATCATGGCGGATCCTGGACCCCGCATGATGAATATGACGCGGGCTGGGATTCCGATGCTTACCATTCCGTATCGGGCCAACGGTCGAACAATTCGATCCGTCTCACTGAAGGGTTTTTGAGCGCCGTCGAAGCCGATGGCGATTGGGATCTTATCAACCGCACCGACAACAAAGTCGCCAGAACTGTGAAGGCAAGGGATCTATGGGACAAGATCGGCGCCGCGGCCTGGGCCTCCGCCGATCCCGGCGTTCAGTTCGAAACAACAATCAATGAATGGCATACCTGCCCGCAAAGCGGGCGGATCAATGGCTCCAACTCCTGTTCTGAGTTCCTGTTCCTCGATGATACGGCGACGACCCTTGCGTGCATTAATCTCCGCGCCGTTTCTGAAAATGGCCTTGAGATGGATTTGGCCGCGTTCGAGCAAGCCGTCCGGCTCATCACATTGATGATGGAGATTTCGGTTTCCGCGGCTCTTTATCCCTCGCACGCAATGGCGGAAAAAACCGATGCCTATCGCCCGCTCGGGATTGGATTCACCAATCTTGGCGGTCTTCTGATGGCATCTGGTTTTCCTTACGATTCTGATGAAGGGCGGATTTTCTGCGGTGCGGTGACGGCGCTGATGACGGGCCTGACCTATGAAACTTCGGCTGAAATTGCCGCCGATGTCGGTCCGTTTCGCGGTTTTGCCGAAAACCGGGATCCTATGCTGCGCGTGATCCGCAATCATCGCCGAGCGGCTTACGGTCACCGGGACGGGTATGAAGGCCTGTCTCGGCTCCCGGTTGCGCTCGATGGCCCGGGCGGCATGCATCAGGCCCTGATCGATGCCGCCCGAGACGCCTGGGATCGGGCCTTGTCGCTAGGTGAAAAGCACGGATACCGCAACGCGCAGGCGAGTGTGATTGCGCCAACCGGCACGACGAGCCTTATCCTGGATTGCGAAACCATGGGGATCGAGCCGGATTATGCGCTCGTCAAACACAAGACATTGGCAGGCGGCGGTCATGTGGTGATCATCAACCGCTGCGTCCCGGAGGCCTTGCGGGCACTCGACTATGCCGAGGACGAAATCGAAGAGATTGACCGCTATGTAGTCGGCGCCCGAACCTTGCGCTCCGCTCCGCACATCAATCCCGACACCCTCAAGGCGCGCGGGCTGACCGATCAGTTGATTAAAGCTGCCGAAAGCGCGGTTGCGACCGCGTCTTGCCTTGAAGCAGCCTTTGCTCCGCCGATCCTAGGGCTTGCCTTTTGCGCGCGGGCGGTTGGATTGAGCGAGGCCGAACTCATGCAGCCCGCATTTAATCTTCTTAGCCATCTCGGCTTCTCAGCGGCTGAAATCAGAACGGCGAACGCCCATTGCTTCGGCCACGGGACTCTCGAGGGCGCGCCCGGTCTGAACCCGCGCCATCTGCCCGTTTTCGACTGTTCCGTTCCGTGCGGCGCAAACGGCAACCGCTCGCTTTCCATGACGAGCCATTTGCGGATGATGGCGGCGGCTCAACCTTTTGTGAGTGGTGCCATTTCCAAAACCGTCAATGTACCAAGCCGAACGAGCCTTGCAGCCTGCCAGGACACGTTTGCGACGGGTGCAGCGCTTGCCTTGAAGGCGGTTGCGATTTATCGCGACGGCTCGAAACTGTCACAACCGCTGACCTCGGCCAACACATTGTCGTCCGGCGCACTGGATGCTCAACCGTGTGAGGCGCAAAGCGATTTTGATGACATCCAGAAGGTCGCTCAAAGAATCGTTGCGTCATGGCTCACTGGCCAGACGCGCCGCAATGGTGACGGCCAGATCCGTGCCGATCGGATCATCAACACGCCGTCGCTCGGGGTTCTCCCGGACCTTGAGCGGGTCGAAGACGCCGGACCGGATAGACCTGCGAAGTATGACGATGCGACCCAGGCTCTGGTTGACGTCCTCGTCTCCTCGATTGCGGTTGGAATGCGCCATGGTGCGTCCAGTGCGGATTTTGAAGGGGCTTTCGGGATCGGCATCACCAATACGGCGTTGATGCAAAATTCCGAAGACGAACGAGAACGAGACGTCGGGTCCTGATATGACGGCTGGTGGATCTTAGCCCATCGCCTTGGGGAAGGGTATGAGATCCGCCGGTTCGCTTTTGGCGCTCACAAGCATGTGCCGGAATTCGTCAGCTGACACCGCCGGCGAATAGAGGAAGCCCTGGTATTCTTCGCATTTGTGGGTATGGAGCCATTCGCGCTGCCCTTCCGTCTCAACCCCTTCTGCAACGGCTTTGATTCCGAGAAGCATGGTGAGCGAAATGATCATCTGTGTGACGGCACCGTTGTTTTCGATATCGTTCACAAAAGACCGGTCGATCTTTAGGCTCGTGATCGGATAGCGCTGGATATAGGCAAGGTTCGAATAGCCCGTGCCAAAGTCGTCAATCGCAATGCCATAGCCGCGTTCCTTGAAAGCGGAGAGGAGTTTCGCGACGTCTTCATTGTCGCTCATCAACATGGATTCTGTAATCTCAAGCTCGATCTTGTTCGGATCGCAGCCGGTCCGGTCCGGGAGCGAGAGCACACTATCGACAAGTGAGCGCGACCTGAACTGACGCGGCGAAATGTTGACGGAAAGGGTGATTGGGTAGCCGGCCCGCTCAAGAGCATTCTGCTCAATGCCGACCTGTTCAAGGACCCATTCACCGATGTCGTTGATGAGGCCCGTTTGCTCGCATGTCGAGATAAAGGCGCCTGGCGTTAGCAGTCCGCGGGTTGGGTGGCGCCATCGCAATAAGGCTTCGCCGCCAATGATCTCATTCGTCACGACGTCGAGGCGCGGTTGGTAATAGACCTCGAATTGTTCTTCTTCAATTGCCGTTCGCAGATCGTTTTCGAGATTGACCTGCTTTTCAATTTTGGCGCGAAGCGAAACTCTAAAGCGGCGGTACGTATTGCGCCCCTCTTCCTTGGCTTCATAAAGCGCAACATCGGCGTTTTTCAAAAGCGTGCTGACGTCTCTACCATCTTCAGGAAAACGGCTCACGCCGATACTGAGGGTTACAAGAAATCTGCGGTTTTCAATGACGGTTTCTTCCCGGAAACGGGCAAGCAGTTCGGCGGCAAACCGATCGATTTCATCGTCCTCAACACCTTGCATCCAGATGAGAAACTCGTCTCCTCCCAGCCGCGCGACATTGCCCTTATTGCCGGTGATCTCATTGAGGTGATTGCCGACATTGATCAACAATTCATCTCCGGCAGCATGACCGAGCGTATCATTGACTGTCTTGAAATTATCGAGGTCAAGGACAAGGAACGTAACGTTCTCACTGTTCTTTTTCGCCGCTTTCAACTGGTCCGGCATTACGGAGCGAACGAAATTACGGTTCGGGAGGCCGGTCACCACGTCATGGTCTGCGAGATAACGAACCCGTTGTTCGGTTTCTTTGAGGTCGGAAATGTCGGTCTCGCTGAATAGAAAAGCCCGCTCGCCCGTCACGGCATCAAGACAGTCGCGTGCGGTGATCTCGTGCCACCTTATGCCTTTGGTGGTGCGCACACGAACTGAGCGGCGACAGCCGCTGTTTCTGTGCAATTGCGCCATCAGGTCATCGCACTCGGCCTGATCGACAAACCGTTCGCGGACGTTGATGGTGGTATCGATGTGCGATGCGCGTGCTGCCGGATTGCAGTAAAGTGGCATACCTTGAAGATCATAGAGAGAGATCATCACCGATGTGTGCAAAAGAGCTTCGGCGCTTCTGAGCGTTTCCGGCGTATTTTCAGCCTGCGCCCTGGCTTCGCACAACATGCCCATGCGCCCGTCTTCAAAGCGATAGCCTTTAAAAACAACGTCGAGTGTCGTCGGCACGCCTCCTGGATAAAGCGTCCAGAGTTCCGTGAAGGTCGCATTATGGGCGATGAAGTCTTCCTGATACTGGCGAAGACGCTGAGCGACCGCCATCGACATCTCCACGCCCATGTTCCGGCTGGTAAGCTCGTCGAGCGTTTCTGCCTGCCAAACGTCAAGTGCTGCGGAATTTGCCCACGCAACCCGCGAATGATCAATGTCGAAGATCCAAAGGGGTGTTTTCAGCCCCTCCATGTGATGATCTGTGAGACCGGGCTGCCCCGGTTTCAGTTTTGATTTCGGCGTGTTTGAAAGAACTCGCATCGTCCTCGTAGCCCAGTTTCGGCGAACCGTAATTTTGAGGCCGCTTTAAGCAGCGGCCGGTAGAGCATTCATCGCCATGTAACGCGGGGTTGAGGCGACGCGGCTGATCCAGTTCATAATGCCGGGATAGGTCGCAAGATCGAACCCGCCTTCATTGGCGACGTGGGTGTATCCGTAAATCGCGATATCTGCGATGGAGTAATCCGTGCCGAGAACGAAGTCACGATTGCTGAGATGCTGATCGAGAAGCTTCAAACCTTCGTTACCCTTGACCTGCCAGTCCTTGATCTGATCGCTCATCTCGTCGCGGCGGGCGGGCACGATTGACGTGAAAAAGCGCGCCGGTGAAATGTTTGGCTCAAGACGTGTCTGTTCGAATATCATCCACTGGACTGCCATCGCCTGCTCATAAGCGGATTTGGGCGCCAGATCGGACCCCGCCGCGAGAAACCACAGCATCGCATTCGATTCCGCAATCGTGTTGCCATCGGACAAACGCAGGAATGGAACGGTTCCGGCCGGGTTGATCGCAAGGTAATGTGGCTGCCGTGTTTCGCCTTTCAGGACATCGATGAGCTCCGTTCGATAGCTGATGCCCAACTGGTTCATAACCAGATGAGCTTTGAAGCAGTTTCCTGAACCGATTGTCGCGTAGAGTGTATGCATGGTGCCGCTCTTTCCTTATAAGTCTGACAATAATTTAATGCAGGGAGATAAAATTTCGCTGAATCCGTATAGTTAAACGAAGATTAGCTGTTAGGTGACCACGGCGAGATCGGCGTTAATCTTGTTAGTTTGTAAAGTTACTGCATCAATACAGAATACGCTGTCGCATTTCTTCGAGAATTGGTTCGCGCCGCGCAGTCGCATGGATGTTGATATTCGGCCAGAATGCGGCCTCGTTCAGCCTCCGACACGGGTCCCAAATCCCGTCATGTTTTTCTTTCCCCGAATGGTCCGTCGCCACATTTCAACGCGCCCGATATGTTAGTCTATCGATCATTCTTTGTAAGAAAAACAAACATAAACACATCAAAAGCGGGATATTCGGGTGCAAAAGCCGTAATTCGCGTCAAACCTTCGCATCCTGATACCCGATTACGGGGTCCGTCATGCCTTGGCACATCGTTCAATCGCAGAACGGCGGCGACCTGGAAGCGAATATTCTGGTCGTTCACGCCGCAGCACTTCCCACAAATGAAATTCTCTTTTTCGGTGGCAGCGAGCACAGTTTTGACAGGTTTCAAGACTTTAAGGGCGGCATCGATTTTCTGAAAACCCAACGCTTTCGGGTCTCCGACAACCGGCTCTTCAATATTAACAATTCGCCGAATACCGATCTCTTTTGCTGTGGGCACGCGTTTCTCGGCGACGGACGCCTCCTCGTTGGGGGTGGTACGCGCGACTGGCCGCTCAGCTTTTATGGAAACCCGCCACCTGAACATGCGCACCACGATCCACTGTTCGATCAGGATGGTAACGAGCAGAACCCGCATGAGGCGCTGAACCACTGGGATGGCGAGCGCGCCTGCTGGATTTATCAGCATTGGCAGAGGCGCTGGGTCCGCGTGCGCGATATGGCTTTTGAGCCGATTGCCGGAATGCCAGGTCACCAATTGGGGGGCGGGCGCTGGTATCCAACCCTGATCACGCTTGAGAGCGGCGAGGTGATGGCGTTTGCCGGTCACCCGAGCCACGAACATGTGCCGCATGAGCACGAACACCCGGAGGTCTATTCGGCGGGCAAGGATAGCTGGGAAATCGACATCAACCGGACATCGGATTTCTCCTACCGCAACTATCCACGTGGCCATGTGATGCCGGATGGGCGGATCTTCTTTGCGTCTCCGCTTGCGGGGCTCGGGACCGGATATTACACGCCCGAAGATGGCAGTTTTGAGGGCGTTGGCGATCTTCCGGCGGTAAAGCGCGATGAGGGGATTACCGAGCACTTCTTCAATTCGGTTCTTCTGCCGCTTCTGCCCGAACGCAATTATGAGGCCCATGTGCTTGCCGTTGGCTGGACAGGGGATGCGGTCAGGATTGAACCGTCTTCCGGGTCCTGGCAATCGGCGGGAAGCCGCGACTGGGATTTAACCGCGCCCGCCCGCCGCAACAGTTGCTCGGTCCTTCTTCCGACCGGTCAGGTCGCAATCGTCGGCGGCGTCGAACCGACCGAAGTGGAAGATGATGGCGAGATTGTTCTGCGTGAGCTGGATTCTGCTGCCGTCCACCGCGCGGAAATCTATACCCCGCCTTTTAATGTCGCGACGGGCGCCGATCAGATGGAAGAATGGCGGACCGACCTCGAAATGGACGAGGCGCAGGTGACGCGTAACTATCATTCCGTCGCGCTCCTTTTATCGAACGGCAATGTTCTGACCGCGGGGTCGAACTTCAACGCAAGCACCGGCCACCCGGACGACGTCGCCGAAAAGCGAATTGAGATCTATGAGCCGTGGTATGTCGGGAACGCCGGGCGCCCGGAAATCAGCGATGCGCCAAGCTCTGTTTCCTACGGCGATGTCTTTACGATCAACAGCCCGGACGCCGGATCGATCGCGCGCGTGGCAATGACGCGGCTTGGCTCCGTCACCCATGCTTTTGACGCCGACCAGCGCTATGTCGGGATCAACATCCGCGATCAAAGCGGCAATGCAATCATTGTCGACGCGCCGCCCAACGGCAATATCGCACCGCCCGGCTATTACATGCTCTGGCTCGTCGGCAATAACGGTTTACCCTGCGGTCAAGCGCGGTTCGTCAAGGTCGGCCATCAGGGCATGTTCATGGTCTTCAACCGCTCGACCATTTCAAGCCATGATGTTGAATCGATGCAGCTCGCCGGTCAGACGGTGATCAGCGAAGTCCTGCAGGTGATCATGACCGCGACCCAGCCGAACGATTATGTCGGCCCGGAGCTGATCGCGACGATGGACAACCAGGCAGGCGATCCTGCGAGCGATTTCGATATCACCTTCCAGCTTGCAGGCGTTGATTTCGACATCGGCCAGGATGAGGGCGATACGGCGCAACGGATTGTCTTTACCTATTCCATGCGGATTATATCGGACGATGTCTTCGAGACCTTCGATGAATTCAGAAACCTGCACATTCAGGCGATCAGCGAAACGCGCGGTGCGAGCGGTGCGATCCGCCTTCATAAGCAGCCGAACCCGTTCATGCTCGATGGCGAGGAATTCTGGCTGAGCACGGATCTGCGCGTCTTTAAAGTGGTCGAAGGTCATCAGGCGCCGTTCCAGCCTTTCCCGGTGATCGGGGAAGGCTTCAACCCCTATTCTTTCCTTGATACCCTCCTCGACCAATTCAACAGCCTCGCGGGCGGGGCAGGGGTCCATCCGTTCGATACGATTGCTGAAGAACAGGACCGCGCTAAACTGGAACTCTCCCGCAGTGTACGCTTCGGCGTCGGAGGGCCCTTGTTCCGGGTCTGGAACTTTGCGGTCGCAAGGGTGCGCTATCGCTCGGTCTCGACTGAAGCACCCGATGTGCGGGTGATGTTCCGCATGTTCAATACGGTCGGAACCGCGCTCGAATTCGATCCTTCGACCACTTATCGCCGGGATGGCGACGATGCCGAGGCAACGCAACTGATCGGCCGCGACGGCAAGGTGATCCTCTCTATTCCTTACTTTGGAACGCAGAGGGTGAATACGGCGACGACCTCGATGCGCGAACAGCCCGATCCCATCAACTTGAGGACGCTTGAACCCACGGGCGGGTCTGAAGGCCACACCTATTTCGGCGCGGTTCTTGATTTCAACCAGACCGAGCCGCGCATTCCGCTCTACCCTGAAAGTGACGGGCCGTTCGATGAGGACGAGATGCTGAGCTTACAGGAACTCACCCGCGGCTATCACCAATGCCTCGTCTCGGAGGTTCATTTCGGTGATGATCTGATCCCCCCGCGTGCGACACCCGGAACATCGGATAAACTCTCCCAGCGCAATATCTGGATCGAGGAAGCGCCCAATCCCGGGATCAGCGTCGACTCGCGCACCTTGATGACGCCCTGCGAATTGCAGGCAACGCGGGGCTTTACAGGGACGAGCGTCGCTGCGGCGTCCACGCAACGGCAGGGCGATTTCGACGAATTACTCCTTCGCTGGAACAATCTTCCGCGCGAAAGCCGGGTCTCGATCTATCTGCCCTCGGTCGATGTGGACGAGGTGATCGATGCGAACGCCAATGAATATGGCGCACCGACCCTTACCAAGATCGACGATCATGAGATCGAGTTCACGCTTGGCGATGTCACGTTCCTCGCCGTCCCGCGCTCGGAGGAGCGCACGATCCCCGGCCTCGTGACGATTGCGCTTCCGGAAGGGATTGTCGCCGGGCAATATTTCCGGGTCGAGGCGCATCAATATTCGGATCTGGGCCGTCCGCGGAACCCGCCGCGCTTCATGGTCGGTAGTTTCGAGATCGATATTCCGGTCTTGAAAAGCGCGGAGGTGATACCGGGCCTGATCCGGCGTTTGTCGGTGATGAAGCACATCATCGCCTCGGTGCCGGAAGATGACCGCTGGTATCCGATCATGATCCGGCTCGTGGATGGTCTCGGCGTGCGTTTGGATGGTTTGGGCATTGATCCAGACAGTGTGGAACCGTCGCCAGATGGATCTGGCGAGCGGGACCCGACAAAGCCCGACCCAGATAAACCTGATCCTTGCGATCCCGATCCGGATCGCCCCTGTGATGATGAAGAGCCTGGCGGCATCACCGTTGAGGGACGGGTGACGAGGCTTTGCTTTGACTGCCACGGGCAATTCGAAGGTTTTGTTCTCTCCGATTGTCATGGCGAGCATGCAATCTATTCGACCGATTGCGGGATTGAGGCGATGATGGAACGCGCCTGCAAGGACTGCACGATCGTAACGGCCCATCTTTCGCCAAGACGCTTCGCGCCGGGATGCGAAATCGACGCGTGCGTAAACCGTGTCTGTCCGTGGTCGGGTAGGGCGGTCTCATCTCGTGGCCTGACGCGCTATCGGGGTCGTATCGTGGGCTTTTGCAGCGATGGGCATCGCGAGCGCTTCGAACAAGCAGCGCTTGCGCTTGATGCGGCGGTGCTCGCCGCGCGCGCTGATCAGGACACGCGCATTCCGATCAACCGCTATTGCCCGTGGAGCGGTAAGCGGATTTCAAAGGACGCAACGCTGCAATATCGCGGCCTCCGGGTCGGCTTCTGCTCACCCGCCCACCGCGATGAGTTCGGCAAGGCCGTCGACTGTTTCGACGCCGCCTGCCGCCACGCCACCGGCTGCGACACAAGCGCTTGGGTGCTCAGGAACGTGATGCTGAGGTGTTGAGAGGAAGTGTTTTGAGACGCTTTCCCCACACCACTCAACCCGCCGCCGCCAGCGCCTTCTTCGGGTCGTAAAACGGGGTGGGCACGACGAGTGCGCCGTGGGGGGCACCCGGCGCATCGACCGTCAATGAAGTGCCGGTCTCCGAATGCTCAACCTTCACCATTGCAAGGGCGATGTTCTTCTCAAGGCGCGGGGAGTGGATCGCTGATGTGACATAGCCGACTTGCATCCCTTTCTTCAGAACCGGCCAGAAGGAATCGTTGGAGCCGATCAACGGATCGCCGTCAATCTCGAGGCCGACAAGGCGCTGTTTGACACCTTCTTGCCTTATCCGTATGAGGGCAGCTTTGCCGATGAATTCTGTCTCCGTCTCCAGATTGACAAGCCGGTCGAGGCCGAGCTCATAGGGATTGTTCGAAAGGGTCATGTCCGCGTGGTAGGACATCATCGCCCCCTCAATCCGGCGGATGCTCGATGTGTGGCCGGGTTTCAGGCCGAACGGCGCGCCGACCGCCATAATGTGTTCCCAGAGCCTGTCGCCGTGAGACCCGTCGCGCAGGAAAATCTCGTAACCTAGCTCGCTTGACCATCCCGTGCGCGAGATAACAAGCGGGACACCGTCCCAGTCATACTCCATGAAGCGGTAATATTTGAGCTCCGTTGGCGCATCGCCAAAGGCCGCGCGCAGCACATCGCGCGATTTCGGACCCTGCAACTGCAAGGGCGAAACGTCCGGTTCTGTAATCTCCACATCCATACCCGCATGAACCGCAACCCCGCGTGCCCAGAGGAGAACGTCGCTGTCGGCGATGGAGAGCCAGAAATGATCGTCGGCGAGCTTTAACAACACCGGATCGTTGATGATCCCGCCGTCCTGATCTGTGATCAGCACATATTTGCATTGCCCGGCTGAACAGGTCGAAAGATCGCGGCACGTTAGATATTGCGTAAATTTCGCCGCATCCGGTCCTTTGATTTCAACCTGCCGTTCGACCGAGACGTCGCAGAGGATCGCATCGTTGATCAGGGTCCAGAAGTTTTGGACGGGATCGCCGAAATCGCGCGGGATATACATGTGGTTATAGACCGAAAATCCCTTCGCCCCCCAACGCAGCGCCGCATCGGAAAACGGGGACTTTCGGACCTGCGTGCCGAAGCTGTAGTGGGCAAATTTCCTGTCTTTTGACATAGTGAACGTCCAGTCAGGGTTGAGGCGGTTTTCCGATATCCGGTCGCAGGAAAAGTAGAAAGCGAGAGCAGCAATCAATACACCCGCGCATTTATTAATGGGACTTGCGGTCTGCGCACGGCGAAACGCGCCGGGAAGTGGCCGCTTTGCGGCGCTCGGAAGCCTTCTGCCGGACCTGTCGCTTTATGTTCTGGCGGGCGTTTCTCTGATGGTCCTGCAAATACCCGCCGAGCGGGTATTCGGGGAACTCTATTTTTCCG
>JBCDCU010000076.1:0-12241 GCA_039181265.1 Pseudomonadota bacterium | reverse complement strand
TCACATGTCCATACATTCGGTGCCGGCAAAACAGTCTTTCATGAAGGCGACAATGCGGAGTTCATCTATGAGATCCTGGAAGGCGTTGTCCGCTCTTCCAAAATGCTCGTCGATGGCCGCCGCCAGGTTCTAAGCTTTGGTTATCCGGGCGATATGATCGGCCTCTCGCATGATGAATTTTATCACAGCGACTGCGATGCCGTTGCACCGGTCAAAGTCCGGGTCTTCCGCAAGAATGCATTCAGCGGTGCAATGGAGAGCGATCCCGCATTTTGTGCTCATCTTCTGCGTACGGCAGCTGCAGAAGTGAACAGCATGCAGGAACACTTTTTGATGCTTGGCCGTAAATCGGCCATGGAAAAGATCGCATCGTTCCTCATCACGCTTCTTGACCGTCAGAGCGTCGAGCGTGAAGACGCAGACAGCTTCCCACTTCCCATGAAGCGCGCCGACATCGCTGATTTTCTGGGTCTAACAATTGAAACGGTGAGCCGTACGCTTACGGTTTTGCGCAAGAAAGGAATTATCGAGTTACCGACGGCTCAAAAAGTCCATGTGCTCAAACCATTGGCACTCAGAGACCTTGCCGAAAGCGACCTGTGAAACACCTAAGTTGCAAAGGTACATAAGGTCGGGTTAGTGATCGTTCGTATAGAAACTTTGATTGAAGTCAAAATCACGATAGCAGCATGCGTTAAGCAGGTTGAAATGGCAGAGAAGTTGGATGACAGCTCCAGTTCTTGAAATTGACAAGATTTCAAAGCGCTACGCAACACCGGAGGGTGAGTTCACGGCGCTCGATGCCGTGACTCTGTCGATTAACGAAGGAGAATTGATCCTGTTCCGCGGTCCGTCCGGAAGCGGAAAATCAACGCTTCTGGCCATCCTTGCAGGATTTGATGAACCCAGTGCCGGTGAAGCCCGTTTCCGAGGTCGTGACATTTGCAAGTTCTCGAAACGTGACCTGATGGCGTTTCGCCGGAACCACCTGAGCGTCATTTTCTCTTACTTCAACCTCATCCCCCATTTCTCGGCATTGCAAAACGTTGCCCGCGCCAGCGATCAGATCCTGCGCTCCATGCAGCCGGAAGATGCCCTCGCGCTTGTCGGTCTGGCCGATGCCGCCCATTTGCGCGCTTCGCAACTCACACCGGAACAACAGCAACGCGTGGCAATTGCCCGTGCTATCGTGAAAGAACCGCAGATAATGCTGTGCGATGAGCCGGCGGGAAGCCTTGCACCCGAAGAGGCGGATGGGATCTACCAATTGCTCGGGGATCTCAACAGGGAACTCGGTATTACGATGATCGTTGTCGGTGACAACGAAAAGATGAAACGGCGCGCGGACCGGATCTTCTCGCTTTCCAATCACACGCCGTCGACACCGCTCGCCGTTCCGGAACCCATGGAACAAACACCCGTCACGGTCTCCTGATCTTCTCACAAGAGAAGCGTCTCACGGAATGAGAACCGTCGCGCCAAGCGTTGTTCCACTTTCTATGGCCTGATGAGCCTTCACCGCTTCCGCGAGCGGATATTCATAATTGATGTTTGCATCCAAAATGCCATCGCCGATTGCCTTGAAGAGATCGCGTGCAGTCCATTCCAGATCCGAGCGCTTTGCGACGTAATGCATGATTGCGGGCCGCGTAATGAAGAGCGAGCCGCGCCGACCGAGATCCTGAATAATATCGACAGGATCCGGCGGGCCGGAAACATGCCCATAAGCCGCACAAACGCCCATCAGGCGTAGACTATCGAGCGAAGCCTGGAGCGTGTCTTTGCCGATCGCCTCATAGACGACCGCGGCCCCCTCCCCATCCGTCACATCGCGCACGACTTTGACAAAGTCCTGCTTTGAGCGCACGACCGGATGATCGCAGCCGGCGGCACGCGCCACTTCGGCTTTTTCTTCCGTGCTGACAGTGCCGACAATTGTCGCGCCGAGGGCCTTCCCCCATTGGCACAGGATGAGCCCCATGCCTCCGGCGGCCGCATGAACGACAATTGTGTCGCCCGGTTTGACGGCATAGGTCCGATGCAGAAGATAATGCGCGGTCATACCCTTCATAAGAAGGGCCGCCACTGTCTTGTCATCAAGATTGGCGGGTAGATGCAGCAGTTTGTCAGCCGGATAGTTTCTCACTTCGGAATAGCTTCCAAGCGGCGGGATCCCGTAAGCGACTTTATCACCGACTGAGAAACCGGTAACGCCGTCCCCGGTTCCCTCAACGATTCCAACGCCTTCAAAACCAATCACGACGGGACATGGCGGGACCGGCCATGGATGAGAGATGCCGCCACGGTGATAGGTGTCGGCAAAATTCACCCCAACAGCGGTATGGCGCAGCCGGACCTCGCCGGGAGCAGGATCCGGAACATGCCAGTCTTCCCATTGCATCGCTTCCGGTGGACCCAGTTCATGAATGACCTGCGCTTTCGACATTTTTTGCCTCCCAAACTCCGACGGCAAGGCATTCGCTACATTGAGAACCCTGCTTGTGGGCAGTCTGAAAGAGAAACTGGATTTTGGCTAGCGATGATTGGAAAGCCTCAAAGCTATTGAAGGCCAATCGAAAACACCCTTGCAAAGTCCACGAGCATTGCGCCTATAACAACAAGAGTTGTGCTGAGGTAGCAGGTATAAAGAGGTGTCACGGATGGCGCAGAGCGACAAAAGCCACTGGCAGGAAGGCGGCAGTCTTTACAGCAGTGGGAGGCCGACCTACCCGGACGAGTTGGCCGCCGAACTCGCCGCGATTGCTCCATCTCGCGATCACGCACTTGATGTTGCTTGCGGAACCGGTCAGCTGACGGCCCTTCTCGGCAAGCACATGGATAAAGTGACGGGAACCGATATCAGCGCCGATCAGATCGCCAACGCAAAACCTGCCGACAACATCACCTACTACGAGGCACCGGCTGAAGAGTCCGGTCTGCCAGATAAATCTGTTTCGCTGATTACGGTCGCCCAGGCAGCCCATTGGCTGGATCTTCCTATCTTTTATGAAGAGGTCCGGCGGATTGCGAAGGACAATGCGGTGATTGCGCTCATCACCTATGGTGTCATGGAGACGGGAGGCAAAGCCGGAGACCGTATCCTCGACTTTTACTGGAAGGACATCCATCGGTTCTGGCCCGCGGGCCGAGCCCATGTCGAAAACGCCTATCGCGATCGTCCCTTTCCCTTCGATCCGCTGGATATGAAGCCGCTTGCGATCGTACGGCAATGGGATCGGGAAGCGTTCCTGAATTATCTCGCCACGTGGTCAGCTGTGAAAGAAGCGAAGAAACAAGGCGCAGATGACATTATCGCAGCCTTTGTCGATGATCTTGGCACGCTTTTGCCGGACGGTGCGACCGTCGACATTTCCTGGCCGATCAGCGTGCGGCTCGGACGGGTCTGATTGGCCAAGCGAAATGGATCGGTGATGCGTATTTTGATCTTAAACGGTGACGGCATCAGTGATGAAATCGTCGCTGCCGCACATCAGGTTTTACATGCGACGGGCCTTTCGCTCGATATCACCTTTGAAGATGTCGGCTTTCGGGCTCTTGAACGTGACGGGATCACGATTTCCGACGAGACGATTGAACACGCCCGGCAGGCCGACGGGATCGTGCTTGGCCCGGTCTCCCATATGGATTATCCGCCGACCGCTGAAGGCGGCCTTAATCCGTCCGGCGTTTTGCGAAAGATGCTCGATCTCTACGCCAACATTCGCCCGGCCAAAACCTATGATGCCGTGCCGAGGCCGGTCGCGTCGTCCTTCGATCTCATCGTTGCGCGGGAAAACACCGAAGGCTTTTACGCAGACCGCACCATGCATGTCGGTACCGGCGAAATCATGCCGACGAAAGATCTTGCCCTTGCGATCAGGAAGGTCACCCGTAAAGGGTCAAACCGCATCGCGCGGGCGGCCTTCGAGCTTGCCGCACGTGACGGGCGGAAAGTGACCTGCGCTCACAAAGGGAACGTTCTGCGCGTTTCCGACGGCCTTTTTCTGGAGGAAGTCAGGAAAGTGAAATCGGAATTCGAACACCTCGTTTACGATGAGGTTCTGGTCGATGCGGCGGCGGCCCATCTGGTCCGGCATCCGGACCGTTTCGGCGTTATCGTCACCACCAATATGTTCGGCGATATTCTATCGGACCTAGCTTCCGAGCTCTCCGGCGGACTTGGCCTTGCCGGATCCCTCAATCAGGGTGATGACCATGCCATGGCGCAGGCACAGCACGGCTCCGCACCCAATATTGCCGGACAGGATCGCGCCAATCCAACGTCGCTCATCCTATCTGCCGCGATGCTCTTGGACTGGTTATCCACCCGTCACAGCGCGCCCGAACTTGCCGAAGCGGGAAAACGCATCAAAAATGCTGTGACCCAATGCCTTTCCAGCGAGGCGACACGTACACGCGATCTCGGTGGCCCGCTCGGAACGAAGGCCTACACGCAAGCCGTTGTTCAAGCTCTTAAGGAAGCGGGTTGATCACATTGATCGGCGCCCCATTGTCGAAGGCAACGATCTGATCGAAAATATCGGAAAACTGAAGGTCGTACTCGTCTTTTGTGACGTAACCGATATGGGGCGTTGCAACGACATTCGGCATTTTCAGAAGCGGATGATTCGCGTTCAAAACCGGTTCTTTTTCAAAGACATCGACGGCAGCCATACCGGGTCTGCCGGCTTCGAGAGCATTGACTAGAGCTCCCTCTTCAATGAGCCCCGCTCTGCTGGTGTTGACCAGAAGCGCCGTCGGCTTCATCCGCGAGAGATCATCCCGTATCACCAGACCGACGGTTGTGGGCTTCAAGCGCACATGTAGGGAGACAACATCGCTTGTCTCAAAGAAGGCTTCGCGGCTTTCGGCAACGCGGAAGCCATCCGAGACCGCTTGAGCACAGCTTTCTTCGCCACCCCAAACCTGAACGTCCATGCCGAAAGCTTTCGCATAGGCTGAAACGGCAGCCCCAATGCGGCCATAACTCCAGATACCAAGCACTTTTTCCCTAAGGGTCCACCCAACGCCGATTTGCCAGGTTCCGGCTTTAAGCGCCGCCATTTGCTGCGGGATCTCCCGCATAGCAGCAAGGATCAAACCGAAAGTAAGTTCGGCCGCTGCATAAGACGGCGTGCCCGCGTGCATGTTGGAGCAAAGAAGCACACCGTTTCTGGTGCATGCTTCGACATCGACATGCGGATAGACGCTGCGCTGGGAAATCAGTTTCAGATTGGGAAGGCGGTCCAATAGCGCGCCCTCAATCTTGGTTCGTTCACGAAACAGCACCAGCGCTTCAGTCTCCTTCAAGCGCTCAGCAAGCGCGTCAACGTCCTGAACATGGTCCGTCCAAACGGTGACGTCATGACCATCGAGTTTCTCAAAACACGGCAGCGTGCGCAGTGTGTCGAAATAGTCGTCAAGGATCGTGACTTTCATGATCGGCTTCCATTGCTGGCCGAGGCCGGTTTTTCACCGAGCCTCACGCCTTTTACTCAATTATGGTTTTTCTGTTCGTGGGCATGGCGCACGAGCGCCATGAACCGGTGTATCCCGTGGACGAATTTGCCGTAGGGAAAGCTCAGGAACAAGGCAAAGACGACGCCGAGATGAATGGCAAGAAGAAGGCCCATCGCTGATGTTGACCGGAAAACGAGCAGCGCCAGCCCTGTCGCACTGACAAGAATCAGCATACAGAGAAATGCAGCACTCATGCCTGTTTGAGTATCCTGGCGGATTGGTTGATCGCGGCGCTGTGCAATCTGCAACAGGCCGAAAGGACCGACAATCAAGCCGATACCGCCTATAGTGCCAAGCACAACCGGGGGCGACCACCAGGGATACGGCGCCTCCCAAGCCATGAAGTAGTGCATGATTGTTCCGGCGCTGGTCGCGGCAAAGCACAACAGAAAACCGTAAAACGTCATGTGATGATAGAGACGGCGGGCATCGGATGGGCGCTCGCTTTCATCCATGCAGCCCATGCCACCACCATCCAGATAACGCAAGGTGCATGCGTCATGGATCGCGGTCAGGACGCTCCTTAGGCTGATATTTTCGAGTTTTCCGGGTGCTGACCAGAGACTGCGCGCACTCATGACGATCGCATAGATCGCATAGAGAAAAACCGCCCCGAAGATCACAACCATCGCGTTATGCGGCATGATCCGATAAAAGGCGCCCGGTTCCGTCCCAGTCGCGAACAAAGCGCCGGGAGCGGCAAATGCTGCAAACCCTGCGATAAACAAAGCGACGGCGAGAGCCGAAGCAAACGCCACCCATAGACCGTTTTGTTCGAAGAAGCGTTGACTACCCGACGGCCAAGCGTGGCGCGCATAGGTTTCCTCGCGCAGATTGGCGAGCGCTACGGGTACATTGACGCTGAATTCGTGGGGCGGCGCGTACTGGCAATCGTAGTAGCAAGCGCCGCAATTGTGGCAGAGATTGGCGAGATAATCCGCGTCACCGCCCGTGAAATCACGCCGCAATTCCATCACCGGAAAGACCGCGCAAAGCCCCTCGCAATAGCGACAGGCATTGCAGATTTGCATCTGCCGGATAACTTCCTGCTGGTTCTTCGTGACAAGATCGGCAAGGTTGAAATCCGACGCGCTGCTTTCAGCCAATTCAGTTGCGGACATAGCGTGCCGCCTCCTCTCCTGCTATCCGTCCGAAGACGCTGCCAATCGTCATGCCGATACCTGCGAGATAGCCCTCGCCCAAAACGTTGCCCGCCATGATTTCGCCGGCTGCGAACATGTTCGGGCTTGCCGTTCCATTGTCCAAAACCATTCTGGCGTCGGCATTCACCTTGACGCCGAGATAGGTGAAGGTGATGCCCGGCCTTAGGGTGTAGGCGTAATAAGGCGGCACATCGATCGGCCGCGCCCAGTGCGACTTTGGCGGTGAAAGTCCCTCGGTCGTACAATCGTCATGGATTGTATGATCGAAATTGCCGGGCTTGCATGCGGCGTTGAACGTATCGATGGTGTCAGCCATCCTAGTCGGGTGAAGCCCGATCTTCCCGGCAAGGTCTTCGATCGTGTCCGCTTTTTCAGGTGGGAAGACCGACGGCATGAAGAGTTTGATCGATTTTGAATCGATAATCACATGGCCGATCTGATCAGGTTCGGCTGCTACAAGGCGTCCCCAGATCGCGTAGCGCTTTGGCCAGAAATCTTCGCCTTCATCATAGAACCGTTCCGCATTCTGATTGAGAACAACGCCGAAGGGCACGCAATCGAGGCGGGTTACGATACCGCCGTCGAATTGCGGTGCGCGCCCGTCGACTGCAACCGCATGGCATTGTTTCGGATCGCCGACCGACTGAATCCCGCGATCAATGAGAAGGCGCAAGACCGAGCCTTTGTTGTAGGGCGTTCCGCGGATGCGGAAGTTCTCGGCGGCAGGACCCCAGGCTTCCTTGAGCCATTCGATATTGGCCTCAAAACCACCGGATGCTGCTACGAATGTCCGCGCTGAAATGATGCTTTCTTCAGAAGCGCCGCTCTCCCAACCCTTCTCGACTTTTGCAGATACAAAGAAGCCGTCCTCAATCTCCATGTCAGTGAGTCTTGTTTCGTAAGCGATCTCAACACCTTCATCTTCAGCGGTGCGGTAAAGCGCATTGAGCATTGACCGCCCACCGCCAAGAAAGAATGCATTTGTGCGGCCAAGCGAAAGCGTGCCGCCAAGTGAGGGCTGAAAACGTACACCCTGCTCACTCAGGAAATCCCAAAGCTCTTTCGATTTCTCTAGCGTGAGGGAGGCGAGTTCAGGATCCGTGTTTCCCTTCGTGACCCGCATCAGGTCCTGGTGGTATTCATCGACCGGATAGGGCCCTGTGAGGATCCCGTTTCCTTCGTCATGGGCGACGCGCATATTGCGCGTATGGCGGGTGTTTCCTCCACGCCAAGCCTTGGGTGCTGCCTCTATTACGCAGACGCTTGCGCCGGCTTTCCGTGCGGAAATCGCCGCGCATAATGCAGCGTTCCCACCCCCGGCAACCAAGACGTCAAAACTCTTGTCCATCAGACCGATTCCACATTGCAGCTATGCGTCAGATAAATTGCATTCAATTGGATACAATGTTAATTTGAGGCAATCAACCGCAGAGTTGAACCATCACGAAAAATTGGGAGCCAAAGGGCATGAACTTCGGACTCGAAGGAAAAAAAGCAGTCGTCACAGGCGGGAATGCGGGCATCGGACGTGCGATCGGACGGATGCTCGCCGCGGAAGGCGCCCATCTTTGTCTGGTTGGCCGCAATGAAGAGACGCTTTCGAGCGCAAAAGCGGACATCATCGCAGATGGCGGCAGGGAACCGGTCTTAATCGTTCAGGATCTCATGAGTGATGATGCCGCCGAAACAATCGGTCAAGGTGTCGAGCGCGCTCTCGGCGGAACGGACATTCTCATCAACAATGCCGGTGGATCACGCCCATTCGGCAAAGACGCGACCGAAGAGCAATGGGATGAAGCGATCACGCTCAACTTTACCCGTCAGCGCCAGATCGCCCATCACCTTCTTCCATCAATGCAGAAGAATGGCTGGGGGCGCATCATCAACATTACCGGCAAGTCTGAACCCGATAATGTCAATGGAGCCTTCTGTGCAAAAGCTGCCATGCATTCCTGGTCGAAGGGACTTTCCCGCGAAGTCGGCGGAAACGGCATCACCGTCAATTGCGTGCCTCCGGGCCGCATCATGTCGGATCAGGTGCGACGAAATTATGCCCCCGATTACCGGGAAGACCACGCCCAGAAGGAAATCCCGATGGGACGCTACGGTGAACCGGAAGACCTCGCTGCCCTTGTGGTGTTCCTCTGCTCGGTTCAGGCGCAATACATCACGGGCACAGTTATCCCTGTCGATGGCGGCTTGCGGCGCTACCAGTTCTGATCAAATGCGGACCGCGCAGATATGACCAAGGCACCCCTCACCGCTGATATCGCATACAAGGTCCTTCACAAGCGCATTTCGGACGGCGAGGTGAAGCCCGGTGAGCGGTTGCGCGAGGCTGCGATTGCAGAGGAATTCCAACTCTCCCGAACGCCCGTTCGCGAAGCTCTGCGGCGCCTTGAGACCGAGGGGTTGGTCGTTCATCAACCGCACAAAGGGATGGTGGTTAGAAAGCTCGATCATCGCGCGGTCACCGAACTTTATCTTATGCGCGAGGTTCTTGAAGGAACCGCAGCGGGCCTCGCCTCCCGCCATGCATCCGATGCCGAAGTCGAGACGCTTTTCGCCATGATTGCCGAACAGGAGGACAAACATGGCGACGGTAATGGCGATGGCCGGGAAGCCGCCCGCCTTAACAAAAATTTCCATCGCGCGCTCTACCTCGGCGCCCACAATCGCTATCTGATGCAAATGCTGGACGGTCTATCGACCTCTATGGCGCTGCTTGGCCGCACGACATTGAGTTTACCGGAGCGGCAACAAAAAGCGGTCGCAGAACATCGGGCCATTGTGGAGGCCATTGCCGCGCACGATCCCGAGGGCGCTGAAAAGGCCGCCCGCGCCCACATCCACGAAGCTCACAAGGCACGCCTCAGAATTCTCTTCGAAGATGAAGAAGAGGATGAGACTTGATGGCCGACCTTTTCTCGCTTGGTGTCATCTTTGAAATCAGCATCCCAACGCTGATCGTTATCATGCTTCTCTCGGTCGTGACTTCTGCGATCCACGGGGCGACCGGCGTTGCGGGAGGCTTTCTGCTCGCCGCAGCTTTAGCCCCGCTCATTGGCGTGAAACCCGTCGTTCCCGTCATGAGTGTCGCGCTCCTAATTTCCCACTCGACCCGTGCACTTCTCAATCTGCGTGATGTCAATTGGAAGGTCTTTCTCATCATCTGCCTGACGGGCGTTCCTTGCTTGCTAGCTGTCGCCTTCGTTTACGGTGACCTGTCGTCGACCTTTATCGCGGTCTTTCTCGGCTGTGTAATTCTCGCGTCCATACCCATGAGGCGGTGGGCGAAGGCTCGCTCAATAAGAGCCAAAAAACGCCATCTAGCGGGGATCGGTGCGGTTTATGGCGGTTTTTCGGGGGCATCGATTGGTCCGGGCATGCTTCTTCTGCCCTTTATGCTCGGCTATGGCTTGACCAAGGAAGCCTTCGTCGCAACGCTTGCGGTCATTGCCCTTGTGACAAACGTGATCCGCGTCGGCGTTTTCGGAAGCACCGATCTTCTGGGTGGTGGATTCTTGGCCTTGGGACTCTTGGTCGGCCTGATGACCATACCAGGCAACTGGATCGGGCGAACCTTATTGCGGCGTATGACCAATGAAAGGCACGCGGATTATCTTGATGTCTTAACGGTCCTCGGAGCCGTCAATTTTTTCTGGCTCGCCTGGCGCAGCTAAAGGAGGTGTTGCATGACCAAGACGCTTGAAAACGAATCCCTGGTTCTGGATCTCGTGGAATGGATCGCCAAAGAACCGAAACCCTATGACGATGTTATGGACGCTTGGCGCACGTCCTGCCCTCGCCTTTCCATTTGGGAAGATGCCGTCGACCACGGATTCGTTGCGCGCCGCCGGGAGGCTGGCGCCACCTATGTTGAAGTGACGGAAGCCGGCGAAACCTTCCTGAGAGCTCAAGGCCGCATCTGACGGTTTGCCTGCATCTGGATTGAACCGAGACTAAAGACCCGACAAAGGCCACGGCAATTCAACAGCGCTCTGCAAAAGTCCCGGCGGGAACGATCGATTGAGCACCGCGCCCATGACGAGCAGGAAGGATATCCCGCCTGCCATCATGAGGAGGATTTGAAGCGGCTTTACCCGCGCCCTGAATGACAGGAAGAGCACGAAGAAGATAGCAAGGGCGATCACAAAGCCGAAGGCTGCCGTGAGAGCTAGAAGCGAGACGAACCACCCGAGTGACGGCCAGAGCGACTGACTTGCCGTTGCGTCCTCGCCGGTAATCTCATTGTCCGTGAAGAGCGAATGGTCAGCTGGTTGCCGCCGCATTTGCAACAACAGGAGCAGACAGGCGACAAGTCCGAAACCGGACACGGTCGCTGGGAAGACCTTGTCGATCATGATGTTGACGCCCATCGCATCTATGAAGGCAATCAACAGGAATGCCGTAACACCGATCGTAAAAAGAAGGGGACCGGTTTTGGTCTGTGCTTTGGTCGGACCCTCGCGCTTGTGAAGCACACCGGATTGACGGGCGCCGAGCCAAACGGAAACGACAATCACAGTAATCAATACCAGACCGACTGGCGAAAAGAGATAGCTCAACAGACCCTCGACACCGCCGGTGCGCATCTTTGCGCGGGCGATCTGCGTCACCTGATACGTGTAGACCTCCGCCTGATCCGCCAGCACGAAGCCAATCAGGAAGGCCGGGCGCGACCAATCAAACCGCCGCATGAAAATCCCAAGAAGCCCGACAAGCACCAAAGCCGTTATGTCCCAGAGCGATTGCTTCGACTGGAAGGCAGCAAACGAAATCATCATGAAAAGAAACGGCACAAGTAGCGGGAACCGGATTGTGGTAAGTCGTGCAATCCCACCGGACAGAAAAATACAGAGGCCCGCGCCGACAACATTGGCGAGCGCCAGAGACCAAACGATTGTGTAGGTGATCGGCAGATCGTTCTGGATCATCTGCGGTCCGGCCTCATAGCCAAGCAGAATCATCCCACCGATAAAGACGGCCATGGAGCCGGAGCCCGGAATACCGAAGAGAAGGGTCGGAACAAGCCCCCCACCCTCTTTTGCGTTGTTCGACGATTCCGGGCCAATCACGCCACGAATGTTGCCTTTTCCGAAGCTTTCGCGATCTTTCGACGTCTGGATCGTATGGCCATAGGCAATCCAGTCGACAACCGATCCTCCAAGACCTGGAATAACGCCGACAATCACGCCAAGCGAAGAACAGCGAATCGACAACCAGATATTCTGCCACCAATCCCGAATACCATCGATCCATCCGGCGCCAAGCTTGGCTTCCTTAGAGATGGCGCGATCTTGTCGCAGAAGCGAAATAATTTCCGGGATGGCGAAGATACCAAGGCCCACGATCACGAGACTGAAACCGTCCTGCAAATACCAAGACCCGAAATCGAGGCGTGGCGAGCCTTGCGCAGGCGCTTCACCGATTGCACCCACAATCATGCCGAGGGCGACGGCGACAAATCCTTTCAGAAGGCTGCTGCCAGCAAGAACACCCACCATGGAAAAACCAAGAATGGTGAGGAGGAGGAGCTCAGGAATTCCGAATGCGAG